>CAZRKA010000029.1:0-23475 GCA_964600345.1 uncultured Chitinophaga sp. | reverse complement strand
TGATATTCTCATGAAACACTATTGAAATATTTCCCATTATTTAACTCTATTTAAACAAGAATGATAAATCTCTGAAAGTGTTTGTTTTTCCGTCTCAGTGCCATATCTTAAAATGACTTCAGACATGCTGATGGCATTTTGTTGAAAGTCACCTGAGAGACCTTTTAATTTAGAGTTAACAACTGTATTCAAACCACCCTCTAAAAATGTTTTAAGAAGTTCTGGGATACCAGAATTTAGACGAAGTGTATTAATCTTACTGAGATCATCGGCATTTTCTTTACTACTCATCTTTACTTCAGTTTCTTTAGATATTGTTTCTCGTAATTATAATCCAGAATGCTTGAATCAAAAAATACACCTCTATTTTCTTTATAGGCCAGAAAAAGTCTGGTAACCAAAGAAATTTCAGCATTTGATATCGGAGTAATTGCATACAACCTGTGACCCCATTGTTTTTCAGTCCATAATAAAATCTCGCAAACCTTATCCTTAAAGGCTTTAGCATCAATCAATGGTACATTTTCAAGCACCCCATAAAGGAAACTTTTTTCTTTTTTTGGTAATTTCATGTTCATTTTTAGTAAAAAACTCTTAAATTTGACAAGTGCAATATTAAATATAATAATTAGTAATTGCTAAAAATGATAATTACAGAATAAAATATGGATACAAAAATTACTAAAAAAATTGTTGAAGATTATGCCAGATCAAAAGGTCTGTCAGTAAAAGACTTTTTGAATAAGTATAGTTTAACAACTGATTCTAATTATTCAAGAATGATTAAGACTGGTACATTTAAAGTACAGTTTTTAGAAAAAATAGCAGATGTTATCCATATAAGCATAGATGAACTGATAGGAAGAAAGCCATTAAAGAAAATTGCTAAAAATGATAATCCTGAATTTGAAACTATAATCCAACAAAAGGATGAAATTATTTCAAAACTGGAATCAACAATTAAAGATAAGTTAAAGATCATTTCACTGTTAGAAAAGCAGATTAAGTATGAAGAAGTCCGCTGATAAATTAATTGATGCAAAGGCAAAAACTTATAAGACTTTGCAAATGGCAATTCTTGAAAGTGGACTCTCTTTCGAAGAATTAGGAAATAAATTAGGAGCGCATAAACAATCAATAAATTCTTCTATAAATAAGAAGACCTTGAGGCTTGAAACTTTATATAATCTTGAGGTAATTCTAAATAGAAAGATTGTTTATAGCCAATTTGATAATTCAAATGAAAGCACTGAAAAATTGAAAGCCAAAATTGAAACGCTTGAAGGCGTAGTCAAATTAATGGTATCAAAAATTTCAAATCAAAAACCCAAAAATAAATGAAAATAATAAGAATATTCACTTTTATAATTGGACTAAATGTTCACATTATTTGTTGCTATGCACAAATTACAATTACCGAAATAAATAAGAAAATAAAGACAGAATATACCAAACCACCGATATATGATAGTTTAAAAGACTATACATGGAGTTATTCTAGAGATGGTGAAAATGATTCGTTTCTTGAAGTTTTACATAATAAACAATATATAGGATTAACGGTATATTGTCCACCATTAAAAGTTATTAATCCAACTGGTTTACGTCCAACTGGAGTACCAGTTTTTATCAATAAAAACCTTACTTTAATTACCCCGAATGATAGATACTATACAATTATCGGTCATATTAGTCGAGATTCTTTGCTACATTTGTTTTATAAGTCAAATTACTATTACAAAATAAATGAATGGCATAGTGGAGGAGCATTTCTGCTAAAAGACAATATCAATGGAGACACAATATACGACATAGAAGGTGATTGGATTCTCGTACCATATTTTTTAAAACAAAAACAAATGTTTAGCGGAAGAACATTTATAGTTGAGTTAGGAAACTCAGATTACGTTAATGATAAAGAACATTATTTTGTATGGGATTTAATTACGAATAATAAAATCCATTTTAAGAATGGAACAAAATGGCAATGTGAAGTAAGTGTTTTAGATTACAAAAAGGCAATAAGTACTGATAGTTTTATTAATTATGATGAATGGGAAATGCCATTCAAAATTGGTTATATTTTCAAGAATGACTCACAAACATTTGTCTTATTCAAGAAAGATGATAGTTATGTTGGAGATCAAAATATTACTATTGTCCCATACAACAGTATTGAACGAAGTGATTGGGTATATAGTGGATATTCATTCAGGTTTGTTTTAGAGGATGTCTATATTGAGAATGAGAAAAAGAGAAAATTATCAGAACAGGAAAGAGAAAATTTGAAGCAAATTCAAAAACAAAAAATAAAAAATCAGGTTGAAAATCGCCTAAAAATTTGTGTAGAAAAGTATGGTCAATATAATGGGAAACTGATTGCAGAAGGTAAAATTGTTTTGGGAATGAATATAGAAATGTGTCAAATGGCTTGGGGAGATCCAATAAGGACTCATAAAACAACAGTAAAGGATGGAATTTATGAAATCCAATATTTCTTAGGAGGATGTGCTCTCTACTTCATCAATGGTATTTTAGTTCAAATAGATGAATAATTCAAATAAAAATTCAATAGAAATAATTGAGTTAATTTATTTTTGTCGGGGGCATTAAATAATACTAAACTAATTTTTCTATTTTTGGTATGATTACTGCTATATTTGAAACAGAAATTTCTAAATAAAAGTTTTGAGTTTCTAATTTGAGAATTTTACATTCTAATTTTAGTAAAACGAAGCAAGATTTTAGGGTAATTTTTGGGGCCAATTTGGGGGCATTACTTCCCCTTTTTAGCCTGAAACATATAGTAAAACCAATAGATTGAACAAAGCTTTCGAACTCATAACCCAAAGGTCGCAGGTTCGAGTCCTGTCCCCGCAACAAGGAAAACAAAATCAGCCGCGTTAGCGGCTTTTTTTATGCAGAAAAATGCCAAAGGCTCTGATTTGAGCATTTTGAGGCATAAAAAAAGCAAGGGGATGCGAAGCAGACCGCTGATTTTGTTTTCCTTGTTAAGCCATCTATTCAGGTCCGCCGAAGGCAATCCTGTCCCTTCAATAAAATAAAGGCTCTGCAAACATGCGGAGTTTTATTGTTTGCAGGCGGGTACAACATAGGTACAACATTTTTGGAATCAATGAAAAACGATTCGGTACACTTAATTTGAGAGTCTTACCTGCTAAGATTATCAATCATCATAAAAAATATATATTTGTATAAACCAAGGACTAAGGATGGAAAATGGAAGAATATTTTGTTCTGAAATGAGGGGGTCAGTACCTTCTGCTTAAACAATATAGGATTTGAATTTGAAAAAAAAGTAAGAGATGAATAAAATAGGGAATATAATTTTTATAATTATTGCCGAACTCATTATTACACTGGTTTCATTTCATTTTTTTAACGATTATCATCTTTTAATAATTTTCATTTTTGGGCAATTCGGTTATAAATTATTTTTGTTAAGATTTTATTTCTCTAAAAATATTCAAATTGCACTTTTACTAGTATATATTTTATTGTTTGTAAGGTTATCATTCTACTGTTTTGATATATTGTTTTTGAAATTAGAAAAAAATGATGAATTAGGTTTTACTGTATATATTTTAAGTTTATATTGTTTTTCAATTTATATTTATTTTTGGTTGAAATCGCGCAATCAAAAATTTGTATTTCTAAAGTTATCTTATTATTTCTTAATTTTTTTCGTAGATTTACTTATTGGATTGACAATATTGAAGTCATTTACTCAAAAAAAAATTAATGTAACAAGTGGAGATTAGAGTTTATCGTATTTTTTTATTTGGAATTATCCATGGTTTAGAACACATGAATTTAATAGCAGGTTTAAAATTGATTATTTGTGAAATTACGAATATTGATATGGCTTAATTTATTTTTTGTAGTATTATTCTTTCTTAATTTGCTGTTTGGCATTTATAAAGTTTATACCAAACTGAATTTTAAATTCAGGAAATATGAATGTGTAGTTTGTGAAATTACTGAAAGAGCTGAAGCTGAAGTTGGATTGCAAAAGCATTATACTTATTGTTGCAATTATCCTGAATTAAATAGTAAAGAATATTTTTTGGGAACAGAAGGCAGAGATTTGAAATTGCATTCAAAAGCTTCAATTTTTATATCAAAAAATGAAGAAGATGTATATGGTGGGGAGAATATTATGGTTTATTATTTTATGCAAACATTCAGGTATATAATTATAACTATTTTAAATTCAATATTTATTTTCTATGTCATCAAAACATTAAATAAGAAAATTAAGTCTGATAAAGCAGGAGATTCAAAAACTCTCATAGATAATCCTTCTCTTGCCGATTCTTAGTATGATACGAATGGCCCAAAAACAAATTTACCCAAATGGAGAAAAAAAGAATTGGAAAACATAAAGAATATGAACATGTTAAAGGGGAATTTTATTAAATGTAATAGAGTATTGATCTTGCTTTTTGTTTATTTTCAAATTGTATATTCTGTTGTTGGACAGGATAAAATTTATGAAAGATTATTATCTGACTTCAATATGAATTATTCGTTCAACCGGCATTTCTACTATAGTGATAGTTTGTTTATAGATACTGCACTTTCATGCACATATATTCCGGAAAATTATTCATTAAAATTTGTGCCTGATAAGATATCGGAATCAAAGGAACTTAAAATACTAGTATTAAATGGTTACAAACATGATTATTACCCAAGATTTTCGGATTCATTTAATAATTTGGAATCATTGGAAGTATTATATTGTAATCCGTTAGCTGACTCAATATTAAGTGATGGGATTATATTTAATAGACTCACCTGGCTAAGAATCTCTCACTATCAAAATCTTACTGACCTTGGGAATCATATAAAAAATCAACCTGGTATCCAAATTATAGAAATTGACTATTATTTTCCTTTAAGAAAGACATTTTTGGATTTTATAGATACTATTTCCAAAATAGAGACATTAAAGTATGTCATTATAGCTTTAGATTATTCAATCTATCCGGATACTTTGAGTGAATTAGAATTTTTAAAGGATCCATTAAATTTTAGATTTGGTTTTGTTAATAAAGTACAAAAAAATGACTTTAAGTTAATTCGAAAAAAATTAAGGAAAAAAAGAATAAAATTGGTTTTACATAAATTTACTCGAAAAGAAATAATTGAGGAAATCGAAATTGAAAGAAATAGTGAATAATTGAATGACAAGATTTAAGTATTTTATAATGAAAAATATTATATTGAGAGTATTCATTGGTAAAGCCGAAGGCAACGACTCCTTTTTACTAAAATTAGTCAAGATGACATTAAATAATAAACTGGTAGTTCCAGAAGGGGTCAATGAAAAACGATTCGGTACACTTAATTTGAGAGTCTTACCTGTTAAGATTACCAATCATCTTAAAAAGTATAAATTTGTATAAACCCAAAACTAAGGATGGAAAAGGGAAGAATATTTTGCTCTGAAATGAGGGGGTCAATTTACTTCGGCACAAAGGGGTCAATTACAATCGGCACGAGAGGTGTCATATCATCGGCTTTTCCATTTCAAGACAAGTAAATTCTGGACGGAAAACCTGGGCATCATGATTTGCAAACATAAATTATTAAATCATTTAAGAGCCTCATCATTCATTTGGATTGGGTTTATATTAATAATTAGTATCTGGAATTACTTCAACATAAGTTATGTGTATATTCCATTGCTTTTTCATTTTATTTTTTCAATACCGGCAATTTATTTACATTTGGAATATTATTTTAAAAATAAGGGGATAATAATTGAACTTGGAGAAGAAGAAATAATTGTAAAAAATCAAAAAGAAATATGGAAATATAAAAATAGAGATATTTCGAAAATCATCGTTTATAAATCAAATGCCATTGATGAATGGGGAGTGCCTTTCATAGCTTCATACTTTTATTATTATATTCGAATTGTGACTTTATCAAATGAAGAAATAATCATTACTTGTTTAATGGTAGACAATAAAGATAAGATACTAAAAAAATATAAGAATGTTAAATTAGAAATGAAAACATCTTTTTTTAATAATCTAAGTTATAAATAATTTCAAATATGAATTTTCGTTTTTTTTTTAGAACTATTTTGATAACAGAAGAATTAACATGGTTTTATTTTTTAAATATAAAGACAAAACATACATCTTGCTTGACATAGATAAACGATATCTGAAAAAGGCCGTTCCTGCAGAATTTAGCAACCCTGACAGGGATTGGGCATGTAATAGCCTGGCCTATTATTTTTCAGATAAATCAATGAATTCAACTGCTTGTTTTGATATAGAAAGCTGGAGAATTAATTGTAAAAATTCAGACATATTGATGTGGTCAACATATAAGTGGTAGTAAAAGAAACGGTTTGGATATATTTATTTGTTTCTTTTTAGTTTCCATGATATACAAAATTATTGTTTTTATGGAAACACCCCTTTATATTTGTTTATAATCGGTCCAAATTATGCTGACGATTTACATATACAAGGCCAATGTGGCCTATAAAAACTATATGGTATTAGACACAGATTTTAAAACAGAATAATCGAGGCAAATAAAATGAAATCAGGATTAAAGAATTTTTTATTGATTGTTGGCGTAATGATAATGAATGATACATATACCCAGACTACCATTTCCGGAGGCAATGTCAGCGGTGTGTGGACCAAGGCTGGCAGTCCCTATAAAATAAACGGAAATATAATCATACCCAATGGGCAGACCTTGCAGATAGAACCCGGTGTTCGCATTGAGTTTGCCCAGTTCAAGCACATGAAGGTGGATGGACGGATTCTGGCCCTGGGTGGTTCATCTTCCGTTGACAGCATCTGGTTTACCAAGCAGAATCAACACGATACAGGAAGCTGGAAGGGAGTTAAATTCATACGAACAAACAATGCAAACGATACCTCCATATTTAAATACTGTGTGTTTAGAAATTGCAAAAGCTTGTACGACACGGCTCTTGCTTATAGAAGCGGAGGTATAACTATCCTTGGATTTGGAAAAGTGAAATTTGAAAAAAGTACTTTTTACAGGAATGAAGCAAATGTTGGAGCTTGTATTCATATTACGGTTGATGCTTTCACCAAAGTATTAAGTTGCAAATTCAAATACAATAAAGTCAGTATATTTGGTTTTGATGATGGTTCATCATTATCTGTATCCTATGTACCTGTGGGTGCTGCAATTTCTATTGATTATGGCAGTAACGCGATTATAGACAGTTGTTCTTTTGAAAAGCAAAAAAGGGGTAAGGACTATACCCGTTATCCTTCTACTATCCTTGACGGTTCGGTGATTGATGTCCAGGGAAATACTTACTATAAGAAAAAATCTTACGCCACTATAACAAATTCTGATTTTGATGGCAATGATGGGATAGCACTGCGGGCTAGCGACAGGGCGATTGTGCGGGTCCATAATTGCACTTTCATCAACGCACCGGCAAATAAATTTTCATGGGCATTGATTCTTGCAACGTCCAGTTTAACCGAATTGTATACATACAATTGTAAAATGCAATATAATCAATCTACCAGTTTAATTAGAGTAGAATATGGAGCCAGTTACTATTCTGTGAACGATTTGATCAGCAATAATTATAATTACGGTTTGATATCTGCACATACCGGCAACTCACCATTTTCCTCTTATACAAATACTAAAGTTCTCAACAATACTTCCAGTGTTGAACAAAAAAATAATGGACAATTTATTTCTACAGAATTGAGATCGTGCTTGATTGCCAATAATACCAGTCCGACATTATTACTTCCTGCTCAAATGTATAATTCTACTGTAGTAAATAATTATTGTTCATACAGATTGATGCTTTTGGTACAGAATTCTGAGTTAAATATCTATAAGAACAATATTCTCTGGGGCAATAAATGCGATTCATCGAATGGAAAACAGATAACAATAGTTCAAATTCAACCGGAGTTCAACAACAATACCATTGAGAATGATACGGATAATTTCGTTCTTCTGGCTACTAGTGGGTTTAACAAATTCTCTAATAACAACTTTTCATTCAACCCTTTGTTTAAATCGCCAAGTGCCGGCATTGGCTCCTCGTATGATGCTTCTATCGCGGATTTTGGTCTTAGAAGCACCTGCAATTCGCAATCCCCGGGTATTAATGCTGGTTCTAAGGATACATTAGGTCTTAAATTAACTAAACTTGATATCGGAGGAAATTTAAGGTACTACGAAGACCGGATTGACATGGGTTGTTACGAATCTAACGAAGGATCTCCTGAGATATCAATAACCGCTGAACCCATGAATGACACAATGTGTCAGGGGGAACGACCTGCTGAGCTGTCGTTAGCAGCTTTTGGCAAAGGACTGAATTTTCAATGGCAAAGCAGCAACAATAACGGAAGTTCTTGGGCAAATATGAATGGAAAGACTCAAGGCAAACTAAATCTTGGTCTAACAAATCCGCAGCAGAACGGAATCATATACCGGGCTTTGCTCAGCGGCACTTGTGATGCGGACACTTCCTCCGCAGTTCATGTGATAACGCATGAATTGCCGGTGGTAAACCTGGGTTATGATACGGCGGTATGTCAATATTCAAAAGTGATGAAGAAGGTGATAAATGCAGGAGATGTCTTATGGCATACGGGTAGCACCGACAGCGCAATAAATCTATCTGTAACCAGGGATAGCGTTTGGTGGTGCCAGATAACTAACCCGGAAGCTTGCAAAAGCCGGGACTCGATTCTGATTCAAAGCCTGGCCTTACCTGCAGTCAATCTGGGCCCTGACCAAAATCTTCATCGTTTGAAAAAATTGGAATTGCATGCAGGTAGCGGGCAAAAATCCTACCTCTGGGACGACCAAAGCACCTTGGTGTCCAGATCGTTTTTCGGTCAGGACTTAGGCGTACCGGGAACCTATACACTTTGGGCAGAGGTTACTAACAACAATTCATGTAAGAACAGGGACAGTATTAACATAACGGTCCATGACAATTCTTCGGTTCATTCATCGCTTGCCACTATCATCCGATTGTATCCGCAGCCGGCGAATGATGTTCTGAATATTGAACTGCCTCTTGAAGATGGAAATAATAAATATCAGATTTTGTCTTCAGAGGGCAAAGTGCTTATGGAAGGTCAGATTACCGGAAACAACATCCGATTCACAGTATCAGATCTGGATCCGGGAGTGTATATGATAAGAATCATAGATAATGAGCATAATCTATTAGGTTACTTGAAATGGGTAAAGGGATAAAAAATTAAATTTTTAAAACGCATAAGTTCATATGATGAATGAAAAGAAATTTATAAATAATAAAGCTTAGCTAGAAATGCAACTATTGAACTAAAAAAATAATATTTTTGATCTTCTGAAACAATGATACAACTTATAAGTTCATAAAAATCCTTGAGTATTGATTTGAAGAATATATTATAAGCAGTTTAGTTAATGAATCTAAGAAATAAAATTATATTTTCTGTTTTAATATGCGGATTACTGTTTCCAATGCGTGTAATGTCTCAACGAGAAATAGATTTGGCTGTAACAGCAATTGTTAAACCCGATACAGTTTTTCGTGCAGTCAGGCCGACTGTTGAAATCGTTTTTAAAAACCTGGGACCTGATTCAATTTATACAACCGATACTTTATGGTTTGATGTAACGTTTGGTTCGGCGGATATGCAGGATATAAGATTTCCTGAACAATATGGGGTAAAATGGTACGAAATGCCATTTCCAAAAGACTTAGGGAAGGATGATTCGTTTTTGTATTTATGGCAATGTCCGTCATCATTTGATATTCCGATTACAGTCAAGGGGTGGATAACAGTTGGAGCGTGGTTTTATAGCGGTAATGTCAGTTATTGTGAAGAATCAAATAAAAAGTTTGCGAATAATGGATTTTATAAGGATAAAGTTGTCTATTACCGGCACTCTTCGGATATTGTTTCTTATCATTTATTTGAAAATATTTTTTTTCCTAATCCGATTTCATCAGATGGAATTATCAATATCAAAAATGAGAATCTACAAGGTAAACAAATTTTAATTTTTGACTCTGTAGGTAAGCTAATTTTAACTCACGATGTAGATAATTCTGCTATAGTTTCTTTAGATATAAGTTCCTTCAGAAAGGGTATGTATACTATTGTTATTGCCTCAGAGCAAGAAACGATAATCCAAAAATTTATTAAGTAAATGAAGGTATTTTGGTTTGATTTCAGAACAATGCGGAACCAATATTAACTAAGCAGTTTAATGGATGAAAATAAGTATTTTAACAATATTACTACCAACCTTTTTTTTTATTTTCCTGTATGTTTGAAGATGAGTTGTATTTTATTTATTATAATTGGGATGTTTATCATAATGAACTTCTTAAAATAAAATGATTTGAAATTTGAGCTTGCATACATTGTCTGTGTTTTTTTTTCAGTTTTCACAAGTTATGTAAACCATACACCTGAAGAAAAAAGTCTGCTAATTGTTCAATCCTTACCCGCAAATAACCGAGAGGTATTAATTGCATTTTTAAAACCAATGGAGGTGCACAAGTTTAAACAGCACCGGGTTTATAAATTCGCTTCAAACCGCGATACACTTGAACTTGAAATTACGCTGGAAGACAGCAGTCTGAAAAATCTTAAACTCAATAAGCAAGCAGTGGTATCTGATGATTTAGTCGGCTTGCTGCCGGAATTGGACAGCATCATTTTATACCGTTACAAAGGTAAAAATTATATTGGAATCCAGTTCAAAGACTTTTTTATCGATTATGGTAGCAGTAAAGTACGAAGTCTCCCAACTATGATTTTTAAATTCAATGATTTGATTTCAGGCAAAGATTGGGATTGTATAATTCTCGACGAGGAATCGATTCCATCCAAACAAGAGATTATCAACGACATAAACAGCGATTCCGTCCTTGATTTCTCCGAATATAAAACAGTTGAAAATGTAAATGATGATTCATTAGAATTGTATCGTTTGCGTTATCCAACTATATATGTGGAAGATTTCTACCAAATTCGATTCAAGACATTTATTTCCGGAGCTTATATCCTGAACAGTGTAAACAAGGTACTATTTTATGATGTGGCATTCATGAGGGACAGCCTTATAATTTTGAGTTCAAATAAGTAAGCATTATGTTAATATTATTCCCCACGGATTTGCATAATGGATACCTCAGTTTGTAAATAAACCGGAATGAGGTTTAAGTTAACCGAATGGGGTGTTTTTGTTCAAATGAACCATGCGCCTGATTTCAATTCACACATTAGCATGCCACGATTTTACCGGTTTTCAGAGCTGTACAATATATTTGTATCTTATTAGCAATTAAAAATTAACCATGAACACCTCTGCCCAACTGGCAAAACACCTCAGAGAAATACATTTCGGCGGCAACTGGACCTGCTCTTCCATGAAAGAGCAATTGCAGGATATAAGCTGGCAGCTAGCCACCAAAAAGGTTTATTCGTTCAATACCATTGCCACGCTTGTGTATCACACAAGTTATTACGTCACTACCGTATCCGCAGTGCTCAGGGGTGAGGCTCTCAATTCGAGCGATGAAATGAGTTTCAAACACCCGCCCATTAACTCGGAAAAAGACTGGAACGAAATGCTGGAAAAGGTATGGGCCAATGCCGAAGATTTTGCTGTGCTGATTGAACAATTGCCTGATGAGCGTTTATGGGAAGATTTTACGGACAAGAAATACGGCATTTATTTCAGGAATCTGCTCGGTATCATCGAGCACATGCATTACCACCTCGGTCAGATTGCGCTGCTTAAAAAGCTGCTCAGGGAAACCACCGGCGATGTGCGCAATTGACAGGTTTCGGAATTACGGAAATGACCTAAAAGAATATCAGGGGAAGTGTGAAGAAAATTTACTCATCCTTAATAGTTTTCCGCCTCATGCGGAAACTTTTTAGGATGAGTTATACCGTATTGTTAAGCCCTGTATCAGGTCCGCTTGAGGCGTAAAGATAAAGGGTAAAAATAGAGGATCTCCGAAAACTTAACTAATACCGGTATATTTATCTGTAAGCAAATCTGCTATAATAAACTGCTCTGATTTCACGTTTATTTTATATATATTTGTTATTATGTCTGAAAATCAAATTAAAGAGCTGTATTATTCCAACGGGCATGATGTATTCGGACCTGTGAGTTACGACGAATTCTGCCGGAACAGATATTATAAAAGCACCATGATATGGTACGAAGGCTTGTCGGGATGGATTAACATTGCAGATTGCAGGGAACTGGAACACCTTATCGGTACCATGTCGTCGACATTCATCGACAATCCGATTCCCAATACCCTCAATACTGTGACGCCCCCACTGAGTAAGAAGATGAAATCGGCCAAGTCTGATTTCAGCCGGTATATTGCAATAGTGCTGGTGCTAACCGGTATACTTTTCTTTCTTTCAATTCAATATCTGAGTACCAGCCTCGAAGCCGAAAGGCTTGAAACTCTGGCCGCATCCATGAAAGACAGTCTTAACCCGGTTGTCACACAGATTGCCCAAACGGCGGGTATGGAATCCGAAAAGAAAACTTACCGCATGAACTGGCAGCAGTTTATCAAAGCCGCTCCAAGCGAATTGCGCAAGGTGGAAATTGGCGGTATCAAGGATCTGAGTATTGCTTTGAACAACAGCAGTCCGTATTTTGTAGACAGCGTACGGGTAAAACTCAATTATATCAAAGCCAATGGCGATGTTTATCAGAGCGAAGAACTGCGCTTCGACAACATAGCTGCCAAAAGTAAAAAGGAATTATTTGCGCCCGACAGCAAAAGGGGAGTCAGGGTTGATTGCGTCATTGAAGCGGTATACAGCAGTGAGATGAATCTCTGTCTGGACAAAGCCTCTAAGCAATACACCGACAAGCCGGGCGAGGATGTTTACCTCTGCAAATAACCCGTTTATTCGGATATCAGCTTGCCGCTTTGCAAAATGGTATTGCCGTTTCTCAGCAAATAGAAATACATTCCCCGGCTCAGATCTATATCCAGTTGATTTAAGCCGTTTTCAATAAGGCTGTCGAACAGACAACGTCCGCTTGCATCGTAGAGCTTAAACCGGACATCATCCAAACTGAGTTCTGAAAGTATATTGAGCTTTCCGCTAAAGGGGTTGGGATACAGTGAAAACAAGGATTCTTGTGCAGCAGGCTGTGCAAGGGCACTCTGATCGCACCACTGCAGCTCGACTGTGGTATCACCGAAACCGATACTGAACAGAATTTTACATGTCCTGAAATCGGTAATGTCTTTGCGGTAAATCGAATCGCGGTAATTCTGGTAAGAATTGCTGTTGATACCGAACGAGATAACCTTATTGCTCCTGTTGCTGATGGTATCACCTGAAGGTGAAAGAATCCTTACTGATGGGTAATTAACGAAAGCGGTACTGCCGTTAAATATGTCGACGTAAACAAATCCTGAATCTGAGGCATCGTAGCGTATCCGTGAAACGCAGACATCTTTCAGATTCGGCATATTTTGCCTCGGGGATTCAAATTTGATGAGACGACCATTCTGATTAAGATTCTCGAGTACATAAATGCCATTATATTCTGAAATGCACAGATGAACTGCAAATTCCTGAGATGAAGCCGGCGCGTTATAATTCCCCATCCAGTTTATTTTTCCCAGCAGATTGTAAGAAATTGCTTTAATGGTATAATCTGTTCCATTGAAATAAGATCCGGCAGTCAGCAGCTGATCGTCGTGTGTAAGAGCGGCAGAAATGATATGGGCATCAGTACCCAGCATATTGAGTTTTTGAATCATATCGCCATGGGTATTGAATTTGAATATTGTATCAGATATTCCTATACAATAGATATTCCCGGACTTATCGCAAAGCACCTCAAATCCGATATCGCCGAAGGGCGGTGCCATGGGGAACTTATTATACCGCCATTCAAAATTTCCGCTGCTGTCGTATTTCTCAAGTACATAGCCAGGCAGGTCGCTCAGAATGTAAATGCTGTTCTGAGCGTCGCTGCAAATCCTTCTTGTGAAACTGATTCCTACATTTTTACTGAACTGACGGCTACCGTTTATATCATAACGCTGCAGATAGTCAGAACCAAAATTATTGCCGTAAACCAGCATGCGGCCGTAAGCATCTACCGTCATGGCATTTGAAGCTGTGGTATCGGACCAGAGTTCGCTGCCGTCGGTGCCGGTACATGCAATGCCCGAACCTCCGCAATACAGGGTATTGCCTTTGAGTATCAGCTTCATGATTCTGCCCGAATTAAATTGAGTAAAACTGTCGCGGCTCCACAGCGTATTGCCCGATGAGGATATTTTCATTAAGAGCGGACGTTCTGCATTGCCATTTGAATAAATCCCTGCAATACAAACATCGTTGCCGTCTGTTACCATGTCGAAGGCGCGGGGATAACCCTTGCCTGTGTTTTGAAAAATTCGGGTCCATATCAGCGCTCCGTTTTCAGAGAATTTATTGAGATAAATCTTCGTTTTAATGGTGTCACCACCGATATACCAGTTACCCAGGGTATACAGGTCCTGATTGTGGTTGCTCAAAACCTTGACCGGGTTAACGGGTACGGAATCCGGCAGGGCATTGATGTCGGCGGTCCAAAGGGCCGTATCCTGACCGTAGCCACCTGAGGCCAATAAAAGTAAGAAAACAGAAATAATTGATTTAAACATAAAGTAAGTGATTAAGAATACAGCACAAAAGTAATTGTGATTATAGAGTTCGTGCTTGTCATTTATTCAGATTCTCAGGTCATTTTTTCAGCGAATGCCTTCGCGGTATTCGAGTGGTGAATAACCCGCCACACTTTTAAAAAAGCGGGTGAAGTTGGCGGGGTCGTCGAAGCTCAGCTTAAAGGCAATTTCTTTTATGGAAAGCGGACTGTTAAACAGCAGCTTTTTCGCTTCAGACACTGTGTATTCGCGAATGTGTTTTAAAGGTGTTTTTCCGCTGTGCTGTTTGCATAATTCGATCAGGTATTTATCGTTTGTATTGAGCATAGCGGCGTACTGACCTACACTCAGGTGCTTATCGAAATTCTGCTTCAGCAGTCTGAAGAATTGTTGGAGGATTTCGGGTCTCATATCGGAGGCAGATTCACCCGGGTGTTCCAGTCGGTGGTATCTGAACAGCAATTGCATCAGTAAATGCAGCATGCTTTTCAATATGTCAAATTTATCGGGGGCATTGCCGGCGTATTCGGTTTCAATTTCACCCAGCAGGGTCAGTATGCGACGGTAGGCATTAGCATCCGGGCGCAGTGCAGGTAATGCTGAATTAAAAGGCAGGGAGGAGAGCAATTCTGTATCCGGAAAAGTGCCTACGAATAGCAGGCTGCAGCCCGACGATTTTTTATCGCGCAGAAGCAGATGTACATTGTCTGGGGCTACAAAATGTATGGATCTGCTTCGGGCTTTATGAGTATTGAAATCGATATCGTGAATGCCGTTGCCGCTGTGAAAGAACAGTATTTCATAGAACTGATGCCGGTGTGGTTTTTCTATATCGTAATGTTCTTTTTTAAGACCCCAGGGTGAAAAATGAAAATCCGTATCCCTGCCTTCCGAATTCTTTAATGGGTGTTGCGGAAATACCGGCGTAGATTTCATTTTCAATGACAGTGCTTAAAGACAAATATATGCCTAAAAGATCAAAAACGGAATTGTAAAGGTATAAGCATAAAAAAATCCCCCCTGAGCACCAGAAGGGAATTTTCTTAAAAATGAGAGGTAACAGTTTCACAGAATATTTTTCACGCGTATCATAGCGTATTATTTTTTAGGTTAAAACAGGGCACCAAACGACAGATTGAAGTAAGACAGGTATATGTTTCTGTTTTCGAATTTTCCCAGCGGACTCAGGCTGTTGCCGCTTCTGATGTCTCCGAAGTACAATTCATTTTGTTTGCCGGTAATTTCAATACCGATTCCATATACCAGACCGTTTTCGAAGATATTCATGTCGTTCATGTTTCTGTTGCTGTATCCGTTCGAATTATTGTATGATTCATCGTCGTATATGCGACTGTGCACAGACATAAGATTGAATCCGAATACGGGGCCGGCGAATGCTCTGAGGGCAAATTTTTCATTGCCGATTCTGAGCTTGGCCATCAACGGTATTTCGGCCTGAAAGAACTGGTATTTTTCGGTGTAGGTGTAGCGGTCGGGGTCGCCAAAAATTCCGCCGGGCACACTGCCTTTCTGCTTAACGGCTTTGCTCATAAACATCACATCGCCCATTAATCCGAACCATTTGTTGAAACTGTAGTCGGCACTTCCTCCGATTCCCAGTAATAAACCGGGTCTCTTGCCGTCAAAATCTTTTCCCTTGAATTCAGATTGTCCAATGGTGAATCTGCTACCCAGTTTCATGCTTTGGGCCTGTAATCTTCCACTGTAGAAAAACAGCCCTGCAATCATGATAAAAATTAACTGTTTCATATAGATTTTGTTTTTAAGGTGATCATTTTTTGCCGGCTTCATTCATTCAAAACATTGATTCAGAAAATCAAAAAGCGCAAGAATTAAATTCAATCCGGCAACTTATCGTTTTGAAAAGTGCAATCACTTTGCCTGTTTTACAAAAATCAGAAAATCAATACATTAATATTTTGTAAGGCGTTTATTTCTTCGCATAATGAGAATTAAATTTACAATTTTGAAATTAAACGGGCAGGATTTGACATCAATCATGGTGCTTGAATTCATGCTCAGTTGCGGTAACGGATATATGTATCTTGAATAACTTTTATGAATATAAAAGTGCATATAGACTTAAAAGAATTTATACTGACCTGAGTCATCCGTCGGTATGTATTAGTATGATAAATTTGTCTCATAATTTTTCCGTCAATGAAAACACTGGTATTATTCGACAGCAGCTTTGGCAACACAGCCACCATAGCCCGCAAAATTGCCGAACATCTTGGAAACGATGTCAAGGCAATAAAAGTAAGCGAATTCAGCAAAGATGATTTGCTTGGTGTCGGACTGCTGATAGTTGGTAGTCCTATCAATGCCTGGCGGCCGACAGTTAAAACCAAAGAAATACTGGACAGCTTTTTACCTTCGCTTTTGAAAGGCGTAAAAACGGCAGCCTTCGACACCAGAATAAAATCGTTTATAAGTGGCAATGCGGCCAAACGGATTCAGCGGGCACTTGAGAAGGCAGGTGGAGAAACAGTAGTGCCGGCGGCGGGTTTTTATGTGAAAGGGTCGGAAGGTCCTTTGCTGGATGGCGAGACCGATAGGGCCGGAAAATGGGCTGATGAAATTATCAGAAAGCTGACTATAACAAGCCTGCCCTGAGATGGTTTTGTATTATCAGTTCAAAAGAAAGTAATTTTAAAGCAGTCTGTCTATTCTGAGGAATGCATTCCAGTACATGTCCCGGTCGGTATTTTCCCAGTGTATGTGGTAATGTCTGTACTGGTAAATCTGAATCTGACAAATCAATACCAGCACAACGATTAGTCCGTACAGCAATCGTTTAGGTACTTTCTGCCTGATGTTGTTGATCAGGACACCGGTGAGTATGATGAAAAACGGGAAGTATTCTATAAAGACTCTGCCCGAAAATCCGCCGCCATACCACCACATCCACCAGCATGACAGAATATAGGTAACGACAGATAAAAAAAGGAAATGTGATACAGCTGCAAAGCGGTTTTGTCTGAACAGATGGTAATAAGCCGCAAGCGAAATAAAAAGCAAGGGCGTATAAAGGAAAAGTCCTTTGCGATAGCTGAACAGTATATTCAGGATATTGGGCTGATCAAAATAAAAACGCTCTTTGGTATAAGCGTAAACAATAAAATCGCCGGTGGCCATTTTATAAAAAACCAGCTGAATAAAAACCACAGCGCAAACTATCAGAATCGAAACAAAAAGTGTGAGCGGACTACGGATTGCATAAAGCAAGGCTGATTTAAAGCGGGGATAAGTTCCCGCCAGAAATGGAAGCGACAGGAGTATCATTGCATTGCTTGGGCGTATCAGTATAATTATTCCGAGCAGTAAGGCCAATATGTATAAGGCAGACTTAGAGGGGTTCTCAAAGAAAAGTATGGCTTTATAAATAAAGACAGAAAAGAAAAACAGTGAATACACGTGAGACATACCCGGATCCAACACGGAATACAGAAAGAGGTTGGTACCGAAAATATATACCGGTATCAGAAAGGCGATGACATTTTCATTGATTTTGTAATACCTCAGAATTCGTATCAGATAAACAAATGCGAGCAGCAGGTAAACAAGCGCGCCGAAGTTGATACAGATAAAATAGAATCTTGTATATCCATCGCTTTCTTCGCCACTCATTGTGGTAATTAAATGTCCGAGGGCAAAGAAAGGCAGTTCGGCAATGGCAGTGCCGCAAAAATATTTATTGATATGTTTGCCCTTGTGTTCGTTTCTGTAATCGTAAAACAGATGTGGTCTGGGGTATTTTTTCAGTTCTATTTCTTCAAAAAATCCAAAATTGAGGTCGTGATAGATAAAGACGGCAGGCAGGTAGGCGTAATAGCCTCTGGCATCAGCCTCGAGTATATCCTCCCAGTTTTTGCCGCCCCAGTTGATATTGGAGGCCGCAAAAAAAAGTACAAAAAAGGAGAAGAACAGGCTTAGCAGAACCTGTCTTGTTTTAATCATATTCCGCATGAGTTTCAGCATGATATGGCGATGTGCAAATTACCTAAATAATTTTGTTAATTCTCCTTATAATGATAATTTCGTTTCATGAAACGATTCCTGTCTTACTGTCTGTCGCTGTTTATACTGATGTCGGTAATGGCTTTTAAACCCAAGCCTTGCGGGAAGTATCAGGGCCGCAACATATACAAGGGTGACAAAGGTGGCTGTTACTATCTGAAAGGCAAGAAAAAGGTAAAAGTTTACATAGACAGAAAATTCTGTAAATGCTGAAACTGCCTGTTAAAATTGGCGCATTAAATCCTTTGTTTATCATGCTTCCGGCCTGGCTGCTGGTCTTTGCATATAAATACGAAGATTTATTTCTGCCTTATTACTGGGACGAAATGGCCGGTTATATGAGCGGCATCATTTACATGTGCGATAACGGTATTTCACTGATGCCTTCGGCTGTTCCTGCATCCATGAGCTACGGTCATCCGCTGCTGTTGCATGTGGTGATGGCTTCTGTCATGAAAATTTTCGGCTCCTCGCCCTTGGTCATGCATTTAAGTACCCTCGTTTTTACTTTCCTGCTTTCGTTTGGCACTTATTTACTTGTCATGGCGCTGAGCGAAGACAAGTTAAACGCCTTGTTTGCCTTTGTCATTGTTCTGGCACAGCCTGTTGTACTGGCGCTGTCAGCACAGGTATTGCTCGAAACTTTTCTTGCCATGCACACCGTGTTTGCGATTCTGTTTTATATACGCAGGCAATATGTTCTTTCAGTTTTATTTTGTGTGTTTGGGATTCTGACCAAGGAAACCGGGCTGGTGCTGGCCATTGCTTTATTTGTGCATACCTTGCTGGGGATTATCAGCGGTACGGATAAAGAACAAAAACTGAAGAGGATATTTTTATTCAGCATACCATTTGCGGTTTTCGGTGTATTTCTCTTGCTTACCAAATGGAGCTTCGGCTGGTATCTCAACCCTGTTAACGTCGGTAAATCAAAACTGGAGGCAGGCAGTATGTTGCAGAAGATCTGGGATTACCCGCTCGAATTCACCTTTATTAATCAGGGAAGGTATGTCTACAGTCTTATATTATTTGTAGCCGTTATTCTGTATTTGTTTGCACGCCGAAGCAATCAATACAGGGGCAATATGAATGATGTGCTGATGATTATTTTCAGTTTCGGATTCATACTTTTTTCGTCGATTGCAGATTCGCTTGAAAGATATTTTCTGATACTGATTCCGATAGCTTCATGGATATTTGCACTTGCCATTCGTTCTTTCGGCAAATACCATAAAAGCCTACCGTATGTATTACTTGCCGCAGGTATGCTGTCTAATTTTTCTCAGCTTGAAAGCCGGCACAGATATACAGAAACGGATATGGGTTACAGGCATACCATCAGATGCAATAAAGCTTTATTCGATTTTATCAATTCGGGTGAATTTGCAAACGACAGCATTGCCTTTGCATTTCCTTTTCAGTATGCAGCAGCTGATCCGCGTTTTGGGTACTACCAGATCAGGCGTTTTTATGCGGATACGAGTTTCAGGGAGTCAACAGTCTACAAGGTGTATACCCGACCCGGCAATATGGACTGGAATCCGCCTGATACATTTAAGTATGTGAAAATTAAGGAATTCACTTCAGCTTACGCCGGCTCATTTTTATTTAAAAAGAAATAATTCATCTCAGGCAACTAAAATTTAAATAATATTGTCTTTGCATTGAAAACACTTTGAAAATCAGCCGGGGAATATTGTGTGTGGGTATATTCTTCGTCGGCCTGGCAGCGTATGCCAATCCGACGGCCGACTTTTCTTTATCAGTCAAACAGGGTTGCATACCTCTCAGCATCAGCTTTACTGACAGAAGCAGCGGGGCTGTCTCTTACCTCTGGGACTTCGGCAACGGCAACCGCTCTACACTTAAAAATCCATCAGCCATCTATTACCGCTCGGGTAATTTTACAGTTAGTCTAACGGTTACAGATGCCAATGGCAATAAATCCACTAAGACTTTTTCACCGGTAAGGGTATTCTCCAATCCCGTTGCCCAGTTCAAGGCTGATACTGTTGCCTGTAAAGGTGAGTTGCTCAGGTACAGCGATCTTTCGGTGAAGGCCGATACGGTCATCAACCAATGGACCTGGGATTACGGTGATGGAAGTTTGAGCAATACTCAGAATCCTTCTCATGCATATTCCTACAGCGGCTATTTTTCGGTGGGCTTAACGGTCACCGATGCATTTGGCTGTAAAAGTCTGGTCAATAAATCTGCCTATATCCGCATCAAACCATCGCCCGTGGCGGATTTTAAAACAGATAACAATTACGCCTGCAGGATGCCCGGTGTATTCAACGCCGTTAATACCGGAAGTGGTGGTGCTACCTATAAGTGGTATTGCACAGACGGCAGCAGTGGTACCGGCAATAATTTCAGCACCAATATAGGCAACTACGGCAAATACAAAATCAGACTGGTAGCCATTGGAAGCAATTCGTGCAGCGATACCGCCATTCAGGATGTACTGATAGAAAAACTGATACCAAAGTTCAGCAGTGGAAATGTGTGTCGCAACAATCAAATGCAGTTCGACAACCAGACTACCCCCGACATCAGCAATCTCAGATATAAATGGGATTTCGGCGACGGTAACAGTGATACAGTTAAAGAGCCCAAACACACTTATAAGACGGATGGAAAATTTACTGTCACACTTACTGTTTACAAAGGCAAATGTTCCGAAACCACATCCCGCGAAATAACGGTTAATCCCCGTCCGGATGTAGAGATAAGCATAGACGATTCAATCGGATGTGAGCCACCTTTCAGGGCTAGGTTCAGGCTCAATGGCAGTGACTATGCCGGTGCCATTTTTGATTTTGGCGACGGCAGCAGCCTGAGTTATTATGCCAAAGGACTGCCTATCGAACATGTGTATGGCGAAAAGGGTTATTTCAAGGTAAAGGCAACGGTCAGAAATATCTACGGATGCATTCAGGAAATTGAATCACCCAACAGGATACAGGTTAATACCCAGAAAGTAGTCATTAAACCCAACGGGGTTTACGGTTGTGTTCCCAAGTCGGCAACTTTCAAATCGGAACAAAAACTGAGTGAAGATATTCTGTCTTACGAATGGACTTTCGGCGACACAAGTGCTGTTTATAATACCCCAACGGTGATGCGGGTATTTTACAAACCGGGTATGTTTATAGCCCGGTTGAATATTACCACTGTAGGAGGATGCATCGTTACTGATACAACACTGATTTCTGTTGGTTTGCGCTATGAACCATCATTCAAAATTACGAAATACGATATCTGCAATAAGGACACCATTCACTTCATCAATACAACTCCTGATTATATCAAAAAAATTGTCAGTTTTAAATTAATAGTGACCTATCCAAAGGTTAATGACAATGGTGTTATAGAAAATTATCAGACGATACCGGATTCAATATTGTTTACCGGCAACGGAGGCAAGCACCGTATAAAAATTACCGCCAAACATTACGGATGTATCACCGAATCAAGATTTGAAGACAGTGTTAATGTTCACGGACCATTTCCCTCACTGGGTATTCGCTCCCTCAATTGCAAGAACAGTCTTATAGCGCTTAAACCGCGGTTTACCTGGCAAACCAAAGCTGAGTTGTACGAAAATAATTCCTTATTGCTCGGATATGCCGCACTGCAGGACATTCAGAAAAATGATCTGGAGTATTTCAGAAACAGTCCCTTCGGAAAATTCAAATTAAAAGCCTGGAATGATACTTTCGGATGTGTGGATTCTATTGAACCGAAATTGCCATTTAAGCTGCACTGGATCGATCTGAAATATGAACTCAATCAGGCATGCGTTCCGATTAAGGGTAAATTTTTGTACGATGGCAGCATGCAGAGTTTTAAATGGGTTTTTCCAAACGGTGACAGCAGTCTGGATAAGATAGCCAAATACGATTTTAAAGAAGCCGGCAATTATGTCGTAAAATTGATTGGATTTTTCGATTCGAGCAATTGTATGGATACCAACCGCCTTCATGTAAGAATAGACGGAATTGCACTGATGGGTAATGTTATCAGGAAAAACAAATGCATGCCGATGGACCTTGAACTGATAGATTCGGCAGTTGGCGAAGATGCCCATTACCACACATGGACGGTTAACGGAAAAGAGATAGAAGCACGCAACCGCAGCACCCTGCTGACCGTAGATTATCTGATTCCGGGACAAAAATATGTGGATGTCATTCACAGAGTGCAGAGCGATAAAGGATGTATATCCGAAAAGACCTATAAATTACCTGTTGAAGGTCCTAAAGGCAAATACACTTTCCAGCGTTTTGCCATGTGCGATACGCCGGTATTGTATCTCAAATCCTACGTCGACACATCTGGCAGCAAACTGCCGGTAAGCACCAGATGGAATTTCAGCAATGGTTACAGCAGCAGTGACCCGCATCTGCGCGAAAAATTCGTCAGCATCGGTGTCAATTATTTCAATCTGACTTTCACAGACAGAAATGGTTGCAATACAACATACCGCGATAGTTTCGAAGTTTCGCCCAATATGTTGCAGCCGCAATTTAAATCCAATCCGACCGGCAGGTTCTGTCCGCCGCTGGAATGCGATTTTACAGATATGTCCAAAACATTTAACAGTGAAATCGTCAAATGGGAATGGGATTTTGGAGATGGCGGCACCTCTCACTTGCGCAACCCGAGAAAGCTGTATCTGCTTCCGGGTTCGTATGATA
>CAZRKA010000028.1:0-24277 GCA_964600345.1 uncultured Chitinophaga sp. | reverse complement strand
TCTCTGATCCGGTCCGATGTCAACAATAGGGTTTTTCTGATAGTGCACTATTATTGTGTCGCTTTCAACACATTTTTTTGCATCGGTTAATACCAGTATCACCTTGCTTGTTGCAATGGGTTTGACCAGTGTGAATTTGTTTAAGGTGTCTTTGGGATTATGCGTACCCTGAGGAGATTCCCATTTGTATTTGTAATTCGGATTGCCGTTTACAACCACAGGTTCCAGGGTAAGACTATTACCTGCACAAACAAAAGTGTCTTTGCCGAAAGCAAGATCTACATCCAGTACCGGAGGCATGATGACAGTATCGGTATAGATTGTTGGGCAGTTATATGGTGGATTGGTAATCTCGTGCTCTATGATGTACTTGCCTCCGCGTTTAAATTTAACACTGTCTTTTCGGCTAAAGCCCATGTAATATGGAAGACCTGAATTTGTACTGTCGCGAATAACGAACTTGTAACGGTAATTGTTTTTATTGTAGTTGACAGTATCGGAAGGGTGTGCTGTAAATCTGAGTTTACCGCATTCCAGAATTTCGTACTGACGGGTATCGCGGGCTTTAGGATTTACTTTGATATTGAATCCCTTGATGGTGTAGGCAGGTCTTGGGCAGGCATCGTCTTTAGCTGTTACCGCAAAAGAGTAAGCCTGATTACGTGCATCTCCGACTTTAGGAGTCCAGCAAAACTCTGCTTCTTTTTCTCTGGCAGCGGTATCAAGTATTCTGAAAGAACCGTCAGGGATACCCTGATTCCAGGTCATGTCTACTGTATCAGGAACAGTTTGCTTTGGAAGGAAAGGATCGTCTTTTGCTTTAATGGTAAAGCAGATTTTATTGCCTTCGCATACACTGTGTTTGTTATTGCCTTCAATATATGGCGGGTTATTATCTGAACAGGTAACCACCGTTACATAAATGTCTCTTCTTACAAAACCAATCTGAACCATTTTCTTGGTAATGGAATCCTTTCTGAATTCCCTTACTTTAATGGCAACCGGTCCTGACTCATCGCATTTGGTTGGGGTAAACACCATGTCACCGGTTTCTTTGTCGAAATAGAAACCTCTTGGTGGTTTGGCATTTGGCAGGGCGCGGCAGTTAACCACACCGGGATTGGGCGGGCAATATGGTGTAAGAGGTATGTCTTTATTAAGTGGAGATATCCAGGTGACCGGCATAAAGGAAGAACTCAGGGGTTCGTCGAGTGCAAATGAAAGTGAGTCGTTGTCTTTATTGTCGAATACGCCGTTGTTGAAAGTAAATGGCTGGTTGCAGCACATAAACGACATTGGAATTGTTGAAAGGGTAGGGGTAGTATTACCTTTTTTGCCGATAGCACATAAATTCATCATGGCTTCGCCGCCATAAGTTGTTGTTGATGTGGTAGTTCCTACCAGACCCCATGGCTGGGAAACCCTGAACATAAGTTCGCAGCAACTGTTGTTTAGAAACTGATTGTATGGGCTTTTTGCAAAATCAATGGTGTCTTCAAAAATATGTTCTTCAATACCATATCTGGTGCCGCCGTATCCGCCGTTGAGGCATGGAGGCTGACCGTTGCTGCAAACCGGCGTGATATCTCGTATACTGGTCCTTGGAGGTGTGATGGACAAAGTAGTGGCTGCACAGGAAATTGTGAACTTTGGCATAATGCCCAGACGGCAGACACACTGGTGGTAGAGAATGAATCTCACATGGTATTTATACCCACCCATGTGGATGAACCTGATGTCCGAACCATTGATTACGTCGCAGGCTTTACTTTCATAAAACCGCAGGAATACAATGAGAATGAGGAGAATTCGTATCGTTGTTTTCATCGTTAATCAGACAGCGAAACCTTTAGTTTCGTTGCTTTGTATTGTGTAAATTTTGAACAATAATAAGTTTTTTTACTCAAAAACCAAAGCAAAATGCCAAAGCATTCAGTAATTTGACAAGTGTCTGACAATTAATTAAAACTATGGTCTGAAACCATCAATTTATCAAGTGTTGAGTTTCATCATTTTAGCTTTATCATTAGTGAATTGTTTTAATGAAATTTTAACTTTGTAATAATTGGAGAAATAATTACCCCCAAATTTTAAACATTCCAGGCCAGTATAAAAGAATCCAGTCTGATGAAATCAAGTTCGCAGCTTATGACTGTTTCATTTTTTATAATTCTGCCCTGCAATCCCGATTCGTAAGTGATGAAAATATCGCGTTTAAAGTCAAGTCCTTTTTTGCCGTAAACTTTATATAGTACTTCCTTACAACCCCAGATAAGTTGAAGGTCTTTGCCTCCGTTACTGTTAGTTGTGTCTTTTTCGTTTGCAAATTTTTGAGCAAGAATTGCTATGTTGTCGCGTTTGTATTCGATGTCAATTCCGGCTGCTTTCCCGCTTCTGTCTATCATGCATGCCACCATGTTTTTTGAATGGCTGAATGAAACAGTTACAGTTTGATCACCAATATGTGGCTTTCCAAATTCGTCGTTGTAAAGTTCAGTATGAATTTCGCTGCCGTATAAATAATCAAGCAAATACATAGAAGCAGTCTGTTCGGTTTGCCGCCTGATATTTCGTTCGGGATTTGGTTTTATCAGAAGCTTGTCCACAAAGTATTCAGGCGATTCGGTTATTTCCCATACAGCGAGTTTCTTTGCAGAATTAATTTGCTTTTCAAAAATCAGTGGCATGTCAATACAGGTTGTAAAATTAAGGGAGTTCACCGGACATACACAAGCCGTTTATACATTGTGCCACTTAAAGGAAGAAAATCACTTTCTGAGTGCCGGTGCAGATGGGATGATAGTCAAATGGCATATTGAGGGGAACGAAGGACTTTTGATTGCCAGAGATGATGCCGCGATTTATTCTGTTTTTGCCAACGAAGAATTTATTATTTCAGGAAACAGCAAAGGCAAATTGACATTAATAGAAAAAAATGGCAAGTCACATACTCTGAAAATTTCGGATAAACCTGTATTTTGTATCTATGAAACCGAGAAGGGAATAGCAGTTTTATCCGGCGATGGATGCATCTCGGTGCTCAACACAGAAAAAATGAGCTCAGAGAAAATTAAAATTTCGGATAAGAGTTTGAGGTGCATGATTTCGGCAGGGAATAAGTTTGCCGTTGGAAGCAGTGATGGACATATTTATATGCTCGATGGAAATTTTGCTCCTGCCAATACCATCAAATCCCATAGCGATACTGTTTTTTCATTGTTGTACTCAGATCATCATGAAATGCTGATAAGTGGCAGCAAAGATGCACATATTCACTTTCACAATTCAGACGGAAATTACACCGCAGTTGCAGCGCATAACCTGCATGTCAACACGATTGCGTTAACTGCAGATGGCAATCGGTTGCTGAGCGGAAGTATGGATAAATCGATTCGTGTATGGGATGTTTCAAGTCAGGATTTACTCAAAGTAATTAATGCAGAAAAGACAGATGCGCATAAAAGCTCGGTGAATAAAATTTTGTGGTTTGGCAAAAACAATTTTATTTCGTGCAGTGATGACAGAAGCATTATGTGCTTTGAAATAACAGAGAAAGAGAAATGATTTTAACCGACTATCAGATACTTGAAGAAATTGAAAAAGGTAGCATACTGATCGAGCCTTATCGCCCGGAGTGCCTTGGAACCAACAGCTATGACGTACACTTAGGCAGGTATCTCGCCACATATAAGGACAGAGTACTGGACGCAAAGTCTCATAACAAAATTGATCACTTTGAAATTCCTCAGGAAGGATTTGTTCTGCAGCCCGGAACATTATATCTGGGAGTAACCGAGGAGTATACCGAAACGCATGCGCATGTTCCATTTCTTGAAGGAAAGAGCAGCACCGGCAGATTGGGTATTGATATTCATGCCACTGCAGGTAAAGGCGACGTCGGATTCTGCAATACATGGACACTTGAAATTAGTGTTGCGCAACCTGTAAGGGTTTACTTCGGCATGCCAATCGGGCAGCTGATTTACTTTGTTGTGAATGGTGAAGTTAAAACCATGTACAACAAAAAGAAAAATGCCAAATACAATACCCGCACCATTCGCCCGGTTGAAAGCATGATGTGGAAGAATAAATTCTGAGAAATCAGAATTGAGAAATCAGAATTCAAATCTCATGACAGAGGTCTGGACAATATTGCTCAGATGTAGTTTTCTGTCTGCGATCTGCACCGTGTAATACATAGAATCGGGTTGAATACCCGGATATGGTTCAGCCTTCAGGTTGATGGTGATTTCTCCGTAAATAGCCTTGTTTTTGCCGCTGGGTGTCAGATTGGTAATCCTTGTGTCGTAATTCACAGTGTCATTGACAACAGGAATTAAGACCGGCTTACTTACACCGTTTTCAACGAAGTATACTTTGATGAAGAGATTATTGAAAAATCTGCTGGTGTAATTGAATGGCGCTGCAGTATCCTCAGGTTCCAGACCGATATCACCGTCACCATCTGTGTATTTGATAATCAGTCTTACCAGCGAATCCTTTCCGTTAAGCTTGTATTGCTCGGGAGCTTTCTCCAGGGTGATAACCGGTGTATCAGGAAAATTGAACACTTCGTCTTTACAGGCAAACAGTAATAGGAAAACGGATAATTTGATATATTTTTGAAACATGGATTTTGCCGCTCTGTGTGATGCCGTGAATCGCATTGAGAAACATCAGTTCGATGCATTGGCTCTGGAAGTTTTTCGGTATCAGAGCATACATTGCGAGGTTTACCGGCGCTATCTGGCCCATCTGGGAATCGACACTTCAAATATAAATAAAACCGCAGATATTCCCTATTTACCCATAGAGTTTTACAAACGATTTCAGGTCAAAACCGGAAATTTTGAAAGCGAGTTATGCTTCGAAAGCAGCAGTACAGGCAATACAGGGATAAGCAAACACCATATACTCTCGGCTGATCATTACAGAACATCTTTCAGAACTTGTTTTAATTATGCTTTTGGCGATAACAGAACTTTTTGTCATCTGGCTTTGCTGCCATCATATCTCGAACGCAGCCACTCATCACTAGTTTTTCAGGTGGATGATTTTATAAGGAATTCAAAATATTCTCAGTCTGCTTTTTTTCTCAGGAATCACGCCGAATTGAACAAAACTTTGATTGAAAATGAAAAGATGGAAGTGCCAACAATTCTATGGGGAGTGAGTTTTGCCCTGCTCGATTTTATTGAAGAATTTCAATTTGAACTGAAACATACACGCGTTATTGAAACCGGAGGCATGAAAGGCCGCCGCATGGAGATTACGAGAGAGGAGTTACATGCTTTGTTAAAAGGAGGGTTTGGCCTGAACACTGTTGCCGGTGAATATGGAATGACCGAACTGATGAGTCAGGCTTATGCACCCGGGGATGGTTTGTACTTATGTCCGCCTTCAATGCGGGTGACTGCAAGAGAAATCAACGATCCGCTCAGCGGGCCGGTATACAACAGGCATGGTGCCATAAATATCTGCGACCTTAATAATATTGCTTCATGTGCTTTTATAGCGAGTTCTGATCTGGGAAAAGTATATGACAACGGCAGTTTCGAAATTCTCGGTCGCCTTGATCACAGTGATACCCGCGGTTGTAATTTACTTGTTTGATGAAGACAATCATTAAAGAACTTAAAAATTTCATTGGCATGTATTCTGCATGGCACTGGATGATATTACTTGGGTTCTGTGCCGTAAGTGTTTTTATTAATTATGGATTGGGTATGCAGAATTACATCAATTCGTTAAGCGGATTTTCCGAATTCATAGCTTTTTTCTCTTTGTATGCCATTCATTCTTTGTTTGCATTTGCACTATACAGTTTTACGAGCGGGAATTACAAATTCTGGACTAAATACGGATTTTACCTTTTGTTAATCGCAGGCTTTTCGATGTTTGCGTTCAGGGCTGTTACCTGGCAACACCGTGGTATAATAGATGCGTTTTCAAATGAAGGACATTATGCCATCAACAGAATAGTATACGGAGATATATTCAGGTTGATGTATCTTGTCATACCGGTTTTTATCATCTGGTTTTTTAAAGACAGATCTGAAATGCCCTTATATGGTGTTTCAGGTAAGAATCACAACGCAACGGTTTACTGGATTCTGCTTGCATGTATGATCCCATTGATAGCCGGCGCTAGTATGCTGAGCGATTTTCTGGATTATTACCCACGTGCATCCAATCTTGTTAAACTGGGTGCAGAAAGTACTGACATTTTGCTTTATGAACTATTTTACGGACTCGACTTTTTCTCAATCGAATTATTCTTCCGGGGATTCATGGTCATCGCCTTCATCAGGTATGCAGGAATTCACGCGGTATTGCCAATGGCGGCATTCTACCTTTCAATTCACTACGGCAAACCACTGGGTGAAGCTATCAGTTCTTTCTTTGGAGGTACAATACTGGGTGTTATCTCATTTTACAGCAGAAGCATATACGGTGGCATCATGGTTCATGTTGGGATAGCCTGGCTGATGGAACTGGGAGCATTTATCGGGAATCTGATAAAAGACAACACGCAATGATTAATACGATGAAAGAATTGAAAATAAAAATTCAGGGTATCTCACTCAATCATAATGTTTCGTGAAATTAAGATGTTTCCTCTCTTGATTAATACCAGGTAAATTCCCGGACTTAAGTCGCCGGGCAATACAATTTCTCCGTTTATATTTGATGCTTCAAGTATTGTCTGACCTTTGGCATCCAGTATGCTGACATCGGTCATGACATCTTTTTCGGTAGAATTAATGTAAAGTGTTGAACCGGCTGCAAGCGGATTGGGGTATAAATTAAAATGTGCGCTTGTTCCGAATGGAGTGATACTATTGCTCTGAGCCTGCAAACTATATAATTCATCACCCAGCTGATCTGCACTTTTACTGGCGTTGAAATACAATTTTCCGTTGTAAAGATGCATGAATACAATTCCCGAACCGGCACTTCCCGGGTTGACTTCAAAATTGAGTATAGTACCTGATTCGCTGCCGTCGGTCTCCCAAATTTCAGTGCCACCGGTAGAATCAGAACCGAGAAAATATATCAGATTGCCTGATTTGCGCATTTGTCCGGCATATCCGCTTAAATTACCCGGTGATATATTCCTGAGTCTTTTTGTATTTTGAGTAGTCCCGTCGGTTACCCATAACTCGCTTCCTTCAGCCGGCGTGTAAACAGAAAAAACAAGTTTGTTGCCTAAAGCCATTCCTGATGTAGGATATGCGCTTCCGCTGCCGGTATTGATATCAATTAATAATTTGGTACCTGAAGCAGTTCCGTCGCTGATCCATGGCTCGTCGCCGGCTGCAGTGGTTTTAGCCCTGAAAAGAAAGTAATTTTCACCTGCTTCGATAAATGCCGGGAATGATCCTCCCTGTATATCTGTATTGATATCCTTAAACAAACCTGTTCCCTGTGGAGTACCGTCTGTGCTGTATACTTCAACACCTTCATCGTGAGTGCCCTGTGCCCCGAAATACATTTTGTTTTTAAATACAAACAGGGAAGGTGTGCCTGTAAACGAACTGATGCTGCCGGGGTAAATGTCCTTGAAAAGTTCAGTGACATTGCCATCTGTTCTCCACAATTCGTTGCCGTTGGCACCGTCATTCGCGAAAAAATAGAGATATGAACCGAAAACTGTCAATCCGGAAGGTGAAGAGCCTGTGGGTCCGGTATTAATATCCATAACCACATCCGTACCGTTGGCAGTTCCGTCTGATACCCACAATTCCTTGCCGCGGTAGTCTTCGTATACAAAGTAAATTTTACCGTTAGAGGCTATCATCGGAAGAGGTGTTATGAGACCACCCGGAGGAAAAACAATGGTGCCGAGATCTTTTACCAGCAGGGTACCGTTGACAGTGCCATCGGTTTTCCATAAACCGATATTAAAGTTACCCTGAATCCGGGCTATGAAATAACAGTTATTGCCGAGCACAACATAATTACTGGGGTAATCAGATGAGTAAACACCTGCCTGAATATCCTTTAGCATAATTGTACCCTGTTCAGTGCCGTCGCTGAACCAGGGTTCTTTGCCGCTTGTACTTGAGTTGGCGTAGAAGATAAATCCACCCGGCAAAACCGCATAAATTTTCGGAGAAGAAGAAGCGGTGCCCGGAATCAGGTCCTTAATAATATTCTGGGAATAGGCCGGGAAAATCAGGGTGCATGCAAAAATCAGAAAAGGTATTTTTAGTTTCATGTTGTTTAAATTGACTGCAAGACATTTAAACTTTCTGACATGTTGCCCCGACATGAAATTAAATTATACTCATCCTTATCGGGTTTTTGGAAGAAAGCATTGATTAGGATGAGTATACCATAATGTGAGCTTTGTGTGATAGCGAAAAGCTTTCTGGTATAGGTATAAAAAAGAAACCCGGCGTGAACCGGGCTCTTTTGCATTATTGAATCATGAGAATTGAACTCGCACTATTATCGCTGATTTGCCTTTATGACACAACATGGCATGAAAGTGTTGCCTGAGAAAAATAAAAAAAGTAAACATTTGCTTATTGCTCAAATAATCAACGAATTAAATTTATAAAAAAAGCTTTGATTGCATATAATGAAATCCTGAATCTTAAAAAATTTGAATCTTATCAATTTCAAAAATCAGTATATCTTCGCAGCATGAATAAAGTGGTTTCAAATGCCGATGAAGCAATAAAGGATATTCACGACGGTGCAGTTCTGATGCTGGGCGGATTTGGTTTATGCGGTATTCCCGAAAACAGTATAAATGCACTGGTTAAAAAAGGCAGTAAAAATTTAACCTGTATAAGCAACAATGCCGGAGTAGATGATTTCGGGATAGGTCTGATGCTTAAAACCAGACAGGTAAAAAAAATGATTTCTTCTTATGTTGGAGAGAATGCAGAGTTTGAAAGACAATTGCTTTCGGGCGAACTTGAAGTAGAGCTTATTCCCCAGGGCACACTTGCCACCCGTTGTTTAGCTGCCGGTTATGGAATGCCGGTTGTTTATACCCCTGCAGGTGTTGGAACGGAAGTGGCAATTGGTAAGGAAACCAGGGATTTTAACGGAAAAACCTATCTGATGGAATACGCCTTTGATGCCGACTTTGCAATTGTCAAAGCATGGAAGGGCGACGTGCATGGGAATCTGGTATTCAGGGAAACTGCAAGGAATTTCAATCCCATGATGGCAATGGCCGGTAAGATTACGATTGCAGAAGTGGAGGAATTATTGCCTGCCGGTGCGCTCGATCCTGATCATATTCACACACCCGGGATTTATGTTCACCGTATTTTTCAGGGGACCGGATATGAAAAACGCATTGAACAAAGAACCGTCAGGAAAAGGGCCTGACCAATGCCAAGTAAGGAACACAGCGAAGCTGAGCAATTGCTCATAATACGAACAGCCGACGGCAGCGCGACGCTTTTCAACGAATCACTGAGAGAAACGTATCATTCGGTTAATGGAGCTTTGGGTGAAAGCCTGCACGTTTATATTAACAACGGATTAAAACGGGCAGAATCGGAAAAACAAAAGATCAATATTCTGGAAATAGGTTTTGGAAGCGGACTTAATGCTCTGCTTACCATTGAACATCGCAATCCTGAGACTATTGTCAATTACGTGACACTTGAACCATTTCAACTTGATTTGCAAACCATCCGTAATTATTATGAGCAATTTGACGTTAAACCCGGGGCTTTGAAATACCTGGAAATGCTTACGGAAAACAAAGGACCTGCTGTCCGCGGGATAGAGAAGGGTTTTAATTTCAGATTACTCGGAAAAAAAATTCAGGAGTTTGAAATAGAGGATGTACATGATATAGCAGAGGCATTTGATCTCGTATATTTTGATGCCTTTGCACCGGGTGTTCAACCCGAATTATGGGATTTGCCTGTATTGAGCAAGGTCTGCAATATGATGGCAGAAGGCGGAATATTGAGCACCTATTGCGCACAGGGACAATTTAAAAGAAATCTCAGGAGTCTTGGAATGCAGGTAGAATCGCCCAAAGGTGCACATGGTAAAAGGGAGATGACAATAGCTGTAAAAGGCAGTAAAATTTAGAGTAATATTGCATTGATTATTCCGGGGAATTTGCAACTTGAATTGAAAAATATCGGCAAAAGGTACAACAGGCAATGGCTTTTCAGGCATATTAACCTGAGTGTCGAAACCGGTAAAATTCTTTCGGTAACCGGAAGAAACGGAAGCGGAAAGTCTACCTTGCTTCAGATAGCCTATGGATTAATACAGCCAAGCGAAGGAGAAGTACTGATAGATGGGAGAATCAATTACGAAGCACATAAATTGTTTGCATTAACATCTCCCTATATGGAGTTACCGCTTGAGTTTTCGATAGCCGAGTTACATGATTTGTATTATCGAAGCGGTAAATTGACATCAGGACTGGAGGCTTTTCTCTCATTCAGTATGTTCAGTAATGAGCAGGCTGTTATGGCGGTCAAACATTTTTCTTCCGGGATGCAGCAAAGATTAAAAACAGCATTTTGTCTCTCTTCAACAGCGGCGGTTCTATTGCTCGACGAGCCTCTTAGCAACATGGATAAACAAGGTGAATTATGGTACAAAAATTGTATGTCAGAATTAGTATCCCGTATAGTAATTATCGCGGGAAATAATCCTGCAGAATATGAATTCAGTCATGTCAATATTCAGATTTCCTAATTCAACAATTACAATTCTTACTTTCTTATTTTTTGTTTTCCAAAGTTTACCTGTATTCTCACAGATTAAACAAAAGGAACACCGCAGGCTGGTGCAGGAGTCGGCCGCATCGGGAACTGCACTATACAGTCTGGACACCTTGTTCTGCGGCGGTAAAGCTCTGGCAAGGGTTGTGGTAACTGCCAAAACCGGAGAGACAATACTAGAACAGGCAGTTATGGCGTTTAACTCAGAAGCACCTGCTATCATTATCAATTCAATTTCGTTGAGCAACAAATCAGGTCTTTCAGAAACATACCATCATTTTGAATTTCCGGGTATTGGCCGGAATTGCGATGTCAAATACAAAGACAACAAGGAGGCTTATGATTTGATTTGCAAATACGGTCTGATTAATTTACACGGTTTGGATACCGTCAAAGCAGAGATGTTTGCCACTGTTAAAGGGGTGGCAAAAAGCACGGGCAGCAGCAGACTGGATACCATCAACTCTGATAAATCGCTTGTAGTCAAACGCGATACTAAAGCGGAAATATTATTTGAAAAAGAAGAAATTGCCCAGGGTGGTGTGCTGATAGGTTCTTTTAAGGAAAACAGTATCAGCGGGCCCGGCGGCGAATTAAGGCAGTTAATTATTTATAATTCAGTCGGAGCACTGATTTGTACTGCTACAAGAACTGATAAAGTTAACAATAGCTGGAGTTTGCTTACCTACAAAGACAACCGCTTTAATTCTGCAAAGTTTATAAGTGAAAACGACCTGAAGGAATTGCTGACCTATCTGATAGAAAAAGGATATCTGTAATTACAACAGTACAAAAAAAAAGACAACCCTGAAGTTGTCTTTCAAAATAGAAAAAATAAGTAAGATCAGATTTCGGTTCCGTGATTGTTGCTAACTTCGGTTTCCCGGGGTTTAGCTTGAGTAACAATCATTTTCCTTCCGCTGAGTTCGTAGCCATTGAGTTCTTCAATAGCTTTCAGACCATCGGCTTCGTTTGCCATTTCGACAAAGCCAAAACCTTTGCTGCGTTTGGTTTCCTGATCACGGACGATCTTGGCGCCAATCACTTCCCCGTAAGGCAGAAAGACGTTTTTAAGTTCTTCAGTGCGTAACCTGTAGTTAAGATTTCCAATGTAAATTCTCATTTCAATAAGCGATAAATTTTAATGCAAAACAAATCTAGAGATTTATAAAAGAATTCAAAATAAATTTTTGTACCCGATGTTAACCTGTGGCTAACATCAAGTTAATCAGATGATTGTATGTAAATGCTCAGATTGCCTAAAATCACTTACTTTTCTCAAGTGTCGATTTTATCGACGAAAGTATGTAATTCCTGTGTTCTTTGGCGTCTATTGTCGACGAAGGTAAAACCGACTGCAACATTTTTTGAATATTTAACATCTGTGCATGAGCTTTCGACTTGCTTACCGGATCATACATAGGCGATTCGTAAATAAACTTCAGGTATTGGACATAAGTAATCTGAATATTCTGCCTGTAGGTGTTGACATTGGTGTTGAGGTCGGCCTGAAAAATGGCATTGCTGAGATCCCTGAACATTTCACCGATTTCATACGTATTGCCGTAAAGCTTACTGTCGATTATTCTTTGCAAAGTATTGGGGTGCAGCAAATGCATAAGAACTGAATTCTGGATGTTCAATACCCTTTTATGCAGCTTTGGATCTTCGCCCGAACTAAAGAATCCGAATCCTCTTCTTTGCTGCTGCATATACGATGCAAGATCACCGGGAACATCCATGGCATTCGGCGCAAAGACCAGTTCACTTAGCAATTTCATGGCATTTTTCTGCGTTTCATATGGCACAGCCGTAAAAGGTTTCTGAGTGCTGTTCTGGTTGCTGAAACTGCGGTCTACAAAAATTCCTCCGATATACCTTGAAACTACCCCTGCCTGAACGCCCCATTCGGCACTCAGCACCAGATAACTCATCCTCAGTTCACCAAAACTTCTGTTCTCTTTCCCGTAATCGCTAAGCAGCTTTCCCTGAAGTTCTTTAATCAGACCAATTCTTTCTCTGGCATACCCAATTGCATCGCTGCTCATGTCACCAATCATTACCCTTGGGTCTATCGCTTTGCCCGGCGAGCGCATATCGTCTGCATCGTTGCCGAAACAAAGCTGAGCTTCTGTACTTCTGGCAAGTATGCTTTCTCTTCTTGATGCTTCTTTTAATTTGTCATCTTCCTGATAGTATCCGAATTCAATTGCCCAGAGATCATAAGGTCCGGGTCTGTCTGTGTAATACTGACATTTGAATCCCTTGCGGTTGCTGAAATTACTGGCCGGATAATCCATCACACTACCGGTAAGTCCTGTGCTTTTAGTCTTATTCATATCATACAGATCGTTGATGCTGTGAAGCTGACTGGCTTTCATATTGTGGTTAAGCCCAAGCGTGTGTCCGACCTCGTGAAGTATCAGATAATAAAGAGATTCTTTAATAAAATTGTTGACATCATCTTCACTGGCATCCTGAGAAGCCAGATACTGAAGTCCGAGTAAATTCTGCATGTGCATGTGTTCACCGGCCTCGCAGGCATAACGATGATGGGGCCCATCGTTTTCGTGACTCTCCAGCAGCCATTCTATACCTGCCTTGTCGAACACCTTCTGTGTTTTTAATCTGTTGGTGATAAATACCCATTCCAGCATGATATCGGCGCCGAGGATTTCACCTGTGCGCGGATTGACAAAACTCGGTCCGTAGCCTCCAAAGGGCGGTTCAGGACTGCTGGTCCAGCGCAGTACATTGTAGCGGATATCACCGGCATCCCAGTCGGCATCGTCCGGCTGTTCGTTAATCTGAACTGCATTGATAAAACCGGCTTTTTCGAAAGCTATATTCCATTGCAGAATAGCCGCTTTTATGGTTGGACGCAGTTCTTTAGGTGTAGTATTTTCTATCCACCACACTATTGGTTTAACCGGTTCTGACATAGCTGCCGAAGGGTCTTTTTTAACAAGGTGCCAGCGGTGAATCAGATCCCTGTAATTAAAAGCCTCTGTTGTTGTCATATCGTTGACCTGAGTGGTGAAATATCCGATTCGAGGGTCGTCAAGTCTTGGTTTATAATCATTTTCTGGCATAGCAATAAAACTGTGCTGAAGCTGAATGTCAACATAGCGGCCGTCTGTAATCGCTTCACTACCGGTACCCCTTGATGCAGGATCATCGTAAACATATTTTACTATAATGTCTGTATTCTCAGGATAGTTGCGAATGTTCTGGTATTTGGTTTTAGATTTGCTGAGCATGCCCAGGTTGAAAAAACTTACACCCGGAGGCAGCATAGGGCTGCGTTTTATCTGATACAGCACTTCTGTCAGAAAAATATTATCGGCTTCAATCAGATACTCGCCTTTAGCTTCATCCATCGCGACAATTTTTTCGCTGGCCATTAAGGCATCGCTGATATTGGCATCGGCCGCCTTGGCTATGGCATTGGAAGGGTCAAAATAAAATGAAGTGTTTTTGGTGATAAATTCTATCTGATTGTAGTAACGTGAAAGTGTAAATACCTTGTTGTCCCTGAATGTGCCTTTATTATGACCGGTTGTGGTATTGCCGTTTTCAATATAACTGAAATATATAAATTCCTTGTTGAATTGAGACTTCTTTATAAGCATCAGAACAGAGCCATTTGTGGTATCTCTGTATAGCGTAAACAAACCTTCAATCTTTTTGCATTTTTTTACCTTGTCTGCTATGCCCGGTATGGCCGGAGCTGCCGGTTTCGGAGCGTCTGCCGGAACAGGTTTCTTTTTCTTGGCATAGATGTTCAATGGCAGATTCATCAGTACACAGATGAGGATCAGAACAGTATATTTATTTTTCATATCCTTGGAATTATTCGCGGCAAATTAAATCTTTGACATGTTAATGAAAACATTTTTCGATAAAAATACCTTAAAGTTTTTTGAGATGTCCCTATATGGCTATAGAAAATTTCGCCTTCTGCCAAAAGCAGCAATTCACTATATTTGCCCTAAGTGAATTTTAAGACCAATCTCTTTCTATCTTTGATCCTGGCTACCTGTGTTTCGTTTATTTTAATTAGGAATTTACGCAGCAGCGAATCTCACAAAATCCCCCAATTATTTACCACTGACAGTTTAAAATTTGACAAGGGGAGTTTTAAAGGAAAAGTTTGTATTGTGTCATATTTTCAGACCTGGTGCAGTGATTGTGTCAAGGAGCAACCGGAACTCAAAAAACTATCTGTCCTCTTTGGTCCCGACAGTTTGCAGATTGCCATGATCAGTGACGAATCGCTTTATAAAATAAATGCTTTCAGAAGCAGATTTGACTCTGGTTTGAATTTCTACAAAACAAACTCAGCCCTTAAAAAGGATCTCGGAATAAAGGGATTTCCGACAACTTATCTTCTGGATAAAAAAGGGAAAGTGGTAATAATGAAAGTGGAAGGTATTAACTGGTACACGCCGGAGATCATAGCCCGGATAAGAGAATTACTCAGGAACTGAGGTGAATGCCGTTTATAAAATCCCGTGCAGACATTCGCTTCTTTCCTTCAGGCTGTACCTCTTTAAGTTTAATCAGACGGTCGGCACAATGTACAAGCAGCAGGTCTTTACCTCGTATTTCGAATTTCCCGGGTTGTTCGGATACTTCTTCGGTAATTTCTGTTTCAAAGACTTTTAATTTTTTATCCATGAATTCGGTAAAAGCTGCCGGGTAAGGTGCAAGTCCTCTCACAAGATTGTGAACCTGTCTGGCATCCTGGTGCCAGTCTATCCGGCAGTCGTCCGTGAAAATTTTTGGTGCATGCGGAAATTCGCCTTCTTCCTGTACCTGAAGAATATAGTTACCCGCGCAAATTCTGTCAAGTGTTTCGATAACCAGATCAGCACCTGCTTCCATCAGTTTATTGTGAAGTGTACCGGCATTGTCATTGTCTTCTATCTTAACCTTTTGCTGAAGTATGATGTTCCCGGTATCAATTTCGTGTTTCAGAAAGAATGTGCTGATTCCGGTTTCAGTTTCACCGTTCATAATCGCGCGGTTAATTGGTGCTGCACCTCTGTAGGCAGGTAATAGACTTGCGTGAAGGTTAAAAGTGCCAAGAGGAGGCATTTCCCATACCGATTTGGGTAACATGCGAAAAGCAATTACAATTTGTAAATCGGCCTTGTAAGATCTCAGTTCTTCGAGAAATTCTCCCGATTTAAGATTGACAGGTTGCAGCAATGGAATTCCAAGTTCTAGTGCCGCAGTTTTGACCTCGGATGCCTGCAGTTTATGGCCTCTGCCGGCAGCCTTATCAGGAGCCGTAACTACTGCCGCTACATTAAATCCGTTACTGTGTATTGCCCTAAGGGTATGTGCGGCAAATAAAGGAGTGCCGAAAAAAATAATCTTAAGCCTGTCTTTGTCAATCATACCGAGTTTACAAAAGTAAGCCCTAAATTTTGTATTTTTTCATGGTTTTATGCAACATTTAACCCTCATTTTTCGTCTAAGCTTGTGAATGCGGAGGGATTGAATTATATTCGAATAGTAATTGACAATAAAGCGGTTTTACATATTTATACTTCTCTTGAGTTTGCCGCACGGTTTGTCGGCACAGTTCAGGCTGACAAAAAATGAAGGCCAGTGGGATAGTCGTATTAAGTATAAAGCAGATCTGAAAGCGGCTAAATTATTTGTTTCTGATGCGGCCATAACCTATCTTTTTTACGATGCTGAAAAAATAGGGGAAATTCAGCATGAACTGCCCGACAAGGATTCCTTCAGGGTACATGTGATCAGGGTGGAATTCAGCGGGGCCAGCAATACGGCTGTCTACGATGCTTTAGGTGAGTACCCTGACTATGCCAACTATTTCATTGGCAATAATCCCCAAAAATGGAAATCGCGTGTAAAGAGTTTCCGCAAATTATATATCCGGGAAATATACCATCACATTGATTTCGAATTATTCGAGGAAAACGGAAATCTCAAATACAATTTCATTGTTAAACCCGGCGGAGATGCCGAACAGATAAAACTCAAATACCACGGTGCAGACAGCCTGTTTCTCAAAAATTCCGGTCTTATCATTTCGAACAGGTTTGGAAGCATCAATGAACTGGCACCCCTGGTATACGAAGAATCTGGAAATGGAGATAATAAGGTTTTGAGTTCCTCTTATGAACTGGAAGGGAACAACCTGAGTTTTAAAATCAGCGGTAAGAGAAGTTTAAACCGGGTACTTGTAATTGATCCTGTCCTGGTTTTTTCAACTTTCAGCGGCTCTCAGGCAGATAATTTCGGATATACGGCAACTTTCGATTCATCGGGACATGCAATTGCCGGAGGAACAGTATTTAACTTTGGTTTTCCGGTTACTGCCGGAGCCTACCAGATGTTTTTTGCAGGAGGCAATACTGAAGACATGGGAATTGGATATGTGAAAAGAGACTGTGGTATAATGAAGTATTCGCCCAACGGAAAAACATTGATTTATGCCACATATATCGGCGGGACAGCTTCCAACGAACAACCGCACAGCATGATCGCAGACAGCCGCAATAATTTGTACATCATGGGTACAACCAAATCAACTGATTTTCCAATTGGTATTACCCCGGCTTTCGACGACAGTCACAATGGTTTGTCTGATATTTTTGTGGTGAAACTTTCGTCAGACGGAACCTCTTTACTGGCCGGTACATTTGTCGGAGGCAGCGGCTTTGACGGTCTGAACGGCGACCGGCCAAGCGGACAAATCAGTCCTCTCCTGTATAATTATGCCGACGATTTCAGAGGTGAAATCATTGTAGATTCCGGCGACAATGTTTATGTGGCAACAACTACAAACTCCGCCGACTTTCCAATACTTAGCGGGTTTGACCCAACCTATAACGGGCTGCAGGATGGGTGCGTATTCGGTCTGAGATCAGATCTCAGCGCCTTGATTTTCAGTTCGTATATCGGGGGCAATAATCACGACGCTGCTTATGGGCTCGATTTAGGAATTCACAACGACTTATACGTCACCGGCGGTACTGTTTCATCTACATTTAATTACAGTACTTACGGGCTCAAGCATAGCAATAACGGCGGGAGGGCGGATGGTTTTCTGCTCAGAGTTAATCTTGATAATCACAGTCTGATGGCTCACACTTTTATCGGGACGGGTGCCTACGACCAGACTTATTTTGTGAAAACGGATAAATACGGGAAGCCGTTTGTGTACGGACAGACAGAGGGTATACATCCGGTAAGCAACGGGGTTTATTCGAACAAGGACGGGAAAATGTTCCTGAAAAAATTCAGTTTTTTCCTTGACCTTATAGAAATTGAAACCAGTTTCGGGGCACTCAATAAATCGCTTCCTGATATTTCGCCGACCGCGCTAATGATAGACGAATGTGAAAGGATATTTATATCAGGCTGGGGAGGTGTCAATTTTGCGGGTGAGTGGCCGGGTGGCGGTACATTTAATATGCCTCTGTCCAAAGATGCCTATCAATGGCAGACAGACGGTTACGATTTTTATCTGGCTGTATTCAGCAAGAATATGCAGGAATTGCAATACGCTACTTATTTCGGCGGACGCAACGGTTCTGTAAATGTTCATGAACATGTAGACGGAGGTACCAGCCGCTTCGACAAGAAAGGCGTAATTTACCAATCGGTATGCGCCGGATGCGGCGGTCAGAGTTTTTTTCCTACAACACCCGGTGTCTGGAGCAACACTAATAATTCGTCCAACTGCAATAACGCTATTTTTAAATTCGACTTTGAAAACCTGAATCGCAAACCGGTAGCTAAAGACTCTTTATACGATGTACTGGCTAATGATACCCTCGATTTTGAAATTCAGGTATCCGACCCCGACAGAAGTGACAGTCTCAGAATAGTGCTTAGTGGTGATCCGTTCGAAGATTCTTCATTTCCACTACCCCTTCCCGAAATTGTTTCACAAACTCAGGTCAGCGGGATGAATGCAATAAAGGTGCGTATCCGATGGTACCCGAACTGCAGTCATGCCGGAATGGATACAATTAAATTATATGTTAAGGTTTACGACAGGGGATGTCCGACTCAGGACAGCAATCAGGCCCTGATCAGGATAGTGGTTAAAGATCCACCATTAACCATAGCGCCGGAAACTATGTGTATGAATTTCAGGGAAGACGGATCAATCACCCTTTCCTGGAAAGCATTCCTGAAAAACAAGTTCTTCAATTACGTATTGCTCAACAGGATTAATCCCAATGGTAAACTCCTTGTACTTGATACTATATTCAGCAATGGTGGAGGCGAATTCAAGGATAAAACGCCTGCTGATCCGAAGACGGTTAATTATCAGTATTATATGGTTGGATACAATGTTTGCGGCAAACCTTATGACGACGGAAACAGAATCAATACGCTTAAAGAATTCAATACACCAATAGATTCAACATACCTTCACTACGCAACAGTAGTGGACAATAAATCCGTTCGAATCAACTGGTTTACCAGCAAGGAAGAAGATTTCGGGTCATACGAAGTTTTCAGAGCCGACAATATCAACGGTGTTTCAACCGGATTCAGAAAGATAAAAAGCTTTGATAATATCAATGACACCGATTTTACGGATGAAAAAGTTGAGGTTTCTGAAAAAAGTTACTGCTATAAAATAGGCGTGAATGATAAGTGCGGACATGTCAGCCGTCCGAGCAACGAGGCATGCAATATAGTACTTCGCGGTACAGTCGGACATCTTTACTTTGACCTGGACTGGCTGCCATACAGAGAATGGGCAGGAGGGGTCAGCAATTACGAATTATTCAGAAAAGTAGATACCGGCTACATGAGGTCAATGACGAATACCGGTCTTTTGCGGGTGCATCACGACGACGATCTGGACCTTTGGTGGGGAGCATATTATTATGTAGTAAAAGCATACGAAGGTGTTAACGACAGCGGGGCAGGCTATAACGCTAGCAGTCTTTCAAACGAAATCAGACTTATTCAGCCTCCTCTGGTTTTTGTGCCTAATGCTTTTTCGCCCAATGGCGACGGATTCAACGATGTGTGGGGTGTATCTCATGCTTTTGTCAAAGAATTCAGAATGATGGTTTTTAACCGATGGGGTGAAAAAGTATGGGATAACGATTTCAAAGGAACACAATGGGATGGTGTTACACGCGGGAGACTCGCTATGAATGACGTATTTATATGGATAGTGACCTATCGCGGCTGGGATAATAAATTCTACACCCAGAAGGGTACAGTAACGGTAATGCCCTGATAAAACGTTTTTTATCATCAACTGATTTACTTATAATTGCAAATCAATTGCAATTCTTATGAAAAAATTATTACTTTTCCTTTTCATTTCTTCAGTATTCAGTGCAAGCGCCCAGCTCGATTATTCACTGACCAAATCCAATTCAACTTATGCCGAACTCAGTGGAGCTACTGATATTTCTTCTGCAGCCTGGAACAGCATGCACACCATGAGCATGCCATTCACCTTTACATTTTTTGGAAATACTTACAACAATATCTACATCACATTCGACGGTTTTTTCTTTTCTGACACCGGTGATGACTATGTGTTTTACGGTACCCACAATTATATGCCTGAGATGGGAATTCCCACACAGTCGCCGATTTCATACCAGTTAAGCGGCAGCAGTCCTTCCAGAATACTTAAGGTACAATGGAAAAATGTGAGAGAAGCTACAGCCGATACAGCTTTTGATTACTATTTGAATACACAGATATGGTTATATGAAGGGTCAAACAAAATTGAATACCATTTCGGCAACAGCTCTGTAACTGATCCGACCTTTACTGATTTTTACATCGGATTAATAGACTACGACAACAGCCCATATCTTGCCATAGACAGTTCTGCGGCAAACCCGGTTCTTGTAAGGGTACTCAATGCCGGCTTGTTTGACGGTATTCCCACTTTTCCAGGTAACGGACTTGTTTATACCCTGACACCTAAAGTCAGCAGTGTAAAAGAAATTAGCAAACCTTATACGTTCAAAGCAGGCTATAATAGTTTCAGTCTGAAGAGTGAAACCAACTGCAGCGTAAGTGTTTGCGATATAAGCGGCAAGATGCTCAATGCCTCTTCGCTGGAACATGACGGTAACGGCAACTATACCTTGCACGGTATGAGTGCCGGAATTTATCTTGTAATTATCAATACAGGAATAGCGATTTTAACCGAAAAAATCATAGTCAGATAAGTGTCTATAAGAAAGTTTTTTCATTAAAAGTTGGTTTAGAATATTGTGTTTTATTTCAGTTGTTTAAAGCGGCTAAATAGAACAATTCTAAATTAAAATAATTGTGAATAAATACTTTTTACATTGCAAGTTAAGGCAATATATTTGCGGACTAATTAGAATTGTCATTTTTCAGTCATAAACACATGGTTAAAAACCTAATCAAAAAGAATCTGAAAGTAAAAACAATTGTGCTTTCAATTGTATGCTTACTCAACCTCACACTTATTGCCCCGGATGTATTTGCTGCAGAAGCACCCGCATTGTCTGCCGGAGCTCTGGAAGGTGAAAAACTTTTCAAAGCCAACTGTACCTCCTGCCATGATATGGCAAACAAAATGACCGGACCGGCTCTTGGCGGCGTTCATACCAGAAGGTCTGAAGAATGGTTGATGAAGTGGATCCGCAACAACGAAAAACTGAGAGCAAGCGGAGATAAAGACGCCATTGCCATTTTCAATGAGTACAACAAAGTGGCGATGAATTCGTTCGAAAACCTTAGTGATGATCAGTTAAAATCGCTTATAACTTATTTCAAGGAATGGACTCCTCCGGTTAAAAAAGGTCCCGTTGGCGGCGAACAGACTGAACCAAAGACAAACTTCTACAGCGAAACCACTCTTTACATATTACTCTTCCTTATTGTTGTATTGACAATTGTTCTGCTGATACTGAGAAGAACAAAAAATTCACTTAAAGAATCTCTGAAACAAATTGAGGGTGAAAAAACAGAAGTGACCGAGATGAGTGAATCAGCCAAAAAAATGGCTGCCCTCAGAAAACGTATCAATCCTACCATTTTCAAGATGGCAGTAGGAACATTTATACTGGGTGGACTTGCCACTTACGGTTTCTATTTTGGTGTAACAGAAGTTGCTGTTCAACAGGGTTATGCCCCTGAGCAGCCAATAAAATATTCGCACAAGATTCACGCAGGCGACCTTCAGATTGATTGTAAATACTGCCATTCTACAGCAGAAAAATCAAAGCAGGCCAGTGTTCCGAGTGTCAATACCTGTATGAACTGCCATAAAGGTGTGCAGCTCAGAGACAGATATGACGGTGAGATTTCACCAGAAATCAAGAAGATTTACGCTGCAATGGATTACAATGCAGAAGATGGTACCTATGGTCCGAATCCAAAACCAATCCGCTGGATACGTATTCACAATCTTCCTGATCACGCATTCTTCAATCACAGCATGCACGTTAAAGGAGCAAACTTAACCTGTCAGAGCTGTCACGGTCCTATACAGACCATGGAAGTTGTAGAACAGTATTCAACTCTTCAGATGGGATGGTGTATCAATTGTCACCGCGAAAAGAAGATAGATGTTGAGAACAATCCTTATTACGAAAAACTTCATGCTAAAATCAAGGAAGAAAAAGCGAACAAGAGTTCTGCTTATGCAAAGTATTTCACCAAAGATGGGAAAATCGATATTTCACCTGCACAGAATGGTGCTCTGGAATGTTCAAAATGTCACTATTAATTCAACAATATAAAGGCTAACACAACCAATGGCAAAAAAACAATTATACTGGAAAGGCGAAGACGAACTTTTAAGAACTAAGGAATTCCTTGCTTCTCAAAAGAATGAGTTCAACGAAGCATTGCCTTTAGATGAGATTTTCAGTGAAAATAATTTAGGTCTGAATTCCAACAGAAGAGATTTTCTGAAGTTTTTCGGATTCAGCGTAGCAGCGGTATCACTTGCTGCTTGTAATACCACACCGGTCAGAAACATAGTTCCATATCTGGTTAAACCGGAAGAAATAACTCCCGGTAATGCAAACTTTTACAATTCGACCTGTGGCGCCTGTTCCACCGGCTGCGGAATCACTGTAAAAACCAGGGAAGGCCGTCCGATTAAAATAGATGGAAATGCCAATTCACCCGTATCCGGCGGTGGTTTATGTGCAACCGGTCAGGCATCCATACTTGGACTCTATGATACTGAAAGACTCGACGGTCCAAAGAAAATGAACGGTACTGAACCGATAAATTCAGACTGGGCAACTGTCGACGGAGAGATTACTGCCGCACTGAATTCAATTCAGGCCGGTGCTGGTCGCATTGCTATTGTCAGCTCTACAATAAACAGCCCTTCAACTCTTGCCGTTATCAACGATTTCAAAACCAAATATACCGGTACTACTCATATCACTTATGATGCGATGGGTTACAGCGGTATACTGATTGCCAACAGGGATTCATTCGGCAAACAGGTTATACCTCATTACGATTTCAGCAAAGCCAATGTAGTAGTCAGTTTTGGAGCAGATTTCCTGGGCACCTGGATTTCACCGGTTGAATATACCAAAGCCTGGTCAGCCAGAAGAAAAGTTGACGGCATTGCCAAAGATGGCAAGATTCTTAAAACCATCGCTTTCGAAAGCAACTTGTCGCTAACCGGATCTAATGCAGATTACCGTTTCCCTATGAAGGCCAGTCAGGAAGCTGTTTATATTACTTCATTGTATAACAGCATTGCTCAACTCGCCGGTCAGCCCCAGATGGCTATAAGCCGTTCGGGAGAACTGGCAGGAGGAGCAATAAAACAAACTGCACAATCACTGTGGAATGAAAAAGGCAGCTCTTTGGTTATTTCAGGTTCAAACGATCCTAAAATACAGACTGTAATCAACGGCATCAATATCATGCTGAACAATTACGGTACTACCATAGATCTTGAAAACCATTCCAATCAATACAAAGGTTTGGACAATGACATGGTCACTTTTGCAGGTGATCTTAACGCCGGAGCTTATCAGGCGGTTATTTTCTGGAACAGCAACCCTGTATATTCATCTCCTTTGTCAGAAAGCATTGTTAAAGGACTGAAGAAAACAAAACTTTCAGTTTCATTTGCAACTACTGCCGACGAAACAGCTGTAAACTGTCAATATATTGCTCCGGATAATCATTTCCTCGAATCATGGAATGATGCTGAACCAAAGGCAGGTGTATATCAGTTAACCCAGCCAACCATCAGTGAGGTATTTAATACCCGTCAGGCTCAGACTTCGCTCTTAACCTGGTGCGGACTTGCAGCCAAACCTGAAAACGATCCGTTTGCCAAAAAAGGTATATACAGTCAGAAATTATCTGCCTCTGTATATTATATGTATATCAAGTCAAAATGGGCAGCAATGGGTGTAAGCACAGATGCGGCATTTAACAAAGCCCTTCACGACGGTGTTTATATTACTTCAGCCAAACCTGCTCTTGTTCCGGCATTCTCAGTTGCTCTCAACAGCATAGTCGCTGATCTGGAAAAAACCATTGGCAAAAAAGAAGATACAGATCTGGTA
>CAZRKA010000027.1:0-24354 GCA_964600345.1 uncultured Chitinophaga sp. | reverse complement strand
GCATACGGACTATCTGAATTCCCGGTACTTCAATCAATCCGTTTTCTATGCGGTCTATCACTTTAAAGTTTCTTTCCAGAACGTAAGAAATCAACTCACTTACCTGTACATTGTTTCTGATTTTCACTCTCAGTGGATTGCCATTGCTGTCGGTTGCTTCCTCGTCTTCATCTTCGTCAATGTTGATATTCACAAACGGATCTGTCTGTACATCGTCTTCATCCATCATAGTGAGACCGACATCCGTTTGTCTGTTGGATTGAATTCTGGTGGTATCTACCTTGGCAAGATATCCTTCTGCCGTATAGATGATGTTTTTTGTGCCGTATGGTATGCTGATGGCATAATATCCATAATTATTTGTAACAGAACCGGAACCGGTCTGAGGGCAAAAAACATAAGCGCCAATCAATACCTCGCCGCTGGCTTTATCCGATAAAAATCCTGAAATCGTAAAACTTTGAGAATAAGCCTGTAAACAAGAAAATAACACTATTATAAGCGGTAACAGTCGCTTTTTTAAACAGTTCATAAAAAATAAAATTCAAATGTAATATATAATAGACTAAAAACCATATACCTGATTAACTGCCTATAACTTGTGGAAAAGCCAAGATCCTTGTGGGCTATCTTTGAATTTAATATTTGAAAATCAAACGTCGTTTAATAATATCGATAATATTGATTTTTACCTTGGAGAGCTATGCTGTCAGCCACAGTGACACCAGCTCCGGAATATCGGATACTACGGATGTTCTGAGAGGTTTAAATTTAAAAAGAGTACCGCGACTTGACACCCTGCACATGGTGGCTAAAAAGTACATGGGGAGGTGGGCCTACCTGTTTCTTGCCATCAAAATTGAAGAGAGTGGCAACAACGGACATTACAGCTGGTTATCCGTTACACATTTCAATCTCTGTGGAATGCGATTCCCCAGAGCGAGAAAGACCTACGCAATAGGTTCCACCAAAACCAATTATGCCATATACAGAAACTGGTTTGAGTGTATGCTCGATTTTAAAATTTACATGGACAATGTCGAAAAACGCTTTGTCGACAAGAATAAACGCTCGCCAAAAGACGATGTTGAAATGATACACTTCATGTACAACTCTTTCAATCATTTTGCGAAATGGAAAAAAGACATGCTGATTCTGATTAAGTATGTCAAAAAGAAATATAAGTAAAGCGCATATATGTTCTTTTAAAGCCATTTAATTAATTGCCCTTATTCATTTAATTTCGCGGGGTGTTTGTTTCAGGTTTTACTATTGCCCGCAATGTCGTTAAAGCGGATTATCCGTTAAAAGAGGCCGTTTATTCAATTCTTCCCCTTTGCGATGAAATGATAATTGCTGTTGGCAAAAGCGACGATGAGACACTGACTTACGTAAAAAGTTTTGAATCACCCAAAATCAGAATAATAGAAACTGTCTGGGACGATAGTCTGAGGGAAGGCGGAAAGGTTCTTGCTATTGAAACCAATAAGGCCCTCGAAGCAGTCAGTAAAAATGCCGACTGGTGTTTTTACATTCAGGCAGATGAATGCCTGCACGAAATGTATCTCGAAACCGTGAAGTCGGCAATGATGAATTGTCTCGACAAAAAAGAAATTGAAGGTCTGCTTTTTTCTTACCGTCATTTTTTTGCTACTTACGATTATGTGGCAGACAGCAGAGACTGGTATCGCAATGAGATTAGAGTTATCCGAAATAACATTGGAATCAGTTCATATAAAGACGCTCAGGGGTTCAGAATTGACGGACGCAAACTGAATGTCTGCAGTATAAATGCTGAAATATTTCACTACGGTTGGGTTAAGCATCCGAAGCAACAGCTCGAAAAATTGAAACAGGCCAGAAAGCTCTGGCACAACGACGAATTTATTGAGAAAGAATATTCGGGACTCAGTGAATTTGATTTCAGTAATGTCGATTCCCTGTCTGTTTACAACGGATCGCATCCTGAGGTAATGAAGGAAAGAATAGCACTTAAAAACTGGCAATTCGATTACAATATCAAAATAAAGAATCTAAGTCTCAGAAAACGCATTTTATATATGATTGAAAAAATCAGCGGATGGAGACCGGGTGAAAATAAGAACTACAGGAAAATAATGAGTTTGTAGTTTATTTCAGGTTGATATCAAGTGCATCTCTCAGGGCAATACCAAGAAAATTAAATCCCATCACCAACATCATGATCACCAAACCCGGCACCAATGCGAGGTATGCGTGATCGAACATGATATACGGATAGTTTTCCTTAATCATCATTCCCCAGCTCGGTGCCGGAGGCGCTATCCCAAGGCCCAGAAAACTCAGTCCGGCTTCAAGCAGTATGGCTGAACCGAATACAGAAACTGCAAGCACTGTGAGAGAACTTTTGAGATTCGGCAGTATATGTCCGAACATGATGCGGAAAGGTTTGAATCCGAGAATTTTCGCCGCCTGTATGTATTCTTTTTCTCTGATTCCGAAAACCTGACCTCTTACAACTCTAGCAACCTCAACCCATGTGCTCAGTCCTATGGCGATGAAAATCTGCCAGAATCCTTTGCCAATAGCAAAGCTGACTGCCACAACGAGCAACATGGTTGGCAGACTCCAGATGACATTGATGAACCAGGAAATAACAATATCGGTTTTACCTCTGAAATAGCCCGCCATTAATCCGAGTGTACTTCCGATAAGTAATGAGAGCAATACTGCAACAGCACCAACGGCAAGTGATACCCTGCTGCCCAGGACTATACGACTGAAGACATCTCGTCCGAAACCATCGCTGCCAAGTATAAAGGTTCGTTCTTCAATTCTGTAGTTTGGCAGGGCGGCCAGAGCGATTTTTTCCTCTATGTTCTTTTCATCAGGAAGATACAAACTCAGAACGGCTGTATCGTTCTTCAAACAGTAACTTTTGAAAGCGATATATTGCAATGGTTCGTGTTTTCCATTCCACCAGATATCAATTAATGATTGTTTGCGAGGATCATCTACTATGAAAAAACTGACCTTACTGCCTGGTTTTAACAGCGAAACAGGCAGATGAATCAGATTGGCATCCGCAGTTTTATCAGGAAGTATCAAATTTCCGAGAATGGCGGGTATCAGAAATAACAGAATGATAAAGGCACCTATCATTCCCAGTGGATGACGAAGTGTTTTCCTGAAAGAAGGGCCAAAGAATTCCAATGCTCAAAAGTAAAGTAAATTGAACAAGTTTGAAAAAACGAATATTTTAAATTGTAAACCGATACAGTTTTCAGAATTGATTTCTGAACCAGGTGATTTGCCTTTTTGCGTAATTTCTGCTGTGCTGCTTTATTTTTTCAATTACAGAATCTTTATCTGTTTCTCCTTCAAAGTATGGCCACCACTCGCTGTACCCGACAGATTGCAGAGCATTCAGATGTCTGTATTCGTATAAATTCCGGGCTTCATTTTCAAGACCGTCAATAAGCATTCTGTCAACACGCTTGTTGATTCTTTCGTAAAGGTGTTCACGTTCGGTTTCAATCAGCATAATTTCGGTTTCAAACTGATGGTTGAAATCCGGAATATCTGATTTGACAGGTGTTGTGGAAGATGCAATTTCGATTGCCCTGATTAGCCTCTGAGGGTTATTGATATCCGTTTTATAATACCGCTCAGGGTCGGTTTCCAGTAGTTTTTTCTGTAATGCTTCCAGGCCATTCTTATTTAAAACTGCATTCAGTTCTGTTCGCAGTATTTCGTTTTTCGGTGGCAAAGGATCTAAACCGTTTAAAACAGCCCTGATATACAATCCTGTTCCTCCGCATAAAATAAGTGTGTCTTGTTCGTCGAACAGTGAATTAATCAGATTTCTGGCCTCTTTTGCATATATCCCGGCGTTATATTCTTCCTGAATACTGACACAGGCAATAAAATGGTGCTCTGCTGCCTTCAGCTCAGCAGGAGAGGGGCGTGCTACTCCTATATCAAGTTCTTTATAAACCTGTCTTGAATCGGCAGAAATTATACATGTATTGTGCTTTTGGGCAAGAGAGATTGCCTTATCGGTTTTACCGACCGCAGTCGGACCACAAACCACAATAAGTTTTTTATTTTTCATTTTCCAGAAACTGTCTGGCCTTCAATAGTTCAGCCTTTTGCTCTTTGCTAATCAGTGGGTAAGCGAGATTTAATGATTCAAGTGTTTCTCGCAGTAAACGTCCGACAATTGCCCTGCTGATCCATTGCTTGTCGGCCGGAATCACATACCACGGAGCGTGTTTGGTCGAGGTATTTTGTATCATTTCCTCATAAGCTTTCTGGTAATTGTTCCAGTATTTCCTTTCATTCAGATCGGCAATACTGAATTTCCATTGTTTGGATGTATTATCTATTCTTTCCAGAAATCTCGCCTTTTGTTCTTCTTTACTCAGGTTCAGAAATACTTTTAAAATGACTGTTCCGTTTTTTACCAGGTGTTTTTCCATTTCATTAATGGCTTCATACCTTTGTTTCCAGAATCCAGCATCTAGGTCTTTCAGGCTGCCGGCTCCTGGTATACGCTGGTTAACTACAAACTCGGGGTGAACTTTACATACCAGCAATTCTTCGTAATACGAGCGGTTAAACACACCTATTTTACCCCGTTCAGGCATTTGTTTCCATGTTCTCCATAAAAAGTCGTGGTCTAGTTCTTCTTTACTCGGTTGCTTGAAATTGACAACATGACAACCTTGCGGGTTAACGCCTGTAAGCACATGTTTTATGCAACTGTCTTTACCCGCCGCATCAATAGCCTGCAGGACTATAAGCACAGAGTACTTGTCCTGTGCGTAAAGCTTTTCCTGTAGCTCTGAAATCTTTTTTTTGTGTATGTCGAGTTCTTCCTTGAGTGTTTTCTCGTCGGTAAAATATAATTTCTCATCACTGTCAAATTTTTTCAATTTGAATTCTGATGCTTTCTGTACACAGATTTTGGGGTGTTTGATTAATGATTTCATGTTTTAGAAAATAAAACCGGCCCTGATCACGTATGGTGCGCCGTAAATATTGTTTGCTGCGGGATATAGCAAGAGGTAATAGGCAGAGATAAAAACACCCCGCGAAGGTATATAACCGCCTCCAATCAGGGCATATTCGCCCCAGTTTTTGTCGAAATTAAGCAACTGGTATTCTCCCTGAAGAAAGAAGTTATCTGTCAGGGTGTATCTTGAAAACACATTTCCGCCGTAAATCAGAAAAGCGTCGGGGCTGTAAAAGGTGTTTTTGTAATACTGGAAATTTCCTCCTAATCCTGCCGTAAATCTCGGTGTTACCCTGTAGCCGATTTGTGGCAGAATATTGATATTTGAATAGGTATTGCCTATCATCAGGCCGCCGCCGATATTGAAACTGAGTCTTTGCCTGAAACTTAGATTTGATAATCCTCTTGAAGAATCTTTATCATTTTGTGAATAAAGCAATGTTGAAGCGCAGAAAAGCAGACTGAAAAATAAAATGTTTTTAAATTTCATTGTTTTATTGTTTCAATATTAGCGTAATTTCGCAACATAAAAAATTACAGAATGACTAAGATCCATAATTTTTCGGCAGGTCCGTCAATACTTCCACCGGAAGTAATTGAGGCGAGTATTGAAGGCATCAGGAATTTTGCAAGTACAGGTTTGTCCGTGCTTGAAGTTTCGCACAGAGGCAAGGAGTTTATTTCAGTTGTTGAAGAAACACAGGCAACTCTTAAAGAACTGATGGGAATTCCGGAAGGATACGAAATTCTTTTCCTTGGAGGAGGCGCCAGCACTCAGTTTTTAATGGTGGCTTACAATCTTCTGGAAACCAAAGGCGCCTATCTCAAAACCGGTGTATGGGCTGCAAATGCAGTTAAGGAAGCCAAATATCTTGGAAATATTGAAGTAGTGGCAAGTTCTGAAGACCGCAATTACGCTTATATTCCAAAGAATTATGTGATACCAAGCGATGCGGATTATTTTCACTGCACAAGTAACAATACCATTTACGGAAGCCAGATGAAAAGTTTCCCGGATAGTCCGGTGACTATGGTTTGCGATATGAGTTCGGATATCCTGAGCCGTAAAGTAGATGTTTCAAAATTCGGACTCATATATGCTGGTGCTCAGAAAAACATGGGTCCTGCAGGTGTAACAGTTGTCATAGTCAGAAAAGACATTCTGGGCAAGGTAAGTCGTCAGATTCCGAGTATGATGAATTACAAAGTTCACATCGAAAAGGAAACAATGTTTAATACGCCGCCTGTTTTCCCTATATTCTCGATGCTTCAAAATCTGAAATGGGTTAAAAAAGTAGGAGGTGTTGATGAAATGCAGAAAAGAGCGGCTGCCAGAGCTGATTTGCTTTATGCAGAAATTGACAGCAACCCATATTTTCAGGGCAGTATAGACAAGGATGACCGTTCGCAGATGAACGCCTGTTTTGTGCTTACTGATGCTACGCTTGAAGAAAAATTCAATGCAGCCTGGAAGGAAGCCGGTATTTCAGGTATAAAAGGTCACCGTTCCGCAGGCGGTTACAGAGCCAGTATGTATAATGCACTCCCGCTGGAAAGTGTCCAGGTCCTTGTCAACGTCATGAAAACATTTAACGCCAGCAGTCAGTCAAAATAATGAAGATATTAGCCAACGACGGTATCGATCAGTCTGCAAGACTGGCACTCGAACAAAAAGGATTCAGTATAGAAACAAATAATATACCTCAGGCAGAATTGCCTTCCAGAATAGGTGAGTATGATGTACTTCTTGTCAGAAGTGCAACTAAAGTAACCAGGGAAGTTATTGATGCAGCCGGCAATTTAAAACTGGTAGGAAGAGCAGGTGTAGGTCTCGACAATATAGATACTCAGTATGCCAAAGAAAAAGGTCTTGCGGTTGTAAACACACCTTCTGCAAGCAGTACAAGTGTGGCGGAACTCGTTTTTGCCCATATGTTTTCACTTTGCAGAATGCTTCAGTACACCAACAGGCAGATGCCGGAGAAAGGCGTAACTCAGTTTAATCAGCTCAAGAAAACGGCATCAGCCGGTATCGAACTTAAAGGAAAAACCTTGGGTCTGATAGGACTGGGCAGAATAGGACGTGAAGCTGCGAGAATGGCTTTCGGACTGGGAATGAATGTTATTGCCTACGACCCGATGATAGCAGAGGCAGAGATTGAAATTACATTCCACCCCGACAGCGCATTGCCGACAGTTAAAAAAATGATAAGCACCATTTCCAAAGAAGCGGTGTTGCAAGAGGCAGATTTTGTAAGCCTGCATATACCCGGCGGACAGGGATATGTGATTGCAGAAGCAGAACTGAAAATGATGAAACCCGGCTCAGGACTAATAAACTGTGCCCGTGGCGGAGTAGTTTGTGAAGCTGATCTGGTAAAGGCACTCAAAGAAAAAACAATAGCTTATGCCGGAGTCGATGTATTTGAAAAAGAACCACCCGTTTATGATGAAATTCTGAAACTGGACAATGTTTCTCTGACGCCACATATAGGAGCCAGTACTGCCGAAGCTCAGAAAAGAATAGGCGATGAAATGGCTGAACAGATTATTCGTTTTTTTAATCAGTAAAAATTGGCGCGGATTTCTCCTTTTAAAGCCCTGATGCCGGCTAAAGGACTTGAAGATAAAGTCTCGGCAAATACCCATGTGGATGATCTGAAAAGACAAACAGACATTGTAAAGAATAACCCGCTTACATATCTGAATGTTGTTAAACCTTATCTCAGATTCAATGAGGAAAAAAATCCCGCGAAACATTTTCCGTATGCATTAGCCTCTCTGCATGAACTGCTTGCTGAAAAGGCAATGTACATGGATAGCAAAAATTCATTGTATATTTACGCTCAGACAGATAAAATAAATGGATTTCACGAGTACATTGGATTGATTTGCACTGTTCCGGTTGAAGATTATTTTGAAGGCAGAATAAGGATACACGAAAAGACGCTTACCGAAAAGGAGGAGCAGTTAATCATGCACATTGAACACACCGGTGTTATCGGTGAGCCTGTTCTTATGACGCATCCTTCAAATCCGGAAATCACATCGGTACTTAGAAAATATATTGAAAGCGGTGAGGAAATCATTCATTTTCACGATGAAGTAGACAGGATACACAGGGTAATACGAATCAGCGAACAGAATGCAATAGATGAAATAACTGCTGTTTATGCCGGTTCAGGCGATTTGTACATCGCAGACGGCCATCACAGAAGTGCTGCCTCAGCGGGTTATTTTAAGAAAAACAAGATAAACAACGGTCATTATCTGACTTATATAGTACCTCCCGAATTTTTGAATATCGACAGCTTTCACCGGGCGTATAAGTCGGCTCAGAATTTCGACCGCGACATGTTTTTGAATTTGCTGAAGGACGACTTTGAAATCAGCGAATGCAATGAAAGTTTTGAGCCAAAAAACGAAAGGGAATTCGGGCTGATTACCGGCAAACAATGGTACAAACTTAAATACCGTCACCAAACCGGAAACGAAAATGCCGTCGATAAACTCGATGTGTCAATACTGGAAGATAAAGTATTCAAAGGGAAATTAAACATACAGGATTCGAAAACAGATAAGCAATTGTCTTTTTTGAAAGGCAGCATACCTTGCAGGGAGCTGGAGGCTGAAGTTGGGGCAGGAATTTACGACGCAGTTTTCACAGTTCACCCCTGTACTATTCAGCAGGTTTTTGATGTTGCCGATCAGGGATTGATTATGCCACCAAAATCCACCTACATCGAACCTAAACTCAGAACCGGTTTAACCGTTCAGAAAGTTCACGATTAAGTTCGATTTCTGAAAATATAATTGTCATTTTACAAATCCTGTATCCTCCGGAATTGACTTTAACGAACTTGAACGATAGAGTTTAGGCTTCTTTTTTCTGATTTTTTACTAAGATTAAATACCTGAAAATTTGCAGTTTATCATGCCGATACGCTTAAAGGCCATAGATTCAACGCTAAGGCAGGCTGTTTCAGCTTAAAATCACCTGTTTTTTTACTTATATTTGCCATTCACGAAAATTACACGAATGCATAGAAACTTTACCGGACTAATTTTATTTACTCTTTTTTCTTTGGTCAGTCATTACCGTTTGCAGGCTCAGGTTTTTGAAGGACGTGAAGCGGATCTCAGAATGAAGGGAGCTGAAATGCTGAGATTGAATGAAAGTAATGGGAGCATTGAATATGCCCGTCTCAGAGATTTATTACCGCTTAAGACCGATGAAATTCCGTCTTTTTTAATCAAGGCGTATAAACTTGATGAGGCATACAGCTTTAAGACAATCAGAATTGAAAAGGACGAGATCGGCTATACACATATCAGGTACCAGATGTATTTCCGCAATATACCGGTGCTGGGTGCTGTTATTGTAGCGCATATGCAAAACGAAAGCTTGCATTCCTTTAACGGTGAAATCTATAAGGTTGCAGAAATTAAGGGCTCAGAAGTCTTAACTGAAAAGGCATGTCTGGCGATTGCACTTGACAGCATGCATGCCGAATCTTACCTCTGGGAAATACCCGAAGAGGAATTGATTATCAAAGATATTAAAGAAGATCCCTCTGCAAGCTGGTTTCCTGAAGGTACAATGATTTACGTACCTCTGAATCTCGATTTTGAAAAGGCTGATTTCAGATTGACATATAAATTCAATATTCACAGTTATGTTCCCCGTGCTGCCGAAAATATTTATATCAGTGTTAACGGAGAAGGTCTGATAGCAAGGGAAAATCAATTACATACAACTGATGTACCAGGCAAGGCGCATACAAAATACAGCGGCGTACAGAATATTATAACCGACAGTACAGCTCCATATAATTATCGTCTGAGAGAAAACACCAGAGGTAATGGTGTTTACACTTTCAATATGAAAAAAGGTACCAGTTACGGTGCTGCCACTGATTTTCTGGATTCAAACAATGTCTGGAACAATGTCAATATCAATAAAGATGAGATTGCCACAGATGCTCACTGGGGCGCAGAGACTACCTTTGATTACTTCAAAAACAAGTTTAACCGCAACAGTTACAATAACAACAATGCGAGAATTAACAGCTATGTGCATTACGCCAATAATTACGACAACGCTTTCTGGGATGGCCTGCGGATGACATACGGAGACGGTAATGCCTTTAAGCCCCTCACATCGCTTGATGTCTGCGGACACGAAATTGCCCATGCCGTTACGAGTAGTTCGGCTAATCTGATTTACAGTTATGAGTCAGGTCAGTTGAATGAATCCTTCAGTGATATATTTGGAAATTCTGTAGAGAGATTTGGTAAACCGGCTTCATACAGCTGGATAATAGGAGAAGAAATAACTTACAACGGCAGTGGCTTGCGCAACATGTCCGATCCGCGCATTAAAGGTCATCCCAGATGTTATAAGGGTACTTATTGGTATTATGGCACCGGCGATAACGGGGGAGTGCATCTCAACAGCGGCGTGCAGAACTGGTGGTATTATCTGATTACAGAAGGAGGCAGTGGAACTAACGATTTTTCGAATGCGTATAAAGTTGACAGTCTCGGAATTCTTACAGCTGAGAAAATAGCCTACCGCAACCTGACCGTTTACCTGACACCAAGCTCCAACTACAGTGATGCCAGATTTTATTCCATTCAATCGGCAAAAGACCTCTATGGAGCTTGTAGTAAAGAAGTCATAGCTGTTACAAATGCCTGGTATGCCTGTGCCGTTGGACCAAAGTATGACAGCGGATACGTGAAAGCAGATTTTTCGGCAGACACGGTTGTTTGTAGTAGTGCTAAAACCGTCAATTTCAAAAACCTCAGTTCGAATGCACTAAGCAGCCTCTGGTATTTCGGAGATGGCAACAGTTCCATCCAGACAAATCCGTCTCATACTTATGGCGGATATGCCAATTACACCATTAAATTAGTAGTCACCAGCTGTTTCAAAAACATTAAAGACAGTCTGACTAAAACAGCCTATGTGAAGATTGATTCCACCTTCGATATTTGCAATGCGGTGCTGATGCCATTAAGCGGAACAGACAGCACACATAAATGCGAATCTTTTGTTTACGACGACGGTGGCGAAGACATTTATACCCAGCAGAGAAAAACAAATCTCAGGATCAGTGTTCCGGGCGCAGATTCAATACGAATCAGGTTTTTAGACCTCGATTATGAGCTTAACTACGATAGTTTGTACATCTACAGCGGAAAGTTTCCAGGTGGAGTTAAGATTGCAGGTTATACCGGATCTGTAGTTCCTAACGGGGGCAATTATATTGCCATTGCCGGCAACATGGTTACCCTGCGTCATATATCGGATCCTTATGTGGTTGGCCGTGGTTTTAAGCTTTTCTATAAAGCAGTTCGAAAACCTTTAAAAGTGACTGCTTACTCTGATACATCAATTTGCAATGGGACTTCAGTCTGGCTGAGGGCAAAAGGAAGCGGAGGCTATGCCGCTGATTACCGCTTTAAGTGGGACAATCTTAGTACCAACGATTCGCTTCAGGTAAATCCTGTAACGAATACCGCATATAAAGTCAGGCTGACAGATATTTGCACAAGGAGTACCGATTCCGCAAGTATTACGGTAAGTGTCAAACAACCCTTACAGGTAAACCCGGGCAGGGATACACTGATATGTGCCGGTAATTCAATCAATCTGCAGGCCAGCGGAAGTGGCGGTGACAGTCTGAATTACACATTCAGCTGGGACAATGGTCTTGGAAACGGGGCAGCTAAAAATTTCACCCCTTCGGCTACTGCAACATACCGTGTTATACTTTCTGATGCCTGTACCCCGCTCAGCGATACTGCTTTTGTCAGAGTAAGGGTGAAAGATGCACTTAAGGTTGAAATCAGCAGCAATGATACCCTGATCTGTTACAATAAAATTAGCAATATCTATGCTGAAGGCAGCGGTGGTGACAGCATGAATCATTTCTACATGTGGAGCAACGGGCTTGGAATAGGAAAAAATATCAGTCCTTTCATGGTCAGTTCTCAATGGGCTAAAGTGACTCTCACCGATATGTGTTCGGCCAAACCTGCCCTCGATTCTGTTTATATAGTGGTAAGACCACAATTAAAAGTCGATCTCAACAACGATACCACTATTTGCCGTGGAAGCGAAGGGAAACTTATAGCCATTGCCAGCGGCGGTGATCCTGATGCCTGGCAGTTCAACTGGAATCCGGCCATGCAGGATACAAGTGAATTGACGGTTAAACCCGGATCAGCAACAAAATACATAGTGACCTTGCAGGATCAGTGCTCAAACGAAGCCAAAGACTCGATGGTCATCAGTCTGATGGCTCCGATTGTCGTTACAGGCCTTAAAGACACTACCATTTGCAATGGGATGCAGGTGCCATTGCAGCCGATGGTCAGCGGTGGCAGAAGCACGTCATATTCTTACACCTGGAACAATGGTCTCCCATCCGACCCGACTCAGCTGGTTGCACCAACCGGTAATTCAAATTACAGGGTGATAGTTAATGACGGATGTACGGTGCTGGGAGATACTGCATTTGCCAACATCAATGTGAAAGGTCAGCTTAATGTAAACATAATTAGCAACGACACCGTCATTTGTTTTGGCAAAACCAGTCAGTTGAATGTTAACGGCAATGGCGGAGACCCGAATGCTTACGATTTCGACTGGAGTCACGGACTTGGTAAAGGAACTGCCAAATCAATTACACTTAATCAAAGTGAATGGATTAAAGTTACTTTAAGCGATGGCTGCACAGTAAAACCTGATACCGATTCAATTTATATTTTAGTAAGACCTGAAATGACAGTCAGTTTACCTGCAGATACACTCATCTGTAAGGGCAGTGACATCAATCTGGATGCAATTGCAAATGGCGGAGATAATACTGCCTATAGCTATAAATGGAATCAGTCTTTAGCATCTGTCAATTCTCATGTATTGAAGCCCGTTATTAAGACCCTTTATACAGTTGAGTTAAGAGACAATTGTTCCGATTCGGCAACTGATTCTGTCTGGGTGGATGTATTGCCGGGTATAAAAATCAGCGGACTCAGAGATACTTTGATTTGTTACGGTGCAGGTGTTAACTTTAATCCGATAATCAACGGCGGAATTCCGGCGCAGTACGTTTTTACCTGGGACAATGGTCTCGGCAGCAATAAGACGCAATCAGTAAATCCGCTAACGACAACAAGCTATAAATTAAAAGCAGAAGACAATTGTACTCGTCCGGGTGATTCTGTTATTGTTACTGTAAGTGTCAGGCCGGCTTTGCTGCTTGATGCAAGCCTTGATAAACAGGGTATATGCAGCGGCGACAGCGCTACTTTGAATCTGAATTTTTCGGGTGGTATTGTCAGTCAGTATCAGTGGAGCGTTAACGGGCAGAATACCGGTCTTCAGAACATGAAAGTTTCGCCATTGGTCAGTACGCCCTATACCATCAATCTGACAGACTTCTGTTCTGATCCTGTTTCAAAAGTTTTGAATCTGACGGTCAATCCCAAACCTATACTTGATTTTAATGCCGATGAGACTATCATTTGTCAGAACAGCATTATCAGTTTTAATAATTTAAGCAGCGGAGCTGAAAAATATATATGGTTCTTTTCCACCAACGACAGTCAGGAAATTTTTGAACCTATGTATCAGTATAAAAACCCCGGTGTGTTTGATGTGGTTCTGAAGGCTGTTTCAGATTCAGGATGTACAGCGGAATTAAGCCGGAATGCCTATATGGATGTACGCGAATTGCCCGTCAGCAGGTTTACGTATTTGCCCAATATTCCCGATTATCTGAACAGGGAAGTAGGATTCAGTAATTTATCGCTCAATCAGGTGAGTTTCGAGTGGGACTTCGGCGACTCTTACAAGGAATCCACGGTCAGCAATCCGATGCATACCTACCCCGACACCGGTCATTACCCTGTCAGGTTGATAGTCAGAAACAGCATAGGATGTGCAGACACAGCGACTGAAATGTTGAGGGTTAAAGATGTGTTCAGGGTTTATATTCCCGATGCCATTTCGATGAACGGCGACCATGTCAACGACAGTTTCATTGTTCTGGGCAGAGGAATTCTTACATATAATTTAAAAATATACAACCGCTGGGGCGAAATGGTTTACAAGGGCGATATGGGATCAAAACCATTCGACGGCCGCGATGCGAGCGGAATGCCTCTGATGAAAGGAACTTATGTTGTTAACCTGACTGTAAGAGATTTTGAAGGCTTTATGCATTATATCAGACAAGTACTGGAAATTCTTTAATAAGACTTTTCCAAAGCTTACAACTTTTCCAAAGTTTAAGACTTTGGAAAAGTGTCTCCCGTTTTTTTTCCTGCTTTTGGCCGTCGCATCTTGTAAAAAGGAGACTCCCGAGAGGCATGGACAAAATTTTACAATTGTTTATTACGATTCTTTCAGCAATAAGCCGGTTCCGAATATTTCAGTCATACTTCAGAGATCCATTTGTAAACTTCCTCCGTTTTTTTGTGATACCTATTTTCTGGATACCTTTATGACGGATTCGGCCGGCAAAATCTATTTTAGCCTGAATCCTGATGAACTCGATAAAATAAATGAATTCGCAGTTTCAGTGCATACAGTTCCTGAGTTGTATCTCAATTCCGGCTATATTCACGGTGATAAATTTAAGCTGTATCAAAACGGGCGCAGTGTCAATGTGATCCCTGCCTGCTTCCTTGAGATAAGACAAATAGATATTATGCCGATGGGAAGTAAAAGCTGTGACTTTTACCATCTGGATGTCATATTTAAGTCCTATACAACAAGTATTATCAGATGGAGTTATGGCGACCCTGTAAAATCTTCTAAATCATATCATAAATTCAGACCCGGACTGAATGATACATTCAGGGCCAGGTTTGGCTGTGCAAATTTCCGGGATACCCAGATAAGTGTCATTTCAAGCCTCCCGTTTGACACCATCGTTATAAGTGATTATTTTCATCCATAGGACTTTTCCAAAGCTTCCAACTTTTCCAAAGTTTAAGACTTTGGAAAAGTCTATTCCTCTTTTCGGAAGAATTTATATTTGAATGTGGCAGTATACAAGAGTTTGCCGTTTCTGAAACCTTGTTTGCTCAGCGGTAGTCCGTTTTCATTATATGTGTAGTTATAGTTGCTGAAAAGTGGTTTTTTATTGCGGTAATTGCTGTCTTTCTGAGAGAGGATCAAACCCTGGAGACTGTATACCGTATGCGTCGAATACGTTTGTTTTCCTTTTGAATTGCCATACCATTTGTAATTCATGGTTTGTTTGCCGTTCTCATAAGTGTTGAGAATTTTGTAAGTCAGAATTTCATCTTTACCCTGGTAGATTAAATACTTTACCTGTTGATTGGACGCATTTCTGTAGTCTACATATTTAACAGGTTCGCCTTTGTAATTAAAGGTGCTGGTAGTGTTTATAACTGTGCCATCTGCCATGTAAGATTTTACTGTGCAGTATTTTAAAGTATCGTTCGATTTGTTGACTGTTTTACCTGTTTCATCGCAACTGTAATCCCAGAATTGCTTCAGTTTTCCGTTTGCCTTGTACAGCGCGTTGCTCTTCACTTTTTTATCCGGACCGTAGGTGTAGAGGTAATACTGTTTCAGTTTATACTTGCCATTGAAAAAATCAACCCTGCTTTTAAGACTGTCCTTATAACGGTATTCGTATGCTCCGCTCAGTTTACCCTTGCGGTTGAAGTAATACCAGCCGTTTGGCGACCCGTTCTGTGCAAAGTCCGTTATCCGCATCTGATCAGACCCGTACCAGGATTCCGAACCCGAACTACCGATGTTGTTTTCTACGGTATAGCTGGTAGCCTCTGTGCGCTGTATGCGTTTCATTTTAAGCGTATCCAGAATGCTGACGAAAAAAGTATTTCTTCCGTTCCTGTCGAAATGCACAAAATTCCGGTAAGTAGTACTTCTGCCTTTATAAATCCATACTTCATTCACGATGATCTCTGCCACATGGTTCACTTTCAGCATGGAGTCTTTCACGGGTACATAGCCATTCTGAGCACTGATTTTGAGCGGAGTGTTAAGGCATAGCAATGAAGCCATCACTATCATCCCAGAGCCTGGAAATTTTGTTTTCATAATAGAACTGCTTAAAGATATTAAAACCGAAATTTAAGACTTTTATTGTTAATGTATGCAAATGGGAAAATCCGGCTTCGTTCTTTGGCCGCTTTTTAAACGGATTTTTCAGAACTTAAACCAGTGCCATTTCATCCTGTTTTCAGAAAACTCCAATGTCGGAGACGGCAGCTTGATACAGTTCAGAACAAAGAGGGCTGTATTCAGCACCTTGCTTTTGGTTTTTATCTTTCTGAGGTTGTAGTCCAGCCCGAGGTAATATTGTCTGAACCTGGGTATATAGCTGAGATCTGTGATGCCAATGGGATTTTTAAAAATGTTGTTATTGGCCCCTATCATGCCGTCGGCGCCGTAACCTGCAGCCAGTCCCAGCCACTGCCAGTTTTTGTGTTTGATCGGCGAATAACAGAGCCAGTAGGTCTGAGCATTGTAATCTTTTAGTATCTTTTCAGGCAGTGTTGAACCCAGAACATTGGGTCTGTAATCGGCATATCCTGTGGCAGAATAAGAGTACTTAAGTATGAATTTCTGTTCTTTCCAGAGGGCATGCTGTCCGGCACTCAGCACCGTTCCAAGGGTGTTGGCTGCCAGATCGCCGACAGAGGCACCCCAGCCGGCCGAAAATCCATCCCATATCTCTATCGGATTCTGAAATATACTTCCGAATAAAGCCCAGCGCCATTGACGGTTTTCAGGCACACCAGCCCATTTTGCCGCCTCAATAGCCGTTACACCAAGGTAATAGGAAGAGAACATATGACCAAACTTATCGATCTGCATCCATTCACTGTTATCATTAAAGAAATGAAACCGGGAGGAAGGGTAGTCTGCATACCAGAGGTGATACAGGCCTGCATGCACTACAGCCGTGCCGGTTAATCCCGTCCACGTACATAGATTTTTGCGGTAGAGCATTTGGTCATCCGTTAGTCTGACCGAGTCAGATGGAGGAAAAGCGAAGTGCCCGGAAACATTGCCCGCATCCAGTCTGCTGCATATCATCAGTATCATGGCTATGCAGACTTTCCCGGTCATGGCTTACGACAAAATAGTGGCTTTACACGCGTCCAGAATTTTATAGGCTTTTTCAGAATTGCTGCTTTCGGCATAAACTCTAAGGACAGGTTCTGTGCCGCTTGGTCTGATCATCACCCATTCTTCATTGCCAAGATGGTATTTGAAACCGTCCATGTTTTCTGTCTTTTCAACTTTATAGGCGCCAAATGCAGTGTAAACATTGTTTTTACAGTTCTGAATGATGGCTTGTTTCTGAGCTTCCTCAATGTGCAGATCGTATCTTTCAACTGCAAAAGCACCAATCATAGCATAGGTTTCATCGATTAACGTCTCAATGCTTTTGCCGCTTACTGCCATGTATTCCAGTATGAGTAATCCCATCCAGATGCCGTCGCGCTCGGGAATATGTCCCTTAACAGCTATACCACCGCTTTCTTCTGCTCCTATCAGTACATCGTCATTGATCATGTATTCGCAGATATACTTGAATCCGATTTTAGTGGTGATGGTTTCCAGTCCTATCTGAGAAGCCAGTTTATCGATTTTAGACGATACTGAAAAACTCTTCACTATTTTACCGCTCAATCCTTTGTATTTGGTGAGGTACTGCATCAGCAGCAGTATCAGATGGTGAGAGTCGACAAAGCGGCCTTTGCTGTCAAAGAATCCGATTCTGTCGGCATCGCCGTCGGTGGCCAGACCGCATAAGAGCTTGTCATTGTTTTTAAGCAATTCAGAGAATTCGAGCAGGTTCTTCAGAATAGGTTCAGGGGCTGTGGCATTAAAACCCGGATTATAGTCGCAGTGCAGAAGACCCGCGCCCGGTAATAATTTTTTAATGATATTCTGACCGGCGCCATACATGGCATCGTAGGCAAAATGAGGTGCATACGCTTTGAGTTTTGCAGTATCAAATTTCTCTTCAATCTGCGCCATATACATGGCTTCGAAATCTGCATATTCAATTAAACTCGAACTGATGTAGTAATCGAGTGATTGCAGGGCAGGTAATTCTTTGTATGAAATAAGGGCTTCTACTTTTTCGATTTCAGCCGGAATGACCGGACCGCCGTAATGCGCCTTAATCTTATAACCATTGTATGAAGGCGGGTTGTGCGAGGCTGTAATGATTACCCCTGCAAATGTATTTAATCTGGTATTGGCCAGAGAAATCATAGGGGTACTGCAAAAACCTTTTGACAGAAAAACTTTAATGCCGTGTGAGGCCAGTACTCTTGCTGTGTTTTCGGCAAACATTTTACCCCCAAAGCGACAGTCGTATCCAACTGTGCAACTTTTGTTTACCGAGTTTCCGTTGATCCACAATGCCGTAGCATGGGCAACCCTGCTTACATTTTCGACGGTGTAATTGTCGGCGATGATTTCGCGCCAGCCGTCTGTTCCGAATTTGATGTTATACATGTTAGTTTCTTGAATATTTGACATAATTACTTACTTGCGTCCATTTGTATTCCCTGAGTGCCTTAAGGTAAATTGGCGACTCGTTATAAGGGATTAAATCTTTATTGATTTTATAGATACTGTATGAAAATGATTTCTCTACCAGTATATCTTCCAATGTCTTGAAGTTGATTAACAGCTGCCATTTGGCGACATCCTCAAAACTGATGGTGTTAAGGGGTTTGTTGTTGGCAAATAACCTGATGGAATAAGGTGTATAAGTAATCTGATTGCCTTTCTTTTCCCAGATTTCTGTTATTTCTATCCGTGTGACGCTGATATCAAGAAGCCGGTTGTGGTAATCGAAGTATTTGTCGCCGCCAATATTAAACAACACTTCTTTATTTTCGTTCAGATACTTCTCTATACTCAGCATGCAATCGGTTCCGGGATCATTCGGCTGACTTACATTTTTTTCGATCACATAAGTGATCATTTTGGTCTGAGGTATTTTATAGAGGCCACTGATTTTTTTCTTCGAATAAAATGCATCTTTTTTAATGGCAAAGGAAGATGCTGGGTTAACTGTAAAATCGCGGGTTCCGAATTGCAGCAGATTGAACTGATACCTCCTGCTGTACAGCGCATCCAGGTAAGTTAACTGCGCAGGTCCGTTGACATTGCAGGGAATGTAATTTTTGCTCAACAGTGAGAGTGCTTCTGCAATGTCTACAAATCCGAAAGATATTTTACCCTTGGGCGATTCGGATAAGAAAGAGAACCCGATGATAACAAATTCTGTTTTTCTCCTTGTGCCTGACCAAAGTTCATTGATGAAAAGATTAGATGTGCGGGCAAACGACACATTGTTGCTGCTTTCAATGTTTTTAAGCGCAGTCGGAGAGATTGCAATTTGCTTTTTAGGCGAATCCCAGAGTGTAAGCTTTGCATCGGTGATGCCTTTATAGATCAGTGCCGGAAGATGCTCAACCAGATTGAAGCCGTTGGTGTCTTCCTGTTCCGATTTAGATAAATGTATCAGTACCGGAATTTCCGTGTACAGTTTCTTAGCCTCGGCATTGATACCGACGAGTAGACATACGATATAGAGTAAGGGCTTAAACAAAGGCGTTTTCACCTGTAATTTCCATTCCCAGTATCAGCAAATGTACATCGTGGGTGCCTTCGTATGTGATAACACTTTCCAGGTTCATGCTGTGACGCATAATTGGATATTCGCCTGTAATTCCCATGGCGCCGTGTATTTGTCTGGCTTCGCGGGCTATTTCTATTGCAATCTGAACATTGTTTCTTTTTGCCATACTGATCTGTGCCGGTGTCGCTTTACCATCATTCATCAGATTTCCAAGTCTCCAGCACAAGAGCTGAGCTTTGGTTATTTCCGTAATCATTTCAGACAGTTTTTTCTGTTGTAGCTGGAATCCGGCAATTGGTTTTCCGAACTGTATGCGCTGTTTGGAATAGCGAAGTGCCGAATCGTAGCAATCCATAGCTGCTCCGACGGCTCCCCAGCTGATGCCGTAGCGGGCTGAGTTGAGGCAGGTAAGCGGACCCTTCAATCCTTCAACACCCGGCAGCAGGTTTTCCTTTGGAACTTTCACATTGTCGAAAACAAGTTCGCCGGTAGCAGATGCCCTGAGGCTCCATTTGCCGTGAGTTTCAGGGGTAGTAAATCCTTCGTAGCCTCTTTCAACGATAAGTCCCCTTACTTTGCCGGCTTCGTTTTTAGCCCATACAACCGCTATGTCTGCAAACGGGGCATTGCTGATCCACATTTTGGCACCGTTCAAAAGGTAGTGATCGCCCATGTCTTTGAAATTAGTGACCATGCCGCCGGGGTTTGAACCGTGATCGGGTTCTGTTAATCCGAAGCAGCCCATCATTTCGCCTTTTGCCAGTTTGGGGAGGTATTTCATTTTTTGTTCCTCGCTGCCAAATTTGTATATCGGATACATCACCAGTGAGCCCTGCACCGAAGCTGTAGAGCGTATGCCGCTGTCGCAGCGCTCAAGTTCCTGCATAATCAGTCCGTAGGTAATGTAATCCATACCACCGCATCCGTATTTGGCAGGCAATTGCGGCCCGAAAGCACCTATTTCTCCAAGTCCTTTGATGATGTGGTGGGGAAATTCTGCTCTCTGAGCGTACTCTTCGATAATCGGCGATAATTCGCGTTTCACCCAGTCTCTTACTGAATTGCGTATAAGTATATGTTCTTCTGTTAAGAGTTCGTCTATATTGAAAAAGTCGGGTTGGGTATAACGGTCTTTGCCCTGGTTGCGGTCTTTGAGTTCTTCGAAATTGATTGCAGACATGCTGTATTAATAATTTTTGCAAAAATAAATATTTTACTTTGATTGCGGGTTAAAATATTCGCTAAAATATGGGATACGGAAGAAAGGCTGCCATTGCGGTCAGGAACCTCGAAATACACGTAAAGAAAGGGCTGTATCCGTCCGAGGCTCTTGTCGAAAATCGCTTCCTGCTGAGTGCAAGGGTGTCATACAATCCCGAACTGATGTCGAAAGGAGATTACCTGAACTACGAACGGCTTGCCGAAATTCTTCGCGAACAAATGCTTTCGGACACCAGTTTGCTCGAACTTGTTGCCGAACATATACTGGATCACATACTCAATGAATGGCCTCAGGCAGAGCAGGCCGATGTGCGAATTGAAAAACTAAATCCGCCTTTCAGTAAGCATAAGCTTGAATCTGTTGTGGTTGAAATGGAGAAGTACCGTCAATAAAATCCGGATTTATGACGCTACTCATAAATAGTATCCTTTTCCTTTCTTTACTTTGCATTCGAATTGCTTAAGCGCTTATTATCCATATCGCTGATTCTTGTGATGATGACTCAGTTCTTTGCCCAGTTGGGGACACTGACCTACTTCAGTCTCAAGAAAGCGGAAATAGCCGAGGCATTCTGTGTCAATAAAGATAAGCCGGATGCCTGCTGCGAAGGTAAATGTTATCTGGGCAAACAACTCGGCGGTCTGGAAAAGGAGCAGGATGCAGGCGTCAGCGAGAATGAACTCCCGTATTTCCTGATTACTCAAAACGATTTCAGTCTCTTGCATTACAGCTTTAGCGATGCCGTCTTTCAGCAATACACCAATTGCACTCTCAAAGATTTTAATTCTGAAACTGAAAAGCCACCCAAGGCAGTTTAAGACCAATCCGACTCTTAAACAAACTCTTTAAAGGGTTTCAATTTTCAATTTCAAATTAAACAATGCAACGAATCATTATTCTTTGTGTCATACTGATGAGTATGGACACCACAACAGCCTGCAATATCTGTTCATGCACCGGCATGGGTAACTCGCTTGGTATATTACCGCGTTTCCAGTCACATTTTATTGGTGTCAGACAAACCTATCGCAGCTACCAAAGCACTCACCCTGCTTCGATTCTCAATCCCGAAGGCAGTGTCAGCAACGAAAAATATTACAACAGCGAACTGTGGGCGAGGTGGTATCCTCACCGCAAACTGCAGGTATTTGCTTTTCTGCCATACAATGTCTTTAACAGAAAACAACAGTCGGAAGTAAAATCGCTGAGTGGTATCGGCGACATAAGTCTGCAGGCCAGTTACCTGCTGCTCAATACGGGAGATTCGGCCAACGCAACTCTGAAACACGCATTCCTCGTTGGCGGCGGAATCAAATTGCCTACCGGCCATTACGACAAAAGTGAGAACCCCGTATTTCAGCTTGGCACCGGCTCGCGCGACATCCTTTTCAACAGCAGCTACACCATCAGGTATAAATACATGGGCCTGATGTGCGAAGGCAACTACCGCCTCAACGGCAGCAATATAGATCATTACACATTCGGCAACAGGCTTGGCATCGCTGCAAAGGCTTTTTACCTCTACGGAAAGTCGGATAACAGCCTCCTGCCTTATGCCGGTTTGAACTACGAGCAAACAGGGCGCGACAGGTTAAACAACAAAGCCCAGGACTATACCGGTTCAGAAACAGCCTACCTCGTTTTCGGAACAGACGTATACAGAAAACAATTTCAGTTTGGCTTCAATGTGCAGTTACCTTACATGCAAAACACTGGCGGTGGACAAATCCGCGAATTTTCTCGCTGGCAGCTCAGCCTGATTTATCACCTCAAAAAGAAAGAGAAGTGCTAACAATTTATAAATTTATCAATTTATCAATCTAACAATATGACCATAAAAACAATTTTAAATTATTCCATGTCTGTCGCCATACTTGCGGCAACACTGTCTTTAAATTCATGTAAGAAAGAAGAAGACGATCACGGACACGACGACAGCTCAGACAAGGACAAGCCTGTCATTGCCATGACTTCACCAACTGCCATGCAGGTTTTTTACAGCGGCGATACTGTCCGTATCAAAGGCGTTGTAACAGACGAAAGTCTGCACGAAATGATGATCAAGATAATCAAGGATTCTGACGGAAGTGTTTTGTTTACAGAAACACCCACTGTTCACGATTTGAAAATCTACAACATCAATACCTACTGGAAGAGCCAGGTCAGCGATCATACCAACGCAAGACTCATAGTGCTTGCCGAAGACCACAACGCCAATGTCAGTTCTGATACAGTGAGGATTCATATCATGCCATAAAGCCCGTATGTTTTAAATGTTCAGTATAAGCCCGGTGTCATGACGACACGGGGCTAGGCTCTTCCTAAAACAGGTATTTTCGGGCTTTGGGCTTAAATGAATAGTAGTATAAATACCTGTATAGGAAGAGTAAAATGTTAAAAAGATCTGGCCTTATGCCGGATCTTTTTTTGCTTCGGTTATTAGTCGCTTTCCACTGAAATGTTGAATCACTGAATTTGTCTAAATTTGCAGCGTGAAAAGCATCAGCAAAAAAGAGCATCAGATCAAAGGCGCCGACTCAAAAGATCTGGATTTTGACATCAGTTTACCGGTTTCAAAAAAACCGACCCCCGTAATCATATTTTGTCATGGATTCAAAGGTTTCAAAGACTGGGGACATTTTAACTGGGTGTCCGGAGAATCAGCCAAAGCCGGCGTGGCCTTTCTGAAATTCAACTTCTCTCTCAACGGTGTCAACAGCAACTCAAAAACTGAAATAAGCGACCTTGAAGCGTTTTCAAATAATAACTACTCTAAGGAACTGGAAGATCTCGGATGTGTAGTGGATTACATCATAGATAATGCCGCTGCCTACAACATCGACCCTGAAGCTGTTTTCCTTGCCGGTCATAGCCGCGGGGGAGGCATAGCACTGCTCAAAGCCTCCGAAGACAAACGCATCAAAGGCCTGGTGCTCTGGGCTTCTTTGTCGGAATTCGATTCATTTTTCTGGCCCGAAACTATTGCCGAATGGAACAAGTCCGGCGTAGTCTATGCAGAAAACAAACGCACAGGTCAGCAACTGCCGATTAAAAAACAACTCTACGATGATTACCTCGCCAACAAAAAGAACCTGGACCTGAGAACAGCCGCCAGGATATTGTCTGTTCCCTTACTCATCATCCACGGCGACAAAGACGAAAGCGTTCCTATCTCGCATGCGGAAGCCCTCTACGAAATCGTCACCCATTCGGTCTTCATCCGAGTAGAAGGAGGCGACCACTGCTTCGGCGCCAAACATCCTTTCGATCCCGACACTGATGTGACTGATATGTTGCAGGAGTTGGTTGAGAATACGGTGGAGTTTGTGAAAGAGGAGGAGGAAGAGTAGAGGAGGAGAAGATAGAGGAGTAGAAGATAGCTTGCCCCGCGGTGTGTCGACGAAGGAGACTCTACTGCGGGGACTAGAGACTAAAGATAAAGAGACTAAAGA
>CAZRKA010000026.1:0-24452 GCA_964600345.1 uncultured Chitinophaga sp. | reverse complement strand
ATTGAAATCGGGTGGCAGTTCTGTAGATGCAGTAATTGCAGCAGTGGTGGAACTGGAAAATAATCCGCTTTTCAATGCGGGGCGTGGCTCGGTATTTAACCATATCGGCAAACACGAAATGGATGCAGCAGTTATGCAGGGCAAAGATCTTATGGCCGGCGCGGTATGCGGAATCAGCAATGTGGTGAATCCGGTATTGCTGGCAAGAGCCGTGATGGACAAGTCGCCTCACGTGATGATGGCCGGTGAAGGTGCTGGAATATTTGCAAAAACACAGGGTATTCAGTTTGCCGACGATGCTTACTTTTATACTGAACAACGCTACAATCAATGGCAGGAATTGAAAGACAGCGATAACTTTGAGCTGGATCACGGCAGCCGTCCGGGAAATAAAATGGGAACGGTAGGGGCAGTGGCACTCGACAGCGAAGGCAATCTCGCTGCAGCTACCAGTACAGGCGGAATGACTAACAAGAAATTCGGACGCGTTGGCGATACCCCTGTTATTGGTTCGGGTACTTATGCCAATAATCATACCTGTGCAATCAGTTGTACCGGCCACGGCGAATTATTTCTGCGTTCGGTGGTGGCTTATGACATCAGTTGTCTGATGGAATACAAGGGGTATTCTCTCAAACAGGCCTGTGAAATAGTGGTGATGGACAAACTCGTAAAAATTGGCGGTGAAGGCGGACTGGTTGCTGCCGATGCCGTGGGAAATATTGAAATGCCTTTTAACAGCGATGGCATGTACCGGGCGTGCATCAATGAACAAATGGGCGAAATAATTTCAATTTATCGTTGAAAACAGCGTCCTTTATCGATTCAGGGTTCCGATTTCGGCCAATTCTCTTATTTTTGCATTTTTTGACATATCAATGAAAAGAATATTTACTATTATTTCAATTGTCTGCTTCAGCGGACTCATCGCTCAGACTGAATTGCCTCACATTCATTATGTGGCCGATCCCGACGGAGCCGAAAGACAACACAGTGTAGACATCACCCACATGAAAGTAGAGGTGAGTTTTGAACCTGCTGCCGGCAAGGTGAATGGCAAGGTCACTCACAATTTTACCACCATTCAGAAAAATATTGATACGCTTTTCTTCGACGCACCGGGTATCACCATACTCAGTGCTGAAATGGATGGACAGAAAGTGGCATATACAATTAATCCGGAAGGAGTGGTGCTGAGATTCGCCAGGAAACTGATGTGGGACGAGTACCACACGGTAGTATTCACTTATACCGCAACTCCCCGCAAGGGTATTTATTTTATCGGCTGGAATCAGCCTGAAAACGCGGGTGCACCGGATATCAATTACATCCGCAAACAAATATGGACCCAGGGCCAGGGCATAGACAACCGCTACTGGATACCGATGTACGACTGCATGAACGATAAGTTCACTACAGAAACAGTAGTTACAATAGAGAGCAAATACAAATGTCTTTCAAACGGAAAGAAGATTGCCGAAAAAGACAATGGCAACGGCACTTCTACCTGGCATTATGCACTCGAAAAACCACATGCCGGTTACTTACTGATGCTTGGTATCGGCAATTATGAAATCAAAGAAACTAAAACCAAACGCGGTACTCCCGTTCAGTTCTGGTATTATCCGGAATTCAAAGACAGGGTTGAATACACCAGCATGCACACAGAGCGCATGATAGAATTGCTCGAAGACGAAACCGGTACGCCTTATCCATGGGGATCATATTCTCAGATAATGGTTCAGAATTTCCTTTACGGTGCTATGGAAAATACTTCTGCCACTGTATTTGGTGACTTCTTTACTACAGATGGACGCGGTTTTAAAGACCGTAATTACATGGGAGTTAATTGCCACGAGCTTACCCACCAATGGTTTGGCGATCTGATTACTGCACGCAGCGGTAATGACGGCTGGCTGCAGGAAAGTTTTGCCACCTTTTATCCCAAGCTTTTCTTCAGAAGTCTTGAAGGTGAAGATGCCTATCAGTGGGCAATGCGCGGCGAGTATAATGCAGCTCTGGCGCAAAGTGAAAAAGACAACTATCCCATCAGACATACTAAAAGCGGTTCGGTAAGATGGTACCCGAAAGGCAGTGCCGTTATCGGCATGCTGAGATATCAGATCGGCGAAGAAAATTTCAGACGTTTTATTCAGCATTACCTGAGTGTTCACGGATTTAAGAATGTCGAATCCTGGGATTTCCAGAAAGCTTTGAAAGACAAACTGGGTCTTAACTACGACTGGTTTTTTGATCAGTGGATACACCGTGCCGGCGAACCCCATTACAAGGTGTCGTACAAAGCCAACGGAAAGGAAATAGTATTTAACATACAGCAGACGCATAAAACAGACGGCAATGTGCGTTATTTCAAAATGCCTGTCGATTTCGCCATCTATTACAAGAACGGCACCGTTGACCGCAAAACCATCTGGGTGATGGACAGTGCCAATCAGACTATCAGGATAGCGCAGGCAGCAGGTTCAGAAATTGAGTTTGCCCTTTTTGATGAGGAAAACAAAGTGATGAAGAAAGTGGATTTTGCAAAATCTGATGCAGAACTTTTTGCGCAGGCAGTAAAAGCAAAACACATGATAGACCGTTATGATGCCATTGCGGCAATGAAGAATATTCCTCTGAAAGATAAACTCGCATTCCTGCAGGCGCGATTTGCAGCTGAGAAGCATCACGGTATAAGAGCCGAGATTGCCAAACAGCTCGCTAACCAGAAGTCGCTTAACAAATGGTATGTCAACATCATCAACGACAGCAAGGCTGAAGTGAAACTTTCTTTCATTGCGGCTGATACTACCATCAAAGATCAGAAGGATATTTTTATGGCTTTGCTGAAAGACAGCAGCAACAATGTGGTGGAGAATGCCCTTGATAAGCTGATGAACAGCAAGGAAATTACGGCTAAGGAAAAGACGGCAGCGCTTAAAGCAAGCGAAAAGCTGAACGGACAAAACAACAATATCAGAACCAAGTGGCTGGAATACGCTTATCTGAATAATTATGGCGATAAAACAAAACACCTTGCCGAACTGGTGGCGCTTTGCGGAGCTAATTACGAATTCAGAACCAGGGTGAATGCGGCACAGTCTGTTAAAAGACTGAATGTATGTGATCAGAATATCGTCAGGAATCTGCTCGATGCCTGTCTTACCAATAACGGCCGCTTATCCTTTCCATGCGCAGAAGTGCTGAATGAACTGAAGAAAAAGCCTGAATTCAATACCATCATACAATCTGAAATTGCGCTGCTCGACAGCGATAAACAGAAAAGGCTGAAAGCTGCAGGGCTTAAGGATTTGTAGTATTTGCTCCGATGTTGTAACGTATTCCGATACTTGAGGAATAGCGCGTTATAATTCCTTTGTCTATTTCAGGAATATTGTAATAGTCTATTCTGAATCTTGACTCGTGAAACACATGCAGTTGTTTCCAGAAACCGTGTTTTTTGCTCAGGCGGTAATCGAGGCCAAATGGAAAATAGGCTGAAGCGGCTGTTTGCGCTTTATTCCTGAAATATTCGGATTCTGATTGGTAATTATTGTCGATGCCGTAATAGACATTGACGTTTGATCGCCCCACAGCTGAAATCGTGTGATTGATATTTGTTCCGGTGCTGATGCCGGCTCCTGCACTGATGCCTGCCCCGCCAAACAATGTTAGTTTATTGCGGTTGCGGCTTCTCCAGATAAGCGATAAGTCGATTTGCAGCAGACCTGAACTATAAGAGAAGTCGTAAGTTTCGCGTACTACAGAATCGATGTAGGTATTTGCACCTGTGCGCTGTGAGACAAGTGTATCAATCCGGTAAGACCTGTTGCTGAAGTAATATCCATAGATATTCCTGCCACCTGCTACCGAAGCGGCAATCCTTAATATGCCGCTGCCGGGTTTATGTCGCCGGCTTAGTCCGATACCGAAATTTAACATGCTGCTATAAGCTGATACCTCAATCGGATATTTGCTGAAATTGCTGAAATCCGATTTCAGTAACAGGGAACCTGGCGCCAGAGTTCTGAAATCGTAGAGACCGGACATTTCCGGTTTGCCGTCGACACCGCCACCAAAAATGAAAGCCTCAGAAATAAATACGCGTTTACTGCTATCGCCGGATGCAAATGATACTGAATGGTCGAGGGTGAAAACAAGAATGAGAAGAGTACTTAATTTGTTCATTTTCATAGCGGCAGAACGTCTGAATCGGATTTATATTGCAGGGAAATATCAAAGCTGACGTAATCTGGACCGATAAATGGCAAATGCCACGACATAAATTTACGGCCCGGGCAGACATTGAAACCACCGTCTAAACCGTATTTTATAAAACAAAAGCATATCTTTGCGGTTAATTACAGGTGCATCAAGCTATTTTGGACACCCATCAGACATCCCAACGAAAAAAAGACCACATTGATCTTGCCTTCCTGTCTCAGACAACAGAACAGGACGGGCGGTTTTATTACGAGCCCTTTTTAAATCCTCATCCCGACAGTCAAAGCATACCTCAAACTGTTTTTGCCGGTAAAACACTTGCACTGCCGCTTTGGGTAAGCAGTATGACCGGCGGAACCGAAAAAGCGGGAATCATCAATAAGAATCTGGCAAAGGCTTGTGCCGAATTCGGCATGGGACTGGGTTTGGGTAGTTGCAGAATCATTCTGAACGACAACGCCTATTTCAACGACTTTAATGTAAGGCCTTATCTGGGATATGACAGACCATTATTCGCCAATCTGGGAATTGCGCAGATTGAAGAATTGATTGAAACAGGAAAAGTGGACAGGGTTGCCGAACTGATAAAACGCCTGGAAGCAGACGGACTTATCATTCACGTTAACCCGCTTCAGGAATGGCTGCAACCGGAGGGAGATAAAATCAAAAAAGCACCGATAGACAGTATCAAAAGAATTCTGGATTCAGTTGATGCGAAGATCATCGTCAAAGAAGTAGGTCAGGGATTTGGTCCTTCTTCGTTCAAAGAGTTAATGGCACTTCCCATCGAAGCGATAGAGTTCGGAGCACACGGTGGGACTAATTTTGCCACGCTTGAATTGCACAGACAGGATGTAAATATCAGAGAGGCTATGGAACCGCTCACCGGAATCGGTCACTCTGCCGGGGAAATGCTTGGATTTGCAAATGCAGTCATCAGTGAAGCAGGTTCAGATGTGGTATGTAAAAACATCATCATCAGCGGAGGAATAAAAAATTATCTGGATGGTTATTATCTGCTCAGGAAATCAAAATGCAATGCCGTTTATGCTCAGGCATCAGCATTTCTTAAACACGCCGGCGAAGACTATGAGCAACTTAGAAAATACTGTGAATTGCAGAAGAAAGGACTTCAGACCTGTTACCAGTATCTGACTGTGAAACAGGATTAATTATTTAAAAAAAATCAATAATGCCAAGTATAAAAGGATTCTCAAAACTGAGCAAGGAAGCCAAGATTGAATGGATAGTCAGGAATTATCTGAATGGCGACGAAAATGCTGTCGACTTTTTAAAAAGTTACTGGCATAATGATGCTTCAGTACAAAAATTACACGACGAATTCATAGAGAATACCATCAGCAATTATTATCTTCCATTTGGTGTGGCGCCTAATTTTCTGATTGACGGAAAAATGTATTGCATTCCTATGGCCATTGAAGAAAGTTCGGTAGTGGCAGCAGCAGCAAAGGCAGCCAACTTCTGGCTGGAAAGGGGAGGATTCAGGACTACGGTGATTGATACCGAAAAAATCGGTCATGTCCATTTTATATGGGAGGGTGAAAATCCCGAAAAACTGAAAACATTTTTTACGGGAATCAAACATAAATTCTTTGAAAATACCGCCCATATCACCCGCAACATGCAGGCGCGCGGAGGAGGTATACTGAACATAGAACTGATTGACAGAACAAAGGATGAAAAAGGCTATTACCAGATACAGGCAACATTTGATACCTGTGACAGTATGGGTGCTAATTTTATCAATTCGGTGCTCGAAGAGTTTGCACGCATTCTCAAGAGTGAAATTTCCTTAAGCAGCGCATTCAGCGAATCGGAAAAACAGGTTCAGATAGTGATGTGTATATTGAGCAATTACACACCTAATTGCCTGGTGAGGGCCGAAGTTTCGGCTACACTGGATAGTCTGGCAGAGGGAAACGATATGGACGGGCGCGAATTTGCCGAAAAATTCTGCCGTGCTGTCCGCATTGCCGAAATTGAAACCTACAGGGCAACCACGCATAACAAAGGGATAATGAACGGCGTCGACAGTGTTGTGATTGCAACAGGAAATGATTTCAGAGCTGTCGAAGCCTGTGCGCATACTTACGCTTCGAGAAGCGGAAAATACAAAAGCCTTACCCATGCCGAAATCGTAGGCGATACTCTGATTTTCAGACTCGATATTCCTCTGGCGCTTGGTACTGTAGGCGGACTAACCAATCTGCATCCCATGGTAAAACTCGCCATGAATATGCTGGGCAATCCGGGTGCGGCAGAACTGATGCGCATTGCAGCGGTAGTCGGACTGGCTCAGAATTTTTCAGCTTTAAGATCTCTTGTTACATCCGGTATTCAGAAGGGACACATGAAAATGCATCTCCTCAATATACTCAATCAGCTTGAAGCTACTGAGGAAGAAAAAAGCAGAATAGTTGACTATTTTAAAGACAAAATTGTAAGCTACAGTTCAGCTGTCGAAATCTTTTGTAAAATAAGGGGTATAGCAGTGCCACAGGTCAGCGAGGTAAATAAAAAGCAGTCGGATTGAATCAACAGGAGTTTTACAGCCACGGAAAACTGATGATTTGCGGTGAGTACGCAGTGCTGCATGGTGCCACTGCTTTTGCAGTGCCGGCGAAAAAAGGGCAGTTTCTCAGGGTTGAAGAGCGCGAAAAAAGCAAACGCCCTTTACTCGAATGGAAGGCATTCGATAAAAACGGCCATATATGGTTTGAAGCAGGTTTTAGCCTTCCCGACCTGATTACCGAATACAGCACAGATGCAATGGCTGCTATTCAATTACTTCGCTTTCTGATCAATGCCGGGACATTGAATCCCGGTTTTCTTAAAGGTGAACACAATATCAGTGTTGAAACAGCGCTTGAATTCGATCTGGATGAAGGACTGGGAAGCAGTTCGACACTTACCAATAATATTGCGCAATGGGCGGGAATAAACCCGTTTTCACTTCATTTCAATGCGTTTAAAGGGAGTGGATTTGATGTGGCGGTTGCGGCCGAAGGTAAAGCATTGCTATACACCATGAACGGTTCTGATCCCAAAATTGAAATTGTGGATTGGAATAAACCATTCCGCGAAAAACTTTTTCTGGTGCATCTCAACAAAAAACAAAACAGCAGAGCTCAGATAGCCGCGCAAAAATTCACAATGACACAGGCTCAGATAGCCCAGATATCCAGAATCAGCAAGCTTATAAGTGTCAACGACGATTATTTCGAATTTTGCCTGCTGCTCGAACTGGCAGAAAATGAAATGTCTCAGATTCTTGGACTGCCGACTGTTAAACAGGATTTGTTCGGCGATTTCAACGGAAGCATCAAAAGTCTGGGTGCATGGGGAGGCGATTATATTCTGGCCTGCGGTGAAAACTGCGAGAGCTATTTTAAAAACAAAGGATATAAGAGAATATATCCGTTCAATGATTTGATAAAATAATGTCACAGGTAAGAGATACAGCAATGGCCGCATGGCGCAGTCCGTCCAATATTGCACTTGTTAAGTACTGGGGTAAACGCGGCGTTCAGTTGCCCGCCAATCCTTCAATCAGTTTTACACTCGATCAGGCGGTAAGTGAAACCACCATAAAAGCCGTAAAAAGAAATGAAGGCAGTGGAATAAGTCTTAAATTTAATTTTGACGGAAAACACAATCCGGAATTCGAAATAAGGATAGCAGGATTTCTGGAAAAAGCTTCGCATGAATTTACCTGGCTGAAGAGTTTTCATCTCGATATAGATTCGGTCAACACTTTTCCTCACAGCAGCGGGATAGCCTCTTCTGCATCTGCTTACAGCGCTTTGTCATTGTGTTTGTGTACGCTCGATGCTGAAATCAACGGCAAAGAGTCAGACGATTTTTACCGCAGGGCATCTTACTGGTCGAGAATGGGTTCCGGTTCTGCTTGCAGAAGTGTATACGGAGGTTACAATTTATGGGGCAAAACTGATTTTGTTCAGGAGAGTAGTGATGAATATGCCGTAAACATAGACCATCTGGTGGATCCGGTATTCAGGACATTTAAGGACACTATACTGATTATTGAGGCCGGCCGCAAATCCGTATCGAGCACTGCAGGACATGCTCTGCTCAACGAGCATCCGTTTGCCAATGCCAGATACAAAACGGCTAACGATAATACAGGCAGACTGCTCGATATTTTAAAAGGGGGTGATTTAAAAGATTTCGCCGCCTTAGTCGAAGCGGAAGCCCTGATGCTGCATGCATTAATGATGAGTTCGCCTCAGCCATTTATATTAATGAAGCCTGATACTCTGTCTGTTATAGAAAAAATAATCGATTTCAGAAACCAAAGCGGAACAAATTTGTTATTTACCCTGGATGCAGGAGCCAACGTTCATTTGCTCAATCCTGAGCAGGAAAACAAACAGGTTCAGGAATTTGTGAAGAACGAATTAATAGGATTTTGCCAAAATCAATCGTATTTTTGCAACGCCGTAGGCAAGGGTCCGGAACAACTATAATAATGAAATTAAAAGAATCGCTCTATTACGCCAAGATACTCTTATTCGGTGAATACGGTATCATTGAGGATTCGATGGGGCTTTCCATTCCCTACAACAAGTTTAACGGAGCTCTAAAGCTTGGTAACAACGGCAACGACTTTGCCGTTCAATCCAACAGCGATATCCGCGCTTTTTACAATTATCTGAGAGAAACGGAATCGGGTGGTGAACTGCCTTGCAAATTCGACCTCGACAGACTACTGCAGGATATAGATAAAGGTTTATATTTCGACAGCAGTATTCCTCAGGGATTCGGTGTCGGAAGCAGCGGCGCACTGGTGGCATCTCTTTATGATGCCTATTCGACCGATAAGATTACCATTCAGCAGAGTCAGAAAGGAGACGGTATTCTTAAGCTGAAACAAATATTCAGTAAACTGGAGTCGTTTTTCCACGGTAAAAGTTCAGGCCTCGATCCGCTGATATGCTATCTAAATCTGCCGGTTCTCATTCGCTCCAAAACAAATTTAGACACTGTCGGTCTGCCAAGTCCCGACGAAAATGGCAAAGGTGCAATTTTTCTGATGGACAGCGGTATTCCCGGTCAGACTCAAAATATGGTATCCATCTTTCTTGAAAAATGCAAGCAGGAAGGTTTCAGGCATTTGATTAAGCATCAGTTTAAAAAGTATAACGACGAGTGTATTGATGCCTTCCTGAAAAGAGATTTCAAACCGTTGTTCCATTCTCTCAAACAACTCTCACAACTGGTATACGATAATTTCAGTCCCATGATTCCGGATAATTATAAAAAGCTCTGGAAAGACGGTATTGACAGCAATTCCTATTATCTGAAACTTTGCGGAAGTGGTGGCGGCGGATTCATACTCGGATTTACCCAGGATTACGAAGCGGCTGCCGAGAAGCTCAAAAATCAACACCTTCAGGTGATATATAAATTCTGAGCCGCTTATGAAGGGCTCAACGCAATCTTCTGTCGCCAAGCCAATCGCCATTAAATTAATTGCCCTTCTTTCAATTGTCAGGTGGTACAACATAGTACTGACTGTATTTGCCCAATATCTTTCCGCCTATGTATTGATGAAAGATATGGACAGGACGCTGTTTCTGCTTCTGGGAGATTTAAAACTTCACGCTATAGTGATTGCATCTGTTTTCAGTATTGGAGCCGGATTCATCATCAATAACTTTTACGATTTTGAAAAGGATTTGATCAACAGGCCCGAAGCCACCCTTTTTAACAAATGGATAAGCAAGCAAAGCACCCTGAACTTTTATTTGCTTTTCAATATTATAAGTCTGCTGGTAGCTTTTGCCGCTTCATGGAAAATAGGATTGTTTTTCAGTGTTTTTATCGCCTCGCTCTGGGTTTATTCGCACAAACTGCAGCGACTGCCATTTATTAAGGAACTTGCAGCATCCGTGCTTAGCATTGCCTGTTTTTTTGCCGTATTGCTGCATTACTCCAGATTTTACCCATATATATTTATTTACGGAGCATTTTATATCAGTTTAGTGTACAGCCGCGAACTGGTCAAACAGTTTATCAATTTCAACGGCGATATGGCGTTGAACATTCAATCACTCCCTGTTACTATTGGAATGGATAAAGCAAAAGCTTTCTCGGTGTTTGTAATGGTACTCTCTTTTTTAGGTGGTCTGGGCATACTTCTGCACGATGGTTTATTGCCGAGAAATTTCTTTATTCTTGCGGTTTTGCTCTGCCTGATTTTGAATATTTACCTGCTGCAGCATTCCCGGTACAAATCGGTCAACACAATTTACAAATTCCTGCTCGTAGCAGGGATAGTCAATATCCTCTGGATGTAAAATCAGATCAGATTTATGATGCTGCCCGGAATGATGATCAGTACTAACAATGCAATAGTACAAAACAGAAGAACATATTTCTGATAAGCCGGAACTATGAATTCGGGATATTCAGGGGCTGATCCGAACATTTTCAATATCAGTCTGAAATAATAATATACTGCAAAAAGAGAAGCGATGATTCCGAGCAGAGCTACCCAGAAATAACCATTGTCTATCGCCGCTGTGAACACGAGGTATTTGGCCATGAACCCTGCCAGTGGCGGTATTCCTGACATAGACAGCAGACCGAATGCCAGCATGGCAGCAAGCGTTCTGTTCCTTCTTATGAGTCCTTTGAAAGCACCAAAGCTTTCTTCTTCATTGCTGTTTTGTTTTACCAGTTTGAATGCGGTGAAAGCTATAATACTGGAGGTACTGTATACAAGTGTGTAATATAAAAGAATTCCCGCCGAATTGTTATTCATGCATAGGAGGGTGATAGACATAAAACCGGCATGTGATATACTTGAATAAGCCAGCATGCGTTTTACATTGTCCTGCACTGTTGCACTGATATTGGCAATCAGCATGGTGGCAGCTGCTATAATTGCAAACAGCATGGCGTATTCCGACCTGACTGGCATGAAAGTAATGAAGAACAACCTGAAGAATCCTGCGAAAGCGACAGTTTTCACATAGGTTGCCATAAACATGGTAATCATGGTAGGTGAACCCTGATAGACATCGGGTGCCCATAAATGAAAAGGAGCTGCAGAAACTTTGAAAGCCATGGCACCCATCATCAGTATGATGCCGGCTATAGTCATAGGCGAAATTTTACTGAGATTCAGAAATGCGGCAATGCCGGCATTGTCGAAATGTCCGCTGGAACCGTACAAGAGGGCGATACCAAATAAGAGAAATGCAGATGCGAATGCACCAAGGAGAAAATATTTGAATGCGGCTTCGTTAGATTGTAATCTGGTTTTATGACTTCCCGCAAGAACAAAGAGGGGTATTGATAATATTTCTATGCCGAGAAATAGCATCACCATGTGGCTGAAAGAAACGAGTATGAGTCCACCGCACATGGAGAAAAGCACCATGGCGTAGTGGTCGGAGAAGCTCTCGTCATTTTTAAAATATGCTGCCGAGACTATGAACCAGAGAAAGGCTATAAACGAACTCACTGCAAGAAATGCGAGAGCGAAATTATCGAGTATAAGCATTCCGAATACATCTTCCTGATTGTTCCAGTCCATGATGCAAAATGCAATATTCAGCAGGAGACCTGCAAGGACCGGTACAATGAAGTATTTTCTGCTTCTCAGCAAACCAGCAATCAGAGACAAAACGCCAAGTCCGGATAATAATAAGAGTTCTTTCATTTAATACTTTGAAGCAGTTGTTGTATGGAAGGTTCTGTGATTTCGAGTACAGGTTTAGGGTAAACACCCAGACCTATAATCAGAATAATAATGATGAAAAGTGTGATGGTTTCCTGCTTTTCCATTTTCGGGAGATTAAGTGTCAGGGCATTTGTTTCGCCAAGCATCATGGTCTGGAAAGAACGGAACATATATATAACACCGAGAATAATGCTAAGACCTGCTACCGAAGCCGCTATCTGGTTATATTCGAATATGCCGAGTATCAGCAGGAATTCGCCTACAAATCCGTTGGTAAAAGGAAGCGCAACCACACTGAGAATTATGATGAAAAACATAAAGGCAAAACGCGAATCTATTCCGCGGATACCTCCGAGTTTTTTCATTTCGGATGTACCGGTCCGGATAACGATAATGTCGTATACAAAGAACAATCCAACGGTATTTATTCCGTGACTTATCATCTCCATCATAGCGCCCTGCAGACTTTGTGAATTAGCGGCCACAATTCCGGCAGCTATTAGTCCTACGTGTGCTATGGAAGCGTATGCAATCAGGTACTTGTAGTCTTTCTGTACAATTGAAATAAGTGAAGCGTATATGATACTGAGCACGGCAAGTATCATTGGAATGTGTCCGTAAGTTTGCATACCGAGCGGCACCAGAGGCAGTACCCAGCGTATCATGCCGTAGGTCGCCATTTTCGACATTATTCCGGACAACATCATGACACCCGGAGTAGGCGAGGTGTAATATGTATCGGGCTGCCAGGTATGGAAAGGGAAAATCGGCATCTTGATTGCAAATGCGAGAAAAAATGCAGCCATTACCAGTCCCTGAGTCTCTACAGGTAATGCGCGTCCGGCTTTGTATAGTGCCTGGATGTCGAAACTTCTTTCGGGGGTATGCAGGTAAACATAAATCAATGCCAGCAGCATGAATAAACTCCCCAGCAATGTGTAAATAAAAAATTTGAAAGTAATTTTCTGACGGTTTTCTCCGCCCCACATCAGTATAATAAAGAATATCGGCAACAGTGAAATTTCCCAGAAAAGATAAAACAGAAACCCATCCATTGCCACAAAAGAACCGACTATGGCACTTTGCATCAGCAGCATCATGGCATACAGGGTGTGGTAATTGTTGTAGATTTTATTGAAGGAGGCATAAACAATCAGCGGCACAAGGGCATTGCAAAGCAATACCATCAGAATACTGATACCATCCATAGCAATATGAAAAGATATTCCGAGTGCATTGATCCAGGGCACATTCATGCTCAACATTTCTGTGTGCCCGCTTTGCTGTAAAAACAGTACATAAAGGGTCAGTAAGAACTCGATCAGCGATATGGCGATTGCCATTGTTCTGGTTTGTCTGCTTCCGAAAAGAAACAGCAGTATTGCACCGAAGAATGGAATCAATATGAGTAATAGGGTCAGCATTTATATCTATATCAATATTAAAAACAGTAATAAAATTGCAAAAACGAAGGCTATGGCATAATAACCGGTATTTCCGCTTTGTAAAAGTCTGATTTTTTGCGCACCCATATTGCTGATGCTTCCAATGCCTCTGACAACACCATCCACAATTCCCGTGTCAAATCGCTTATGCAGAAAATCTGAAAATTTGTCGATAGGTTGAGTGATAATCCGGTTGTAGAACTCGTCCACATAGAAACGGGCGTAAGCTGTTTTTCTGAATATCCCCGAGGTTTTTTCATCACTTTCAGGTACATATCCGCGTTTTATAAAGAGGTGTCTGGCGTATAAAATGACGGCAATTATCAATACTGTTGTGATACCCATCAGCATAAGTTCTTCAGACAGACTTATGTGACTATTGCTGCTACCCAATACAGGTTTAAGGAATGACTCAAATAAGTTGTGTATGCCTATTCTCTCGCCAAGGGCATGTGGAAATCCGATAAATCCGGCAATTACTGAACAAATTGCAAGCACAATCAGCGGTATCGTCATATTGGCAGGCGACTCGTGCAAATGGTGTTCCTGGTCGGCACTGCCTCTGAATTTTCCGTGAAATGTCAGGTAAAGCAATCTGAACATATAAAATGCGGTCATAAGTGACACCAGTAAACCAACAATAAACAGTATTTTATTATGGGCAAAAACCTCACTCAAAATCTGGTCTTTGCTGAAGAAACCTGCAAGGGGAGGAATGCCTGAAATGGCAATGGTGCCGGTAAGGAATGTGGCATAGGTAAGGGGCAGATGTTTTTTGAGACCACCCATATTTCTGATATCCTGTTCGCCGCTCATTGCGTGAATGACACTGCCCGAACCAAGGAATAACAGGGCTTTAAAAAATGCATGTGTCACGACATGAAATACTGCAGCGGTATATGCACCAACACCGAGAGCAAGGAACATCAAACCCAGTTGTGAAACGGTTGAATAAGCCAGCACTTTTTTAATGTCATTCTGGAATAATCCTATAAGTGCACCAAGCAGGGCAGTGGCGGCACCGATAACTGCTACAAAATCCATGGTAGCAGGTGTAAGCGAAAACATGATATTGGTACGGGCAACCATGTAAATACCGGCAGTTACCATGGTAGCCGCATGTATCAGAGCGGAAACGGGTGTTGGTCCTGCCATGGCGTCGGGCAACCAGGTGTAAAGCGGTATTTGTGCACTTTTACCCATGGCACCGATAAAGAGACATAATGTAATGAGGGATAAGGTTGATGTATCTGTTCCGGATGAAGCGATAAATCCCGGTTTGAAAAGCGAAGTGTAATTAAGGCTGCCGAAGTGAATAAAAATAAGGCACATTGCAATCAGAAAACCCAGGTCGCCGATACGGTTCATGACAAAGGCCTTTTTAGCGGCATCGTTATTTTTACTTTCCTTGAACCAGAAACCAATAAGCATGAAAGAGCAAAATCCTACACCTTCCCAGCCGATGAACATCACCAGAAAATTATTTCCGAGTACCAGAACCAGCATGAAGAAAATGAACAGGTTGAGATAGGCAAAAAATCTTCTGAATCCATCGTCGTCTTTCATATAACCAACTGAGAAAACGTGAATCAGAAAGCCAACACCGGTAATCACCATCAGGAAAACAGAGGATAGCGGATCGGCGAAAAACGAAAAAGCAACATGGAAATCGCCGGCTACTATCCAGTCAAATATTTGTACTTCTACCGGATGGTAGAACTGAGACTGCGAATAAAAAATCAAAACAGAATCAATGAAACTGATCAGAACCCCAACACAGGCAAATACCGCTGTATGTTTTTTGGTCAGTTTCCTGTTCAAGAGGCCGATAATGGCAAAACTTATCAGCGGGAATAAGGGAATTAGTTTAACGAGTTGTTCCATTCTTGATTATATACCGTAATTTCTGCTTGCTTTTACCATTTTAATTTTGTGAGTACTTCTGTGTCTGAGGTTCCGGAGTTTCTGAATATCATGATCAGAATTGCCAGACCAACTGCCACCTCAGCGGCTGCAACAGCCATTATAAAGAAAACGAATACCTGTGCATTCGGGTCGCCAAAATACGCCGAGAATGCTACAAGCAGCAGATTGACGGCATTCAGCATTAGCTCAACACACATGAAAATGATGATGGCGTTGCGCCTGATCATAACCCCCAGTGCGCCTATGCAAAACAGGAAAGTGCTAAGTATGATGTAGTAATTGACAGGTATTCCGAATATTGATGGCATTACGACTGAAGTTTGTTTTTAGAAAGATAAACTGCTCCGACCATTGCGGCGAGGAACAAAATGGATGATACTTCGAAAGGAAGAAGATACTCATTAAACAATACCTTGCCCAGTCTTTCGATGGAGCCGGTTCCTGCAACAGGTATGCTTGCTTCAGGCAGCTCTGAGTCTCTCACTGCAGCGACAATTGTCAGCAGCATTAAACCGGCTGCAATCACCGAAATAAAACCAAGGTATCTTTTCTTCATTGGTTCTGTATCGCTGTTCTGGTTCAGCATCATAATCACGTAGAGGAAGAGCACCATAATGGCTCCGGCATAAACGATGATATGAACGGCAGCCAGAAATTGTGCATTTAATAATAAATAATGTCCGGCTATGGCAAAAAAGGTGATGATAAGATTCAGCACGCTGTTTACCGGTTTTCTCGAGAACACAACCAGCAAGCCGCTGATTACTGCCACGAAGGAAAGGAACCAGAATATATATTGTGAAAGACTCATTTATTTTTCTGCGAATTACGTGTAATTGTTTGCTGATTATTATTGCTTTTATCCACTGTTTAATGACGAGCTGCCGGTTTAAGCAGTTTATCGAGGAAGGTACGGTTGTGCTTGTGTTTTTTGTCTTTTTTGAACTCTGCCACTGCGGGAGTTTGTCTTTTGCTGATATCTACCGGATGGTCTTTGGGTTCAACAAGTTTATCTTTTCCGTAAATAAATTCATCCCTTTTAAAAGTACTGGGGACTATTCTGTCTGTCAGGAAAATTGCCTCCTTGGGGCAGGCTTCTTCACACAATCCGCAGAATATGCACCTCAGCATATTTATTTCGTAGACACTTGCATATTTCTCTTCTCTGTAAAGATTTTCTTCACCTTTTTTGCGTTCTGCGGCTACCATCGTGATGGCTTCTGCGGGGCAGGCAACTGCACAAAGTCCGCATGCGGTGCATCTCTCGGCTCCCGCCTCATCTCTTTTCAATACATGCTGACCGCGGTATACCGGGGCAAATTCGCGTTTCTGCTCCGGGTATTTCACCGTAGCTTTTTTCATGAATATATGCTTCAGGGTAATAAGCATACCACTGAATATTGCCGGCAGGTAAGCCCTCTCCAGCCATGTCATTTCTCTTTTAACTACCTGTTTGCTTCTGTTTGTCAGCATAATTTCTTTTTAGTCCTTAATGTTTTATAAACTTCCAAGTCCCCACATTACCAAACCGGTTATAAATATATTGAGCAGTGCCAGCGGCAAGAGGACTTTCCATCCAAGATGCATCAACTGATCGTATCTGAATCTCGGGATAGTCCACCTTACCCACATAAAGAAAAACACAAAGAACAGCACTTTTGCGAAGAAGAATACTGTTTGGATAATGCTCAACCAGTTGCCTTCAAGCCCGAGTAAATCCTGGAAAGGGAAATTATAACCGCCGAAATAAAAAGATACAATAACAGCCGAGGAAATGAACATATTGATATATTCGGCAAACAGATAAAATCCCAGCTTCATTGATGAGTATTCTGTGTGATAACCGCCTATCAGTTCGGTTTCGCACTCGGGTAAATCAAAAGGTGCTCTGTTTGTTTCTGCAAATGCACAAATCAGAAATATCAGGAATCCAAGCGGCTGGTAAACGATGTTGGCTAAGCCTGCATCCTGCTGTGCCACAATTTCTTTAAGGCTCAATGTACCTGTAGTCATCACGAGTGCAATGATGGCAAGTCCCATTGCTATTTCGTAACTGATCATCTGTGAGGATGCCCTGATGGCTCCAAGCAGTGAAAATTTGTTGTTGGAAGCCCAGCCACCAATCATGATACCGTATACGCCCAGTGATACAATTCCGAATAAATACAGTATGCCGACGTTGAGATCTACTATCTGCAGATCGAAGGTCTGTCCTCCGATTGTTATCGGACCGCCCCAGGGTATAACTACACCGGTCATGCAGGCGGTAAGCATGGCTATACATGGTCCGAGTATGAACAACCACTTGTTTGACATTGAAGGAATCAGTTCTTCCTTCATAAACATTTTCAGTGCATCAGCGAGCGGTTGCAGCAAGCCAAAAGGACCGGCTCTGTCTGGGCCGATTCTGTCCTGCATCACAGCCGCGACCTTTCTTTCGGCATAGGTAGAATAGGTAGCAATCAGCAGTGTGATTCCAAAAACCACGAGTACAAGTATTAATTTAAAGATCAGCGGATCCATTTTTTGTTTGTATTATTGGTTATTGGGGTCTAAAGCGCCGCTCCCCGGTTCAACTTTTATTCCGTGTGGTTTAGCGCCGAGCATTTTTAAAGTATCTTTTTTAATGTGATGAAGTTCTTCGTAGTGATTGGCAGAAATAACCGAATGTCTGCTGATTTCAGATGGCCCTTCGATAACCCAGTTCTTCATGTCTTTCATTTCAAAACGGCAGGTATTGCATATCCATGCTGTGCTTCCGTCATCATTGTCTTCTACCTCTCCCCAGAAATCTTTTCTTGCCGTTACTCTCAGTACCTCATCGCCCTGATTCCAGAGTCTTACCTTGCCGCAGCACTTGTCGCAGTTGCGGTGAGCATCGAGAGGTTTTGTATACCAGACCCTGCTTTTAAAACGGAAAGTCTTGTCGGTCAGAGCACCTACCGGACAAACATCTATCATATTACCCGAGAAATCGTTGTCGATTGCTTTTTCGATATAAGTTGAAATTTCTGCAGCTTCACCTCTGTTTATAACACCATGGCAGCGTCCGTCTGTGATCTGATCGGCAACTTTTACACAGCGGTAACAAAGAATACAGCGGTTCATGTGGAGCTTAATGGTTTCTCCGATATCAATTGGTTCAAATTCTCTGCGTTCGAATTCGTAACGGGTTTCTTCCTTGCCGTTTTCATAACTCAAATCCTGCAGGTGACACTCGCCTGCCTGATCGCATACCGGACAATCGAGCGGGTGGTTAAGCAGTAAAAATTCTACCACACCGGCACGTGCTTCCAGATTTTCGGGCGATGTAATATTGCGTACCACCATACCTTCGGCAACAGTTGTACGGCATGAAGCAACAGGCTTAGGAATTGGCCGGGGATCTTTTTCAGAACCCTGTTCAACTTTAACAATACAGGTCCTGCAATAACCCCCGCTGGTTTTTAATTTGCTGTAATAACACATTGCCGGCGGAACAACATCTCCACCAATGCTGCGCGCAGCCTGCAGTATGGTAGTGCCTTCGGGCACTTCTACCGGGATATCGTCAATTGTTAATTTTACCATTCTTAGTATTGCTGTTGAACTACTTTTCTTTTCCTGTATTGATTCTCTTTTACTTTAACGTTCGCTGTTTCTATGCTTTTACTTCTTCCAGCCTGTAATAATGTTTGATGTCTTTAATACTGTCGGGATTCGACACATAGGCTTCAAATTCAGAGCGGAAATGTCTGATGGCAGATGCCACGGGCCATGCGGCTGCCTCGCCGAGAGGGCAAATCGTTTTGCCTTCAATTTTACTTTGTATATCCCAAAGAAGGTCTATGTCTTTGAGAGTTCCGTGTCCGGCAAGTATTTTGTAAAGTATCTTTTCCATCCAGCCTGTACCTTCACGACAAGGGCTGCATTGTCCGCAACTTTCATGGTGGTAGAATCTGGCAAAAGTATATAGGTTTTTTACAATACTGCTGTCTTCATCCATGACGATAAATCCTCCTGATCCCAGCATGGTGCCGCTTACAAAACCACCTTCACCAAGGCTTTCGTAACTCATCAGTCGCGGTTCGCCGGCCGCGGTTTTAATTATCAGTTCTTTGGGGAGTATTGGCACCGAAGAGCCACCTGCCACTACAGCCTTGAGTTCTCTTCCGCCTTTTATACCGCCGCAGTAATCCTGCGAATAAATAAACTCTTCAACAGGAAGTCCGAGTTCAATTTCGTAAACACCTGGTTTGTTGATGTGACCTGAGGCAGAGATAAGTTTTGTTCCTGTGCTTTTTCCGATACCAATACCGGCATAAGCTGCCCCTCCCATTTCGAGTATGGGTACCACAGCAGCAATCGTCTCAACATTGTTTACCACTGTAGGGCAGCCGTAAAGTCCTGCCACAGCTGGGAAGGGTGGTTTGATTCTTGGATTTCCGCGTTTGCCTTCCAGGCTTTCGAGAAGTGCTGTTTCTTCACCGCAGATATAAGCGCCTGCTCCAACCTGCACAAACATGTTATGACTGAAACCCGAGCCCAGTATATTTTCGCCAAGTAAGCCGGCCTGAATGGCTTCATCAATTGCCTGTTCCAGTATACGGGCAATATAGAAATATTCACCGCGTATATAGATGTAGGAAGTGTTTGCTCCGAGTGCATAGGCAGACAGTATCATGCCTTCAACCAACAGGTGAGGTATGCGTTCCATCAGATACCGGTCTTTGAATGTTCCGGGTTCACTTTCGTCTGCATTGCAAACGAGATAGCGGGGCACACCCTCAGGCTTGGCCAGGAAGCTCCATTTGAGCCCGGTCGGAAAACCGGCACCGCCTCTTCCTCTCAAACCTGATGTCTTAACTTCTTCGAGTACGGCATCAGGACTCATGGAGGCCAGTGTTTTTTCAAGCACTGAGTAGCCGCCGTTCGCTTTATAGGTATCAAAGTTTCTGATACCATTAACATGATCGTTTTTTAGTAGTAATTTCCTGCTCATTTCGCTTAACAGTATCTGCTTTCTTTACCCGAATTTTTAAACTCGTCAAGTAACTTGTCTACTTTATCAGGGCTCAGATTTTCGTAATAATCTGCTCCTACCTGCATCATTGGTGCTGTTCCGCAGCTTCCGAGACACTCGACAGCTTTCAGAGTAAATGTGCCATCGGGTGTGGTTTCACCAACCCGAATACCCAGTTTGTTTTCAATATGTTCAATAATGTCTTCCGCTCCGCACAGCCAGCAACTGCTGGTTCGGCAAACTTCAATCAGACATTTGCCAACCGGTTTGAGGTTAAACATACTGTAAAATGAGGCTGTTTCGTATACTTCAATTTCCTGAAGACCGAGTGTTCTGGCAACCAGGGCCATAGTAGCCGGACTAAGCCATCCGTCAAATTCAGACTGTGCTATGTGTAATACCGGAATCAGGGCAGATTTATGCTTTCCTTCCGGATACCTTTTAACCAGTTTAGCTATAAGCTGCAGTGTTTCTTCCCGGAATCTTATCTCTTCTGTTTGTGACATTTATCTTCAATTTATTTAAGCGTCAAGTTCTCCTGCAATGACATTCATACTGCTCATGGTGAGAATGGCATCACTCAGCAATCCGCCGGTTATCATCTCGGGGTAAGCCTGATAATAGATGAAACAGGGTCTGCGGAAATGCAGGCGGTATGGTGTTCTGCCACCATCGCTGATAAGATAATATCCGAGTTCGCCGTTACCGCCTTCTACAGCGTGGTAAACTTCGCCTTTAGGAATATCCATTTCTCCCATCACAATTTTGAAATGGTAGATGAGTGCTTCCATTTTACTGTAAACATCCTGTTTCTCGGGCAGGTAGAATTCAGGTACATCGGCATGTATGGATCCTTCGGGTAAACCATCCAGAGCCTGTTTAATTATCGCAATGCTTTCCCACATTTCCTGTATTCTCACCATAAAGCGATCGTAAGTATCACCTTTTTGACCAATCGGAATACTGAAGTTGAAATCCTGATAACTGCAGTATGGATTTGCAACTCTGACATCGTAATCAACACCTGCTGCTCTCAGATTTGGTCCGGTAAAACCATAGGCCAGGGCTCTCTCCTTACTGATTGGTCCGCAATCTATTGTGCGGTCCATGAATATTCTGTTTCTTTCAATCAGGCTTTGAAATTCTCTGAGATAAACCGGAAATTCTTTCAAAAAAGTTTTAAGTTTTGCAAAAGCTACCGGCGAAAAATCTCTTTCCATGCCGCCAACTCTGCCGATATTGGTAGTAAGACGGGCACCGCATACTTCTTCGTAAATTTCGTAAACTTTTTCTCGCATCTGGAAAAAATAGAGAAACCCGGTGGTAGCACCGGTATCCTGTCCGATAATCGTTGTGCAGATGATATGGTCGGCAATCCGGGCGAGTTCCATGATGATGACACGCATGTATTCTGCGCGTTTGGGTACCTCGCATTGTATCAGTTTTTCGACAGTCATATGCCAGCCCATGTTATTAATGGGCGAAGAACAGTAATTAAGTCTGTCTGTGATCGGTGCAATCTGATTATAAGGACGGTGTTCGGCCAGTTTTTCGAATGCGCGGTGTATGTAACCGATAGTTGGTTCGGCTTCCATAACCATTTCACCATCCATTTTCAGCACATTCTGAAAAATACCATGTGTGGCAGGGTGGGTAGGCCCAAGATTCAGAATATTGTATTCTTTAACAGGTTCCTTATTTTCTGTATGTCTGATTTCGTTCATGTTTTATCTGCCGAACATTTTATCGTTTTTATCGTCTCTCGAACCATCTTCCAGCGGATATTCCTTGCGCATGGGGAAGTAATTCATTTCGTCCATATTGAGTATGCGCCGCAAATCGGGATGACCGGTAAATTCGAATCCAAAGAAATCGTATTCCTGTCTTTCCATCCAGTTAGCTGCCGGCCACAGCCCCGTTAAACTAGGCACCTGCAGGTCGTTTTTTTTCATTTCAGTTTTAATTCTGATGCGCTCGTTGCTTTCGAGTTTGTGGAGCTGATACATCATGCAGAATTCTTTGTCTGTGTTGTCAGGATTGTGTATGCCGCAAAGGGTGGTCAGAAAATTAAAGCCCTCAACTTCTTTAAGATATCTGAGGGTTTCTATCAGTGTTTCTTTTCCAATTATAAATACCGGAAAATCATAGGAAATTTCCGTTTTATGAACTTGTGCGCCCGGAAGTGATCTGAGCTTTTGTTCTATTGATTCGCTGAGTTGTTTAACGTCCATTTCTTATAATCCGTATTGAGCCAGCAGAGCTTTGTATTCGGGTGTATCCCTTCTTCTTATACTTTCAGATTTTGTCAGTTCCTGAATTTTCAGAATGCCGTCGAGTACCTGTTCCGGACGCGGCGGGCAACCCGGTATATACACGTCCACCGGTATAATGCGGTCTATTCCCTGCAGTACACTGTAAGTGTCAAATATGCCGCCACTGCTTGCACAGGCTCCCATGCTCAAGACCCATTTCGGTTCGGCCATCTGCTCGTATACCTGTCGTAAAACCGGACCCATTTTTTTTGAAATGGTGCCCATAACCATCAGCAGATCAGCCTGACGCGGCGAGAAACTCAACCTTTCTGATCCGAATCGGGCCAGATCATAGTGAGAGGCCATTGTGGCCATAAATTCAATACCGCAGCAAGAAGTTGCAAAAGGCAGTGGCCAAAGTGAATTAGCTCTGGCCAGTCCGACAACCTTCTCGAGTGAGGTGGCAAAAAAACCTGCTCCTTCAACGCCTTCCGGTTTGTTATCAGGATTGATGTCTATGCTCATTTTAATTGATTAAGATAGTAGGCTTGATGATTATTTTTCCCAGGTAAGTGCTCCTTTGCGGATAATATAAATTAATCCAAGAACAAGAAAGCCCATAAACATGAACATTTCTATAAGTCCAAGTACTCCCAGCTCTTTAAAATTTACAGCCCAGGGATACATAAATATCACTTCAACATCAAACAAGACAAACAGAATGGCAATCAGAAAATATTTTATGGAAAAAGGTGAACGGGCGTCTCCTTTGGATTCGATTCCGCATTCGAATGCGTCTGATTTTACTTCGGTTTTCTGTTTTGGCCCGAGAATATGTGTGACAATCATAGTTGTAGCCACAAATCCAAGTGCCGCAATGAACATGAAAACAATCGGAAGATATCCCACAAGTCCGTTATCTACTGTTTGCAATAACATTTTTTTAATGTTTTAAAAATAACGGTCGCAAAAATAGGTATAATATCAGAAAAACGGCTTGGTTTTCGGATTTAATTTATATGCAAAAAATATTCGCGTTTTTATTAAGCAGCCGGGTGTTAAAATTAAACCGGAATCTTTCAGAGAAGTTTCAGTTTTTCAAGAATCAGCAGAGGTTCAACAGGCCTGTTTTTATGTATACAGGCCGCAAAAATACGGGCATCCAGAATGACAGCTTCGTCGTCGGTTCTGATAATCTGTTGATTAAAAATAATTTTAAGACGACCTTCTCTTTCAACACCGGTTTTAACTATAAAAATATCGCCGCTTTTCAGTGCGCGTTTGTAGTCAATTTCTGATCTTACAACAACCGCATCATATCCTTCGAGATGCAACTGATTGAAATCGAGACCGTGATGTTTAAGGAACTCGTGGCGGGCATGTTCCAGATAATTGAGGTATACCGAATTGTTAACTATCCCCTGAAGGTCGAGTTCGTAATCTCTTACCGCAAAATTTTCCGTATGTGTGTAAATGCTTTTATCCATTGTATTTTGTCATGGCCTGAGACGGGCCTTCCAGAAGATAACTTTGTATCGCTTCGGCAGTTTTGGAGATTTTTTCTTTGATGAGAGCCTGTTCTTCAGCCTTCCATTTTCCTAGCACAAAATCTATCTGTCGGTGTTTGTCGAATTGATTGCCTATTCCAAAACGTATTCTCGGATAGTCGCGTGTCAAAATTGTTTCCTCAATATTCCTCAGACCGTTATGACCGCCATGGCTGCCTTTGAGACGAATTCTGATCACTCCTTCGTCGAGTGCAAGATCGTCGGTTACAACCAAAATGTCTTCCGGGCTACATTTGTACAGGTCCATGTAATATTTAACCGCTTTTCCGCTCAGGTTCATGTAAGTGGTGGGCTTCACCAGAA
>CAZRKA010000025.1:13909-24758 GCA_964600345.1 uncultured Chitinophaga sp. | reverse complement strand
AGTGTTAAAAGGAGAAGACTTTTTCAGGTTTGTTTCTGTGTCGATGATGTTTTGGTTTGTCATACTTCAAATGTATATGGAAGATGTTTCTGATGTATCATCTTTTGTTAAAAAGACAGTTTTTGCCGATAATGGTTGCCTCGATGCTGTATGGCAATGGCTTATCAAGGTAATAGGTGTTTTCGGATTTTGAGTGATTGTTGCGCTTGCCGAGGATAGTCTGCTGGTGTGGATTAATGATGGTTAGACAAGCTTCGCTGCCTTCTGCTACAACCGGAATATCAATCTTAAGTACTTCTGCTGCAGAAGTATTGAATTTGGAAATTAGTATTTCGTCGCTCATGGAAGGGTAAAATCGATTGCGTCCTTCAACGGCCAGACTGAAGGCTATTTGCAAGGTGATAGCGCCATAAGAGGCATATTCAAATTCGACCGCCTTGTGCTCAGTTTCCTGAGGGTGGTGATCGCTGCAAATACAATCTATTGTTCCGTCCATTAACCCTTCCCAAAGCGCTTTAACATCATTGGCCTGACGAAGGGGTGGTGTCAGCTTGAGGTTGGAATCGAAGTCCATGATGGTCTCATCTGTCAGCACCAGATTCATCACTGCCACATCGCAGCTCACTTTTATTCCCTGTGCTTTCGCCTGACGGATTATCTCGACCGAACGTTCGGTGCTTATTTTTGAGAGATGCACGCGGGACTGGTGATAGTCGGCAAGTTCTATGTCGCGCTGAACCTGCAGGTATTCTGCCATTTGAGGAATGCCTTTGAGTCCCAGGCTGACGGCTACAGAACCTTCTGTAACGTATGCACCGTGGCTTAAGTCGGTCTGCTGGCAGAAAGAGTAAATCAGTCCGTCAAAACTCTTGGTATATTGCAGAGCCCTGCTCATGGTTCCTATATTATCCAGCGGATAATTGGCATTGGAAAAAGCTACTGCGCCATTGATTTTCATATCGTACATTTCAGAGAGTTCGTCTGTTTTGAGATCATGAGTAATGGCACCCAAAGGCAAAAAACTGACGGGACTTTTAGCCGACTGATTGAGAAGGGATTCTATATCCGATTTGTTTTGTCTTGGAGGCAGGCAATTGGGTAAAAGCGCCACATAGGCAAATCCGCCCGACATGGCACAACGGCTAAGAGAATGAATGGTTTCGCGGTGTTCATACCCCGGATCACTGCTGTTGCATCTCACATCAAGAAAAGCAGGTGTCAGAATGCAGCCGCTGAAATCAATGATATGTTCGTAGCCCTCATCCGGAACAGAAGGAGAAAAAATGTGAATGATGCCGTCTTTAATTCCGAGATCGCCGGATTGTTCATGAAATGGGGAGCGCGGGTCGTTAATTTGTATATTTTTAAGCAGATAGCCTGACATTGTTCCTGAAAAATCTGATCAAAAGTATTTCAATCAATAAACATATCAAAGAAAAAAGTATACACCATTTCCACAGCACAGTGCCTTTTTGAACCTTGCTGAGCTCTGATGCAAGCTGTTCAGGAGCGCCCAGATAGTAGTTTATTCCGGCGGAATTGCAGGCTGAAATAAATTCTTCTTCGCTCATGGTACGTGTATCGCTCTCGCTGCGACTGATATTGAAGGCCAGATCAGCTATTACAGAATCAGAACTTTTACTCAAAAGGCTGTAATGTCCGGGATTTGAAATTTCGCCATTGGTGTTAAGCCAGAGTTCGCCGCTCTTGTTAATAACTTCGGGGATGAAGCTTATTTTTTCACCCTGAAGACGAATGCCGCTTTCGCTTTCGAAGGGCAATCCGCTGAATATATCACTTGCATCGTCGCAGTTGTAGTAAAGTGGATTGCGGTAAGAGGATAACATGGCTGAGCGAAGTGCCACAGGTACAAACAATGCGTGATTCTGAAAATTGCTGTAGCTAGCATCCAGCGCAACCGCCGAAATCAGAATATGACCTTTACCGGAAGGGATATCCTGTAGGAAAACATGATCGTTGGCCATGCGCATAACGCTGATTCCGGCAGAGGGTTGCAGTCGGTAATAACGCATGACATTGGGAAGATCCGGTTTAACAGGCTTGTTTTCGAAAATGTATTTGAATATCGGATGCTCAAGATCTATCCGGCTCACTTTTACGGCCGACTGAACAGCCTGTTCAGAAATATTGAATCCAAATGCTGCAGACAGCTCTTTTAAACCGCCGAAAGCTTGATCTTTAGCCGGAAAAACCAAAGCACTGCCGCCGTTATCGGTAAATTTTTTGAGTTCCGAAATCAGACCTGATTGTATATCATTGACACCCTGCAGTACAATGAGGTCGAGCTTTCTGAAATCACTGAAATTGATGCTGCCGCTGTTTTCTTTTTTGTAAATAAAACCGGGATTATCTGCAAAAACGGCGTGAATATAACGCTCACCATCGGCACTTATATTGGCAACATGATAGTTGTTGTTGAGCCGTATGGAGAAATATAATACATCGTCGAGCGGAATATTGTCACCCGGCAAACGCAATTCACAACGGTGTTTGCCACCGCTTTCAAGAGTGAAAATTATTTTTTGTGATGCTTTGCTGAATGCTTTGATGTTATAGTTGGCTACTCCCTTTGGTTTGCCGTCTATCCATAGTTCCAGGCCGGTATTTTCAATATCTTTTTCCGTGTAATTGCTGACGGATGCAATAAGGGTAATTGGTTGCGAGGTCTGAAGAATAGGCGACTGAAGATAACAGGTGTCAATGCAAATGTTATTGCGGCTTTCAGAAGGTATGCGAATCCAGGTCTGACTGATACTTGTGTCAAGCGGATTCTGGTTAAGCAGACTGTTCTTTTTCTGAAAATCTGAAATGCAGTAGGCAAGCCTGTCGCCGTTGTTTTTCAATAATCCGCTGTTTTGCTGGGCAAGTAGGTTCTGAAGCGGAAAACTATTGCTGCTGATCCGCACTTTATCAATATTTTCCAAAGCAGTCTGTTTGCCGCTGAAGTGAAGCAATGAAGCATCCATGTCTGAAGTAACGATATTGAATTCGTCGCCGTTTCCCGATGCGTTGACAATGGCTCTGGCTCTGTTCTTGGCGGCTTCGAGCAAGGGTCCTTCGGCGCCGTTAAGATTCATGCTGTAGCTGTTGTCGAGAATTATGCTAATGTACTTTTTGCCGCCTTTCAGTATTTGTTTATCCTTCAGCAAAACCGGCTGGGCAAATGCAAAAACCAGAAAGGTAAATGCCAGCAGTCGGGATGCCAGTATCAGATATTTCTTCAGTTTGTTTCCTGTCTTAGTCTGATGATCTATCTGTTGCAGCAGGCGCACATTAGGGAATATTATTTTTTTGTATCTTCTGAAATTGAACAGATGAACAAAAACCGGAATGGCCAGAACAAATAATGCCCAGAGGAAGGAAGGGTAAAGCCACGTCATAGATGCGGAAGGCAAAAATAGGGGAATTTTGGAAGAAAGTAGAGGGGGAAAGAATAGAGATTAAAGATAAAAGATAGACTAAAGACTAAAGATAAAAAGACTAGAGACTAAAGCTTGCCCCGTATCGTGCCGACCAAGGAGGCTCTGATACGGGGATGAAAGCTTGCCCAGTGGCGTTCCGCCTCAGGCGGATCTGCTTTACTGACTAATGATTACCCTTCTTAGCTAAAGCTACGGAGTACGAAGCGGTAGATTATAAAGCTGCGAAGGGAATTACTCTATTTATGTTATTAGGTGTATATGTCGCTTTACCAAATGTCGACCAGTGAAGGTTAAAGCCCCCGACTTCAGTCGGGGGTAAAAGTAAGAAACGTAATGGGCTTTAGCCCTTTTTTAACGGAAGGTCGGTCAACTTAGCGAGCCTGTGTGTCGATGCCTAAATACGGTTGACCGTTTTAAACTAACTTTTATTCTATTTCACCCAAAAAATGCTAATTTTGCCCCTCAATTCAAAATAACAAAATATGAACAGTGCTCAGGAATTCAGAATAGAACGCGATACCATGGGAGAAGTAAAAGTGCCGGCCAATGTCTATTGGGGTGCTCAGACTCAGAGATCGCTTCAGAATTTTAAAATAGGCAATCAGAAAATGCCCATCGAGATTATCAGGGCATTTGCAGTTCTTAAAAAAGCTGCAGCTATAAGCAATAATAAATTAGGTGTGCTTTCGCTAACTAAATGCGATTTAATATGTTCGGTTTGCGACGAAATTCTCGAAGGTCTTCACGATGATCAGTTTCCCCTTGTTATATGGCAAACCGGAAGCGGTACCCAGAGCAATATGAATGTCAACGAAGTGATTGCCAACAGGGCACATGTAATGCAGGGCGGCAAACTCAGCGACGAAAATAAAGTATTACATCCCAATGATGACGTTAACAAATCTCAGAGCAGCAACGACACTTTCCCGACTGCAATGAGTATAGCAGCCTACAAACAAGTCGTGGATTACACCATTCCGGGTTTGCAGGCACTTAAAACAACCCTGAAGCATAAATCCAGAGAATTTATGGACATCATCAAGATTGGCAGGACGCATTTTATGGATGCCACACCAATTACACTGGGACAGGAATTTTCGGGCTATGTTCAGCAGCTTAAAAATGGTATAGATTGCATCAACCGAGCTCTTGAACCGGCCAGCGAAATTGCACTGGGAGGAACAGCCGTCGGAACAGGTATCAATACCCCAAAAGGGTATTCGGAACTGGTGGCAAAAACCATAGCCGAACTATCCGGATTGCCAATCATAACGGCCGAAAATAAATTTGAAGCGCTTGCTGCACACGACGCAATGGTTGAACTACACAGTGCACTGAAACGCGTGGCAGTCAGTTTGATGAAAATAGGCAACGACATCAGAATGCTGAGCTCGGGTCCGCGCAGCGGAATTGGCGAAATACTGATTCCCGACAATGAACCTGGCAGCAGCATCATGCCCGGAAAAGTAAACCCTACACAATGCGAAGCACTTACTATGGTTTGTGCCCAGGTGATGGGAAATGATGTGGCGGTAACCATCGGTGGTTCTAGCGGTCATTTCGAACTCAACGTATTTAAGCCAATGATAGCAGCCAATGTTTTACAATCTGCCAGATTGCTGGGTGAAGCTGCATTGAGCTTCGATATTAACTGTGCTGCAGGTATCGAACCAAATCTTCCGGAAATTAAACACAAACTGGAAAATTCTCTGATGCTGGTTACTGCACTCAACACCCACATAGGATATGAGAATGCAGCCAAAATCGCTAAAAAGGCGCATAAAGAAAATACCAGTCTCCGCAAAGCTGCCATCGACCTCGGTCTGCTGACAAACGAACAATTTGACCAGTGGGTTAAACCTGAAGATATGGTTGGCGTGAAGGACAGGAGCTAAGTGGAAAAGTAGTAATACAATCGTTCCCAAATCTGAGTATTTGGTCGACTCAGCGACGAGATTCACCATATAATTTTGTCAATATGCAACAAAATCACCTTTCTTCTCGTCCTTGATATAATGCCACGGCAAAATAAACAATCAGAAGACAGGAATTCTCTAAAGCCGGATTCAGGGAAAAGGTTTTTGACTTTTGTTGTATGGCACATATTCTGTAGTTTGTCTGTAGTTAGTCTATCCGCACAGCAGAAGTACAATAACAACTGGTATTTCGGAAACAGAGCCGTTATGGATTTTTCGAGCAACCCGCCGACAGCAGGTAATGGCAGTGCAATGAATACCTACCGGAGTGCTTCTTCTGTCAGTGATCCGGAAACCGGACAACTTCTGTTTTACACCAACGGCAATTCGTTCTGGAACCGCTTTGGCGAAATGGTTGATTCTACTATTACCGGCGATGCGGTTAGTGATGTTTGTATCATCCCTCTTAGAAAATTCAAAAACAGATTTATCGTCTTTAATTTCAGCCGGTATTTTATTCTCGATATGACTGCACGCAATGGCAGGGGAAGTATTGTAAAGGCAGAAAACTTTGTGCTGAACTCGGGCATAAACCGTATGACAGCGGTAAGGCATTGCCTCAGCGAATCATACTGGCTGATTTGCATCAATGGCAAATCCTTTTTTTCTTATCTGGTGCATCCGGATGGCAGTATTGACTCACCCGTAGAATCTGTTGTCAGCGATCTGGAAACATCACCTATGTCCGGCGATTTAGTGAGTTCAAACAGCGGCGAATTGCTTGCACTTACTTCATATGCACCACTTGGCAGCAAATATCTGCAAACACAGGTATTCAGTTTTAACAAACGCTGCGGCACTGTTGAAAACAAAAGAACTTTGTTGCCGATGAATTCAAACTGGGATCGTCCTCATGGTGTTTGTTTTTCTCCCAATGACAGATTTATCTATGTGGCTTACGGGTATATGGAAAGTCAGCTGGTGCAATACGAAACAGACGACGTTCAGAAATATGTTGTCGTTGCGGAAAGCGATCAGAATTTCAACCAGATTGCCTGCGGTCCCGACAAGCGGCTTTATATCACGACACATATCAACGGAATTCCGTCAAATAAAATAGATGTACTCCTTAGTCCCGATCTCAAAGGTCCGGCCAGTCAGTATCGGGAGAATTACATGCGACTTGCAGGTGTTACTAATTTTGAAGTGCCTAATCTGATTGTCTGTCATAATGCCACCTGCTCAGAGAACAGCGGGTTCAGTTTGCCCGGAGACACAGCGCTTTGCACCAATCAGGATGCTGACTATGAGTTGAAGGGAAGCCGAAGCGGTATAGACAGCCTGGTCTGGTATTTTGGCGACCCGCAGAATCCTCTGAAAGGCCTTAAAGGATTTCAGGTTAAACATCAATATTCGCAATCCGGCAATTACACGCCTTTTATTGTGATATACGCCTGTAACAAACGCGATACATTTAGGTTCAAAATAAAAATAAACGACCGCGTTAATTTGTTTATCGGTCGCGATACCACATTATGTGCAGGCGACAGCATCAGCATAGGCGACAATCGTTTCGGCGGGCCTTATCTATGGTCGAACGGAGCAAATACCAGCCACATTACAGTCTCCAAACCGGGGCAGTATCAGTTATCCATCAATCATCCCGGTTGCGCAAGCCGCGATACAATCGCCATATTTTTTCATCCTTCATTAAAGACATTACTCGGTGATCAATATTATATCTGTGAAGAAGAAAAAGAACTGGTCATACTGGATGCCGGTAAAGGTTTCAATACTTATTTATGGCATCCCACAGCTGACAGCACACAGTGGATAGAAGTAGACAAGCGCGGACAGTATTATGTAGTTGTAAGCGACTTCAGGGGATGCAAAGGCAAAGGCGAATCGGAGGTGATGGCAATCTGTGATATGAGAGTTTTTATACCGAATGCCTTCTCTCCTAATGCCGACGGTTTAAACGATAGTTTGCGCATTTCAGGGGCCTATATTTTCGGATCAAGAGTGGAGATTTTCAATATCTGGGGCGAATGCATATACAGCGCCGATATCAATAAGCCATGGGATGGTAAATACAAAGGAGAACCCGTTCAGCAGGGCGTTTATCTCCTGAGATTAAGAGCAGAAGGTTTTGTCAATAAAAAATCAGTTGTCAGACACTACAGCACTACACTACAGGTAGTTTACTGATTTAAGAATTTTAATTTTTTACTGATTGATTTTCCCGGCAAGGAAATCTCCTACCTTGTCAAAATTTTGCATGTTCATGCAATTGAAATGCCCTCTTGGACACTGTTTATAGCCAATTTTACTGCAAGGGCGACAGGAGAGTTCTTCAACTTCAATAATCAGATTAGGGACTTTCGGATGAGGTAGTATAACGTGTTCGCTTTCCTGCTTGACAACAAGAACTTCATGGCCTTCAATTTTAATATTGCCTGAATCACCGTAATATGGTGTCATGCCAAATTCCGGTATGGTATTGCCCCAGACAGAAATGATTGGTTTCTTAAGCGCAGCGGCTATGTGCATCATGCCGGTATCGTGGCTGATAACTGCTTCGGCGCCTTTCATTAACAATGCACTCTGGTCTATAGTCAATTGACCGCTGAGATTGACTGCATTTTGACACTTTGATGCTAATTCGTCTCCTTCTTCCTGATCATTTTTTCCGCCAATCAGATAAACAGTTTTCCTCTCTACTTTGTTTAAGAGTTCGATTTTTTTGTTTAAGTTTAATTTTTTGGTATTGTGTTGAGCACCAATTGCATAGACTAAATATGAAGCAGGTAAATTCTTTATTCCGGATACCGTTTCAGGCGAAATGAAGTAATCTAAACCTTTGCCGTCATTCACAACATTTAAAGCTTTGCAGGAATCAATATAACGGTCAACAATATGTTCATAGGGAAGTATATTGATTTTGAACATAACCATCAGCCATTTTTCCCAGTTGAGTTTATCGAATGCATAAGACCTGACGCGAAGTGACGTTTTAATCAGTTTTGTTCTGATATTTCGGTGCAGGTCTATGACGATATCAAAATTTTCAGCCTTCAGTTCACGTATCATGGAATTAAGGTCTTTGTCGAGTAAATGAAGTTTGCTGATATAAGGGTTATTTGAAAGAAGGCCGGCAAACTGCGCCTTGGTGGCGTAGTGCAAACTGTAAGCGGGATATTGTGATTTTATACAGCGTAGCACAGGTGTGGTTAAAACTATGTCTCCAATGGAGCTGAATCTAAGTATGAGTATTTTCATAAACTGCGCCTTCTTTTATTTTCGAGATGAGCTGTAAATTGTTCAATATTCATGGCATTCAGACAATGCTCCGGTTTGAGGTATGCCTTTCTCGCCACATTAACCCCATAGCGCATGTCTTCAAGTCCTTCCTTCAGGTGGGCATCCGGATTAATGCTGATCATTCCACCTTTGTTAAGTGTGTAATCTATCCATCGCCAGTCGATATCCAGACGGTAAGGGTGGGCATTTAATTCTATAACAACCTTATTGGCAATGCAGGCATCAATAATGTAAACGTGATCTATCGGGTAACCCGGACGCATTAGCAATAACCTTCCCGTTGGGTGACCGAGTATATTGGTATATGGATTTTCAATCGCTTTGATCAGACGCATATGTGCTTTTTCGCGGTCCATGTTCAGGTTGCTGTGAACACTGGCCACCACCATGTCGAACATGCGCAGAATATCTTCGCTGTAGTCGAGACTGCCATCTCCCAGAATATCACTTTCAATGCCTTTAAAGATTTTGAAGGGAGCCATTTTTTCGTTGAGCAAATCTATTTCCTTCATTTGCTGCAAAACTTTTTCTGGCTTGAGTCCACCTGCGTATGAGGCAGTCTGAGAATGGTCGCAGATACCGATATACTCTAGTCCCATCATTCTGGCTGCACTGGCCATTTCTTCCAGCGTGTGTAAACCGTCGCTGTAAGTAGTGTGGTTGTGCAACACACCTTTCAGGTCGCGGTAAGTAATCAGTTTGTCCTGTTCGTCAAGGTGCTCGAGTTCCTTCAGACCTTCGCGCAGTTCCGGTAATATAAACGGAAGTTTGAGGGAGCTGTAAATGCTTTCCTCATCTTCAAAGTTTACTGAAGACTGATAGTTGATAATATTGAGATGTTCCTGAGTCGCAGTTTTTTCGAGAAGCGAGTTGCCCAGGCGTTCGTGAGAGGTATTGAAGAGATTAATTTTAACCGCTTCGAGATAGATGAGGGTAAAATGATTGTCTTCACAGTCGAGCAACTCAAAATTGCCACCTTCGCAAAGTTCGTCACTTATTGCCTGAAGATCGTCGCATACCAGTACATAATCGATACTGTGAACGATGTCGTTGTATCGCCTGTATTCACCTGCAACCTGGAAATGCTCAACAGCAGGCATTTGTTCGAAAACCGAATCGATAAATGTAACGACTGCCTGCATTTTTGCCCAGTGAAACTTACCTTCATTGCTGAATTTAAACTCTATATCACTCAGAATCTGGGCCTGCGTTTTAAAGCCAAATCCTTTGATTTCAACCAGTCTGTTTTCGCGGCAGGCATCCAGCAGTTCCGGTATGGAAGATATGCCGACATTTTTCCATAAAACCTCAACCTTCTTTGGTCCCAGGCCTTTCACGCGAAGCATGTTCTGAACACCTTCCGGTGTTTGCTCCAAAAGTTCTTCAAGTTCTATAAAAGTACCGGTGCGAATAATTTCGGCAACCTTGGGGGCCAGACTTTTGCCAATCTGCGGTATTTTAACAAGTTCTTCTTCCGCAAGTTCTTCCAGCGGCTGACCTATCTTTTTGATATTGTACGCCGCAGCCGAAAGCGATTTAACCTTGAACGGATTGCCGTCGTGCAGTTCGTAAAGTTTGGCGTATTGAGTCAGAATATCGGATATGTCGTGGTTGTCGGGCATGGTCTGCCACAAATATAGAATTGATTGGGCAAAAAGGGGTGTAAATTTTATTAAACCGGAATGTGTTTCACAGAGTATTATATTCAAAGCGGCTGAAGCCAATGAGATGTTAAATCTAATTAGAATTCGGGGCAGGGGCTAAAGCCCCGATTTCGGTTTATTTGATTACCCCGGGCTGAAGCCCGGGGCTAAAGAAATTCATCTGATTGTAAATAAGTGAAACGAGGAAGAGCAATTTATAGATAATTTAGATTCTGATAATATTTCTGGACAGAGGAAAAGACCCTATTTTGTTGTATTGTTTACAAGAGGCTGAAGCCCGGGGCTAAAGAAATCCTTCTGATTGTAAATTGGAGAACGAGGAAGAGCAATTTATAGATAATTTAGATTCTGATAATATTTCAGGACAGAGGAATAGACTCTATTTTGTTGTATTGTTTACAAAAGGCTAAAGCCCGGGGCTAAAGAAATCCTTCTGATTGTAAATTGGAGAACGAGGAAGAGCAATTTATAGATAATTTAGATTCTGATAATATTTCAGGACAGA
>CAZRKA010000025.1:0-13809 GCA_964600345.1 uncultured Chitinophaga sp. | reverse complement strand
GGAAGAGCAATTTATAGATAATTTAGATTCTGATAATATTTCAGGACAGAGGAAAAGACTCTATTTTGTTGTATTGTTTACAAAAGGCTGAAGTCCGGGGCTAAAGAAATCCTTCTGATTGTAAATCAGGGAAACGAGGAAGAGCAATTTATAGATAATTTAGATTCTGATAATATTTCAGGACAGAGGAAATGACTCTATTTTGTTGCATTGATTACTCCGGGTACATCCCCGGGCCAAAAGAATCCATCTGATTGCAAATTGGAGAATCGAGGTAGCTGATATTTATAATTAAATTATAACAATATTTACAATAAGAGGATAATAGAACTATTTGATTACTGCTTTGATTTCATCAGGTTGAAGCCCAGGGATGAGGAAATTTATTTGATTTAAAAAAACGAAAAACGAGATTCAGGCTGCTTAGGTTTAATATTAATTAAAAGAGAGTTTTCAGGACAAGGGCTAAAGCCACGGACTGAAAATAAAAGTCTGAAAAAACAGGAATACAGAGATAGGATTTTATCTGGTTCAATTTAATGTGTTTAACATTTGGGGACAGCCGGGTAAGCTTGGTTTCATTGGGTTTGTAATCCACTTTGAAAAGCCCGAAAAATCCTAAAATATTTAATATACCACGATCTTGCCGCACGATTTATTTTCGTCATTCAGAAACAGATAGTAATAAATACCCGGAGAAATATCTTTGAAATAAATCAATGCTGAACTTTCTAATGTTTCATTGTAAATTGATTTGCCGGATAAATCATAAATTATTAGTATTCCATCGGTAAATGATTTGATATTAAAACTGCCATTTCCCGGATTCGGGTATACCCGGATTAAAGATTCACTTTTAAAATCAGAATTTACAGATAAATCAGAAGTGTCAATAATAATACAGTCACTGGTGTCCGTACATTGACCGTTGTCAATAACAACAGCAAATATACCCGGTAAGGTAGATTGAAAACTCTTGCCATTCTGACCTGGAATAGACTTGTTAGACGAATCACATTGTATCCATTGATAAGTAACAGAGTCATTATTGCAATTCAGGATTTTACCTGATTTAAAGATTTTAGCTTCCATGCTGTCAATATTCAGATTTAGTCTGCAAATACTGTCACAGCCGGTGTAATTTGTCAGTGTATCGAAATATGTTCCTTTTTCTGAAAGCATCTTGTCGTTAAAAATAACAGATTCTCCACGACACAGAGTCTTATTAATTGTCGATTCAGATTTTGGTAAAACAGAAAGAACCAGGAATATTACCGAGTCACAACCATTGGCATTGGTAATTGTATCGGTATAAGTACCGGGCTGACTTAATAAATTTCCTTTAAAATCAAAATAAGTTCCTTCACAGATATTTTGATTTAAAACACTGTATGTAGGATTATAAAAAACAATATTAAGCCTGACTGTCGAGTCGAAACCGTTATAGGTGTTTAATGTGTCATAGTATGTGCCTGAGGCATTGATGCTTTTACCGTTAAAACTGAATGGTGTACCAAAGCATCCTTTAGCGTTAATTTCAACAAGTACATTCATTTGTACATTTAAATTCAGGTGTATGACAGAATCGCAGCCGAATTTATTCTTTAGGGTGTCGTAATAATTACCGGTCTTTTTAATGTAGTAACCGTCAAAAAACACTGAATCTCCCCTCTGAATGGTCGTATTTAAATTTGTTACGGCAGACTGTTTAAAAATGCTCAAGTTTATTTTTACGATAGAATCACAACCTGAATAATTTACAATGGTGTCGAAGTGAGTACCGCTTGAAGTGAATATCTTACCGTGAAATTCGAATTTATCACATGCCTTAATATTAAGTACAGATGAACTATGAGAACATTGAATGATTTTTTGCACATACCCGTCAGGACTTCCGCTTGCTACAACATAGCTTAATTCCGGTCCGTGATCGAAATCCGTATTTTCATAAAAAACCCCGGAAGTAATAATATTTAAATGAGGGTCGACATAAGTATTATAACAATGTTGCGAAGCATACCCCGGATTGCTGATTACCCATAAATAGTTACCGGATGAATCCAGTTTAAGAATAAAAAAATCGTTGTTATGGAAAGATGAACTTTTTGCTGATACTGAATTTCCGGGATCAAAATCAACTGTACCCTGAAAACTTCCGCTAAGGTAAATATTGTCAAACCTGTCTATGGCAACAGACGGACCGGTTTCGTAGCCGCTATTTCCTATGTCATATGCCCAGTTCAGGTTACCGGCCGAATCAAGGCATATCAATGCAATATCATCCGGACCGTCACCATATAACTTATATGTACCGGGGCCGGGATCAAAGTCGACACTATCCTTAAATGTTCCTGTCAAATACAGATTTTCTCTTGAATCAACATCCATAGTACTGGCAATCGGGAAAGTTATTTCAAATCTCTTTTGCCATTCAAGGTTTCCGTTTTTATCCATTTTGAAAATATAGGAATTGGATAAATTTCCATGATAATGACCGTTAATATAGCAATTGCCTTTATTGTCACTCTTGATACAAGTGCTTAAGTTTGAATAGCCGCTTTGCTGACGCGCCCATTTAAATTTTCCTTGCCTGTTGTATTTCGCTACATATGTATATATGTACCCGCCGGGTGTGCTCATGTTGTATACACCGCTGCCGGGATCGAAATCAAAAGTCCCGCTGTAATTTCCGGTAATGATTATATCACCGTACGGGTCTATGTCTAGTGCATATACTGCTCCCAGATTCAAGACCCACCCGAAATTGCCATTCGAATCCAGTTTGCATAAAAATCCATTGTTAGACCCTGAAATTGTGAGATTGACAACGCCCGGTCCCGGATCAAAATCTGTTTTACCGTTAAATACACCTCCAAAGTAAATATTACCCGAATCGTCTGTGTCGATAGAAAAGGCGTGGTCGTCACCTGTGCTCCCTATAGATTTTACCCATAATAGTTTACCATCTTTTCTATACTTGGCAACAAAAATATCGCTGCCGTTATTAACAGCACTCAGAATGAAATTTCCGGTGCCGGGTTCAAAATTTACTATACCATCAACATAACCGGCAACATATATATTGCCGTGATTATCAGATTTAACAGATCTGAAATATGCATCAGAAGTTGCAGAAACGTTTTGCGACCATACATACTGTCCTGAGCCGTTTAGTTTTTGTATAAAAATATCCAGCCCGCCGAGCGATACCAGAACCTGAGTTGGCGAACCCGGATTGGCATCTATCCGTCCCGAAAATTCTCCGATCGAGACGATATTTCCCGGCAGATCTGTTATGAGTTCAAGCACTGAACCATGTAAATTCCCATTTATTGATTTTACCCAGATAAAAATACCTGCACTGCTTAGTTTTAAAGTAAAGCCATCAGTAGGAGCATTACTGTTGATAACGGTTTTGCCGGTATTAGGGTCGAAATCGACAGCATCCGAAAAGAAACCACCACAAAATATATTTCCGGCGCTGTCTGTTTCAATGTCATTTATTCCTTCACTGCCAATGCCACCTATGCGTTTATGCCAGTATATATTGCCTGCAGTATCTAATTTCTGTATAAAAACATCTGATAAGCCGGCAGAATTGATTGGGTTATAACCAAAGCTCGGTTTCATGTCAATGGTGGAAGAGAAAGTACCGCTGAGATATATATTTAAGCCCTTATCTATGGTTAATCCGGTATTATATTCATCGCCCTTGCCTTCGTATGCCATTACCCAAATATAGTTTGCGCTTGAATCAAGTTTCAGCAGAAAGATATCTCTTTTCCCGGCCGATTTTTGTATTTCCCTGCCAATACCGGGATCGAAGTCAGTACTGTCGGTAAATAAACCGTTCAGGTAGAGATTACCGGCTTTATCCCATTTGATATCATATACCTTTAATTGTCCGTATGCATCAAATTGACGATGTCCAAATAAATTTCCGGAGGTATCCATTTTCGCAATGAATAAACTTTCTGAGCCTTTATTATTCAGGATAGTTTTATTACTCCCGGGATCAATGTCTATACTGTCATTAAAATTTCCGCTTAGAAGTAGCTTGCCATTTCTGTCTGTTGAAACATGAGGATTATCGGCATTACCTGCAGCTTCGAATTGCTTTATCCAGATCAATTCTCCCAATGGATTAAGCTTCAATAAGAAAATATCTGAATTACCTTTGGCTTTTAATATTTTTTTTCCGCTTCCGGGATTAAAATCTGCCGATTTAGAAAATACTCCTGTGATATAGATATTACCGGCACTGTCAAGACAAAGCGAAACGGCCCGGTTATCTCCGGTGTCAGAAATTTCTTTTGCCCATACAATCGCCCCGCTGCTGTTGTGTTTGCAAATGAATATATCCCTGTTTCCACCTTTTGAATTCAAAACTACTGCGTTCAGAAAGGAAGGTTCAAAATCCGGATTACCGGTAAATGAACCTATCGTGTAAATATTCCCGTTTTTATCCTTTTCTGCGTCATTAACTTCAATCTGTGCAGCACCGGATGCCGGTTTTACCCACGAGAACAGAGGAATCTGACCCGAAAGTTGAAAATGACCTGATAGCAATATTGAAAAAAATAAGATTTTGAATATCAATGTTTTGGGAATAGTAAAAAATTCAGTGAGAATAAAAGAAAAAAGAGATTTCATATGGTTTCAACTGCTTTTTAGTGTTTAGTATTGACAAATCTATATAAAATCAGCTTATTTTAAAAATCCGGATTTAATATTAATTATCCTGATTAAAGCTTTGAATTTGAAAATAGCTGTTTTGTTAAAGAAATTCCCCTTATTAAAAATTCTGAAAACTCAATTGTTTCCGGAATTAAACTTAGAAATTATTCAGCCCCGGGCTTTAGCCCGGGGTGCAAAGTTACAATCTCCCCCGGGGCTTTAGCCCCGCATTTAAATTTTGAATAGAATTCATATCTCCTTGACTTTAGTCACTGATCAGCATTAACGGGGAGAAATATTCCAAAACCCAAACAAAATCAAACCGAAAATTTATTTATAAAGAGTTTTCATTTATAAAACGCCGATATTCTTCTTCGAAGGTGATCACACTGTGATGACTTTCCTGATTGAAAATATATAAACATGTTTTTTCAACATCATCTCTGCCAACCGCAGCAGCGTAATACGACTCCTGCCATTCAAATTTCGAATTGCAGATATTTTGTTTATTAATCCAGAAAGATGATTCCCCTTTAACGAGTTGAATATGTTTTTTAATTGTAATATCTGTATTTAGAATGAAAAGAAAATGACAATGATCTGAAAAGCCATTGACAGCCAGGACCTGAATTTCTTTTTGAACGGCGTTTTCACGGATATGGTTCCAGACCATGGTTCTTTTTGCTTTATTATCTAGTAAGGGAATACGGTTTTTTGTGCTCCAGACAGCGTGAATAATAATGTGAATTTTTGACATGATTAAATTTACAATAAAAAATCAGTAGCAGGTGATTTTAAGCATTTGTTTTTATGGCGTTTATCAGGGACAGGGGTGTTTAAAGAAATTGCGGTGTTTTGGCTGAAGCCAATGAGATATTAAATCTAATTAGATTTCGAGACAGGGGCTAAAGCCCCGATTTTGGTTTATTGATTACCCCGGGCTGAAGCCCGGGGCTAAAGAAATACATCTGAATGTAATTTCAAATAACATACCATGGATATCAGATAATCTTCTTAGTCAATCCCAGCATCACCCTTTTGGCGTTCTGATGATTGTATATAATGTCGTAAACGGCATCGAGTATAGGGGTTTCTGCATTCACCTTTTCATTCACTTCTTTCATGGTCTTGGTGGCGTAATATCCTTCGGCTATCATGTTCATTTCCATCTGCGCACTTTTCACAGTGTAACCCTTTCCAAGCATGTTTCCGAAAGTCCTGTTGCGACTGAATTGTGAATAGGCGGTTACCAGCAAATCACCCAGATAGGCGTTTTCTTTAACGTCGCGGTGAATTTCGTTGCTCGCTTCAAGAAAGCGCTCAGTTTCGCGCGAAGCTGCCGACACCAATACCGACTGAAAATTGTCGCCATACCCAAGTCCGTGACAAATACCACAGGCAATGGCATATACATTTTTAAGAACAGCTGAATACTCTATGCCGTAAATGTCATTGGTAGTTTTAGTATAGATATAGTGGCAGCAAAAAAGCGCTGCAATTTCTTCTGCCAGAGTCTCTCCTGTAGATGCAATGGTAAGGTAACTCAGTTTTTCCATGGCAACCTCTTCGGCGTGACAGGGACCGCTGATGGCAGCAATATTTTCAGATTCAACTCCCCATTCGGTTTCAAAATAATGACTGATGATCTGATGCGTATCCGGATTAACACCTTTAACCGCTGACACAATGCGTTTACCGGAAAAAATATTCCTGTCCAGTCCCGATAAAACCTCATGCACAAATGCAGATGGCACGGCAATCAGAATTATGTCATTCTCTGCAATGCAGTCTGCCAGCCCGGCATGCAGGTTAACCTTCGACAAATCGGTATCAACATCGGTAAGATAGCGCGGGTTATGTCCGAATTCGCGGATAAAGCGGATATCGTCTTCATTTCTCAGCCACCAGTTAACCTGCTTCTTTTCAGGGTTGTCACAAAGTATCTTTATGAGTGCTGTAGCCCAGCTCCCGTTCCCTATAATGCTGATCTTTCTCATTTCTCTGAATGCGAAATTAATGGTTTCTCCTGATTCGCGGCACAATAAAATATAAACCTGAGTTACGGGTCGAATTGACTGAATTAACTTCGCCATTTTCATTTAAGTTTGCACCAAGCTGTTAATGTTGAATCTAAAGCAAATTGACAAACCTGAAATTAAAGCCGTAATACGATTGCCGTATTCTAAAAGTATTGTCAATAGAATTCTGTTGTTGAATGCCATTGCCGGCCGTTATTCTGATACAGACCTGACAGATGTAAGTACAGATTCAGTAAAACTTCAGAAGGCTTTAAATGCAAAAGAAGAAATCGCCGATTTTGGTGATGCAGGCACTCCGCTGCGTCTTTTTCTTGCGTATGCAGCCGTATTTAAACAGGGAATACTGATTACAGGTGACGAGCGTTTAAAGCAGAGACCGCTCAGGCCATTGTTGCTTGCCCTCGAGTCACTGGGCGCGGAATTCGAATACATCGGTACACCATATTATCTTCCTTTAAAAGTTAAACAAAAAGTAAATACCTCTGTTCCTGAGATAAATATAGACCCCGAACTCAGTTCGCAGTTTGTATCTGCTCTGATGCTGATAGCTCCTTGTTTTGAGCGGGGTTTGCGCATCGTTTTAAGCTCGCAGCCGCGCTCTGCTAACTATATCAGTTTAACGGCAGATGTCATGAAAAAATCGGGAATCGAAGTAATGATGGACAGCCATGAAATCCGGATTCCGGCAGGATATTATACACCGCTTGAAATTTTAAGCGAGGCAGACTGGAGTGCCGCAGGTTTTGTTTATGCCTGGCTGGCACTCGCTCAATCAGGTTCGCTCAGATTGCCCGGACTGTCTGCTGATTCAGTTCAGGGAGATGCAAAAACAGCCCGAATTTTCGAAGCATTCGGAATTGAAACGTTTGTAGAGTCCGGTATTTTGACCATAAGAAAAACTAATCGCGAATGCTCCTTATTCGAAATAAATGTCAAAGACATGCCCGATATCTTCCCTGTTCTGCTCGCATTGTGTGCTGTAAAGCGCATCCCCGCTGAATTTAACGGAGTAGCCAACCTGCGTCTGAAGGAAAGCGACCGCATTCAGGCCATGGACGACAATTTGCGTCAGTGCGGCATTCAACTCGAAATGACGGGAAGCGACAGTTTAAGAATAAAGTACGCTGAATCGAAAGAAGGACCTTATCATTTCAGATCATTTAACGATCACCGGATTGCAATGGCGCTGAGTCTTTTCGCGTTTATTGCTGACATCAGTATAGACAAGGCAGTTGTCGTTCAAAAGTCATTCCCGCAATACTGGGAAATATTCAAACAAACGCTTTACCGGCAGTAATCAATTTTTGAGGGCGCCGGATTCCCGTATTCCGCTGTAGCCGCAAATGCAAACCCGGGTTTTGTAAGGCCTTACAGGGGCTTGCTGCCGCGCCGCCCTGCCGGCTAACAAAACCGTATATCGCGCATTTCATCATCGTTTTTCAATTTCATAACAGTCTGCGATTTGGTGTGCATTTGCGGGCTGCCGCTGCATCCGGGGGCGCTTCGAATTAAATGAATCTTATTAATTGAAGGATTAAAGTACTTATTCTTTTCATTTAGACTACCTTTGCTATGATTTAAACAGCATTTTGAAAATTGTAAGGGAGGTAAAGTTGGATATGGATGTGGCAGCTACGTTGAATTTGCTGAGGTCACTGGTAGGAGAGAACGGCATTGAAGGCGGAACCGAAAGACTGTATTTCAAAGGCAGGTTTGACGATACCGGCGGCCATATTCAAAACAAAACGAAATTATTAAGTCGGGAGCCATTTGAATTACGCATTACCAAAATGTCTGACCTGAATACCCGGATACAGATTTCATATAATGATCTCCGTGAACCTGATAATATCAGCGGATTATTTGTGAAAATTGGGCTGCCGATTGTTGCTGTTATTGCAGTTTTCTTGCTCTCAGAAAAGATAACATTGATGGGGTTTTTCTCCGCTATGGGATTAGCTGTTATTGTATCTTTAGCTACCAACAGAATTTTTAAAAAAATTGTTCCTTACGAGAATGAAGAAATAGGCTATCTCCTGGCTTATCTGGAAAATGCCCCCCTGAATCAGAAGATCTTGAGTTAAAGTTTATTTTTGAGAGAGGTTCTATGAAAGAAATTTCTCAATCATCGGCCTCAATACCTTGGCATTGCCGAGGTCCGCATCAAGGTTATCCCTCATAATCGCATTAATTAGGGCCTCGTTTTTGTAACCCATGTCCTGAGCGTATTTGTAAGGAGTAGTCGAGAAACTCACCAGTTCGTACTGACTCTTGTAAATATCCGGATATAATTCACAAAGGTCGTGGTCAATGCGTTTAAATCTGATGAATTCAGGTTGCGCCACCAGATCTCGCATTTCTACAAAATTTTTGCAGGCTAAATCGGCTATTGCGTTGGCATTGACAATGCGGGCTTTCTGGTATTCAGACATCACAGTTTCCCAGTCGGGGTAATGCGCTTCCAGTATGGCATCCAGTTCGCTTACGTCCTCAAAACTGCAATTCATTCCCTGTCCGTAAAAAGGAATAACCGCATGAGCAGCATCACCTATCAAAGCAAAGTTTTTGTACACCCATGGGTTACAGCGTATGGTTGCAAGACTGCCGGTAGGATTCTTAAAGAAATCTTCAGAAAAATAAGGCATATAGGGTATGGCATCTGCAAACCAGGTTTCGAAAAATGCTTCAATATCGGATTTTGTTTTGAGAGAGTCAAAGCTGTTTTTCCCTTCGTATGGAAGAAATAAAGTGCAGGTAAAATTCCCTCCGGGATTCGGAAGGGCTATCATCATAAATTCGCCGCGCGGCCAGATGTGCAATGCGTTTTTTTCAATCTGGAAGCTGTTGTCGGGTCCTGGCACAATTTCAAGTTCCTTATAACCGTAGTTTTCATAAGTCTGCGAATAGGAAAATCGGTTCAGCTTCTGCATCTCGCTTCTGATAGCAGACCAGGCGCCGTCTGAGCCGAACATGATGTCAGCGCTTACGTTTATTTTATCTCCTTTCTCATTTTCAAGAACGGCAGTATTGTTGTTCAAATCGGCATCTATACAACGGTGCTTGAAAAACAATTTAACATTGTCAAACTCATCAGCCAGTTCCAGCAATTTGATGTTTAATGCCGAACGCGAAACCGAGTTGATATACTGTCCTTTTTTGCCGTAGGGTTGAAAATTAAGTTCGCCTTCTTTGCTGTGCATCATGCGGCCATTCATCGGTATAGCATCGTGTAATACCCTTTCTACGAGACCAACTTTTTTAAGGGCTTCAATTCCTCTGGTCGATAGTGCGAGGTTGATAGACCTGCCTGCTTCTGCTTCTCCTTTGCGGATATCGCCCCGTCTTTCGTATAATTCGATGTTAAAACCGCGTTTGGCAAGACAAATGGCGAGAAGAGATCCACTAAGACCGCCGCCTATGATGGCAATTTTTTCTTTCATGTTCAATCTGCAATATTAACAATTCCCGATTGATTTTGTGTTTTAGGATTAATGATAGTGATTAGAATCATATGAGAAGAGGAGAAGAGTAGAAGAGGAGGAGAGGAGGAGAGTAGGCTTGCCATGAATGCGTGCCGACGAAGGAGGCTTTGCTTCATGGAGAAGAGTAGGGGAGTAGAAGAGGAGGAGAGTAGAAGAGTAGAAGATAGGCCCACCTTCGCAGAAACTTCGGTGGGCGAGGGAAGAGTTGGCTTGCCATGAATGCGTGCCGACGAAGGAGGCTCTGCTTCATGGAGAAGAGTAGGGGAGTAGAAGAGTAGAAGAGTAGGAGAGTAGAAGAGTAGGAGAGTAGGAGAAGGGCTTGCCCCGTATCGTTCCGCCTCAGGCGGCTCTGATACGGGGTAGGCCATACCATACGAAATGGGCTTTAGCCCCTGCAATCCTATTGCATAGATGAATAGTATTTCATAAAGTAATCATCCGGGCTAACTTTTCTTTTTATCTTCGCATACATGAGTATTTGTCACCAACGGTTTATAAAAAGTATCAAGGCCTCGCTTATTATGCTAACGTTCCTGTCTTGCAACCAATCGCAGCAACAGGTTCAGGTGCTCAGAAAAGACACTGTTCCGTTTATAAATGTCGGAGATACTTTGAAATACACAATAAAAGATTTCAGTATCGATTCAAATAATCTTCTTGAACCCGATTATTTTCCGGTAACAGACGAAATGATTGATCGTTTCAGGTCCGTTAACAGTCAATTTGAGTTGCTGGCCGGCGACCTTAGGAGTGTCGATCAGGCATGGTTCCGCAACAAAGGAATGGGCATAGTGCTTGTGATTGGAATGTATACCGATGGTTTCAGAACAGCTTATGTTTGTTTCAGAGAGAATGAAATACCGGATGGAATTTTAAAAGCTCTCGAAATTATCAGGAAAGACGAGATGGCAGACATTGACTCAAAGCGCAGGTATTTGAGTCAATTTATCGGGCAGAGTCAGGAAATGGGAAGTTCGATTTGCCGGTCTGCAAAGGCATTTCTGCCGGGAGAAAATTGCCGCAAGAGGGCAATTGAAATATACGGCAGCCCGGACAGTGTAATTAGCGAAGGTAAGTTTCAACGCCTGAGCTGGTCTTTTCCCGGTGAATTGATTCAATTAAAAAATCCTCAAATAAAAAAGCCTTATGCCAGAAATAGTTTTGGTTACATGGTTGAAATGTATTTCAGAGAGGAGGGGCTGGTGGCGATGATTTTAAGTAATGAAATTCCGTAAAGCACTGGAATGTAATAATTGACTTGAACGCAACACGGCAAATTTAGCCGCTTTAATTTCCGCATTTTCGTCTGAGGAATTTTATACTATCTTTATCGATTGATTTATTTTTTTTCAGTCTTAAATACAAGTCGAGATAATAAAGCCCGGCGCTGCAATCGTTCAAATTTGCAGACATTAACGCGGTATTCCAGAGGGCTTCAACATAGTAAGGATCAACTTTCAGCGCATTTTTCATTTCATTACAAGCTTTTCTCATGAAATGACTGTCATTGGAAAATATGCTCATCTTATAGTAAGCCATTCCAAGGTCATAGTGATAAAACTGTCTGTTACTGGTAAAAGAATCGGGTACAAAAGCCTCCAGTTTAGCAATTAAAGCAGCCACATCGTTGCTGTCCTGTACATGGCATACAAAAATGCTGCTGTCGGCCTTACACAGCACTTTATAATCCTGGCCCTGGGATAAAAGAGTATTGCAGAATAACAGAACTGGAAGGTATATCAGCAGTCTTATTTTCATCTTTCAAATATATTTATACGCTTATACATCCCAAAAAACATCATAATGACAGATGGCAAATCTGATCTGAAATTGTATTGCTATTTATAGTTTAAAATCTAACAAACTTTTTCGATTGCCATTTATTGGTTTAATCAGGGAACTATTCCCTGAAAATTTAATTTTTAAACAATTGCAATTGATGGCTTTCTGTTTCAGTATAAACTCTCAGAATATAAAGTCCGGCTGAGTATCTTGATAAATTCAACGGATTGCATTCTGATTCACAAACAAATACATCCATCAACCTGCCTTCGCTGTTGTAGATTTCGCAGGTAAAGGGATTGCCCGCAGATGCATTTTCAATTTTAAGGTTAAACAAGGCATCTGAAGGATTGGGATAAACAGAAACATTGACAAGTGTTTGCGATTGAGTCTGATTTATTGAAACACGACTTATGCCAAAGGTATCACAGGCGAAGGGGTTGTTGATGGTGTCGTTAGGCACACAAACGGGTTTGGCCTTAGTGGCGGCGTCCATGCCGTTAACAATATTGGGTAAACAGACATAGGGGTTGTTTTCCAGTTTACATTTGCTGACCATTGAAAGCGGAAACATCGGAAAACATTTGATCTGGTTGTTGGCGCAATCGAGTATGCGCAATTTGCCCGGAAGATCGGGCAATTGTGTGAGCTGGTTATCGTGACAGTTTAAAGTCAGTATGCCTGCCGGAAGTGCCGGCAAAGAAAGTATCTGATTGAATCCGCAACTGAGATATAGCAAACCGGCTGGCAATTCGGGCAATGCTATTATCTGATTGCTTGTGCAATCAAAATTGAGAACGGATGACGGAAGTGGAGGAACTGTTTTTATAAAATTCCGGTAACAAAGCAAGGCGTTGAGATTAGACGGCAGTGCATAAGGCAGGCTGTCGAGGTAAGTGTCAATGCATTGAAGCAGTACCAGCGAATTAGGCAATGGTGGCAGACTGCCAAGCTGATTGCTGTCGCAAACAAATACCTGTAGATTGGGAGGCAACTTGCTGATATCAGTCAGCTTGTTATAGTCGCAGTAGAGCCTTTCGAGCGATGCAGGCAACATATCAATATTACTGATTTTATTGTTTTTGCATCTGAATTCAACCAGATTGCTGAAATATCTGATACAGCTGATATCTTCTATTTTCAGTCCGTTGATATTAATCAATGCGATGCTGTCGAGTCCGCTGCATGTCGTGTCCAGTAAATTGCCCTGAATACAATACGGTATTCTTGTTTTCAGGTAAGAGAGGAAAATACTGTCTGTAACGGCAACAGTCTTTTGCGGGTATACCGGCAAGCTCAATATCGTGAAAAGTAAAAGTAATAAAGTTTTCATGCCAAGACAAATTTAAGGAAAACAAAATCAATTGCGTTCAATCATCAATATTTTCAACTACATGATTCCGGCTATACCGGCATTGTAAGTCTGTTAAAGTCCACGCATCAGATCCGCCTTCGTCGGCACGATACGGGGCAGGCATTAGTCTATGGTCCTTCTTAATAAAAAGGTTGGTTTTATACTCCCTGCGCTCGTGAGATTGCACACAGGCTCGCGAAGTTGACCGACATTCCGGTAAAAAAGGGCTAAAGCCCATTCCGTTTGTCACTTTTACCCCCGACTGAAGTCGGGGGTAATACTAATTTGTACTTTTAAACAGAATTCGATTTTAATTGCTCTAATCTCGCATCCCGAATCTTTAGTCCCTGTAGTAGAGCTCCTTCGTCGCACACTACAGGGCAAGCTCTCTTTCTTCTATAGTCTTTCATCTTTTATCTTTAGTCTTTAGTCCCTGTAGTAGAGCTCCTTCGTCGCACACTACAGGGCAAGCTTT
>CAZRKA010000024.1:0-25302 GCA_964600345.1 uncultured Chitinophaga sp. | reverse complement strand
AACAAATTACTAATAAAAAGCAGCTTATGATAAAGAAAAAATTACTAATTACTATCATTGCATTCTTGTCTGTCTATCAGGCTTTTTCGCAATCTGCAGAGAGAAGGCTTGGGATTGAGCTAAATGGCGGTATAAACGAATATCAGGGAGATCTTGGATCAGCATTGTATTTTGCAAGAAAACCAAATTATCAGGGTCTGGGTGCTTCATTTAGCTACTACCTTACACCCAATATTGACCTTTCGTTCTTTGCCTCCGGCGGTGATGTAGGATTCTTTACCAGACTGCCTTTTGTAGACCCTGAATTCTCTGATGTATTTTTTAAAACAAATGTTGCGACCGTCAATGGTGGTATCAGATTTAAGTTTTTAAAAGATAAACCATTTACTCCATACATCATGCTTGGACTTGGCGGTGTATATCTTCACAGCAAAGTCAGCCGCGATCCGGCTTCATATACCGGAGCAGCCGGTAATGCTGCAGCAGGCTTCGGATTTCAATACAGTGTAAACGAAAAATTCGGATTCAGACTTCAGTCAATGTTCAATTACACTTTCAACGATATCTGGGACGGTGAGCCTTACGCTTATCTTGTTCACACCAGAAATAAGAACAACGATCTTTTTGCATATCATTCATTGGGTTTCTTCTTTAATCTTCCTTATGGCGAACCTGGCCCTGGCGGAGCTTCACAGAAAGACAAAGACAAGGATGGTGTGCCTGATAAACTCGACAAATGTCCTAAAACACAACCTTGGCAGTTACCTGTTAACGAAGAAGGTTGTCCAAAAGATTCTGACCTTGATACAATTCCGGATTATCAGGATTCTTGTCCGTTCAACTTTGGCCCACGCAAATTCAATGGTTGCCCTGATAAAGACAACGATGGTATTATAGACAGCAAAGACCGTTGCCCTGATAAGGCAGGACCGGTAGAATTCAATGGTTGCCCGGATACCGACGGTGACGGCATCATTGACATCGAAGATCAGTGTCCAAGCGTTAAAGGTCTTAAAGAGTTCAACGGTTGCCCGGATACCGACGGCGATGGCATTGAAGACAGAAAAGACAAATGTCCGAATGTTGCAGGTCCGGCAGAAGGCGAAGGTTGCCCTGACTCAGACGGTGACGGTGTTTACGACAACAGAGACGTTTGTCCTAAAGTAGCAGGTATTGCAGCCAATAAAGGTTGTCCTGAAATTAAACAAGAGGTAGTGCAGAAAATAGCACTTGCAGCCAAAGGTATCAACTTTGAAACAGGTAGCGATATAATCAAGCCTGAATCATACGACGATCTGGATGCTTTGGTTAAAATCCTGATGGAATATCCTGAAGCTAACGTTTCAATAGAAGGACACACTGACAATGTTGGCGATCCAGTTAAAAATAAGGAACTCTCTCAAAAACGCGCCAACGCAGTTATGGCTTATCTGATCAACAAAGGTGTTGCCGCCTCAAGATTGACAGCAACCGGTTACGGTGACACTCAACCGATTGCAGACAATAAGACTAAGGCAGGTAAAGCTAAAAACAGAAGGGTAGACTTTAAACTGACCTACTGATAAAAGAAATATTATTGAAAAGGCGGGCTTGTCCCGCCTTTTTTTATGCCTTTTCATTTCGGTTTGTATATATGCTTGTACCCATACTTCATTAATTACCCGGTATATTTAATTTATAGCGCATAAATGATTTGCAGACCTGCCTGCTCCAATGAAGCTTGAATCGTATCAATTTATTCAAATCAACATGAGAAACGTATCCACTGTTTTTGACATTGACATTGATGAGTATCTCATTGCCTATAAAGACGCTATAAGACTAATTGAACAGGTAAATCGAATTAAAACCTGTTAATACAGAACACCAAACTAAAAGTGCAGCTAATACTAATGCTTACGGGTCATTTAAATGGACTTCCGCTTCACCATTTAAATGCTCAAATAGTTAGTCATTAATATCCTCTAAAACAAAAAATCCCCGTCCTTTTCAGAACGGGGATCTCTTAAATATGATTAAAGTTATTCTTTCTTAGTGGCAGTAGCCTCTGCTTTCTTTTTGCAGCAGGCAGAAGTTTCACCTTTATCTTTATTGCAGGTAGATTCTGTACTTGCTCCGCCTTTTTTACAGCAGGATTTTTTAGCACATTTCTTTTCGGTAGTAGCGGTACCTGAATTTTTTGTAGTGGTGTCGGTTGCAGTAGTAGTTGTGCTACCTGATTGTGAAGCATCAGGTTTTGCTACTTCAACAACAGCCTTTGGCTTGTCGCCGCCTCCGGTGGTGGTACCGGCTGCATTTCCCTGTGCATTGGCCGCAAATGTGATTCCGGCTAAAAGTGCGATACTAAAAATTATTTTTTTCATTTTAAAATGTTTCTTGAATATTGTATAAATGAGTTCAAAAATCAAGCCAAAGTTGCCACTACGGTTTCGCCGCCCTTGGTTTTCTGTTGCAAAGCTACTTCAATTTTAGCACTTAAGGGCAAATACAGGTCAATGCGCGAACCAAACTTGATAAAGCCCATCTCTGCACCCTGCTCTACCATCTCACCTTCTTTAACGTAATAGACAATGCGTTTGGCAAGCGCACCGGCCACCTGTCTGAATAAAACTTCAGCCTTGTTCCCTGCTATCACAACAGTTGTTCTTTCGTTCTCTGTAGACGATTTAGGATGCCAGGCCACAAGGTATTTCCCGGGGTGATACTTGGCGTATTTCACAAGGCCTGATATGGGATTCCGGTTGACATGTACATTAATCGGGCTCATAAAGATACTTACCTGTCTCCTTTTATCCTTGAAATACTCGTTCTCTTCAACCTCTTCTATCACCACAACCTTGCCATCTGCCGGAGCAATCACATGATTGTCGTTGATGACGGTATTGCGAAAAGGATTTCTGAAAAACTGAACAATCAGAATAAAAAAAACAAGAGAAATTGCAAGCACAATTCTGCCCGCTATATTTTCCTCACCCAGCCACGACTGAAGGGCAATGTTAATACCCGCCAGTATCAGCAGTGTGACAAGAATAATTTTATAGCCTTCTCTGTGTATCAGCATCAGAATACGCCTCTGAATTTTTGTGTGGTTGCTACCTTGTCAATTGCAACAATATAAGCAGCCGTACGCAGACTGACATTGTGTTTTTTTCCGGTGTCGAATACCACATCAAATGCGCTCTTCATCACTCTGTCTGCACGTCTGTTAACGCGCTCTTCAGTCCAGAAATAACCCATTCTGTTTTGAACCCATTCGAAATATGATACTGTAACACCTCCTGCATTGGCAAGAATATCCGGAACTACTATGATTCCTTTATCATTCAGAATTTTATCGGCATTGGCACTGGTAGGACCGTTGGCGCCTTCCACTATCAGCTTTGCCTTGATATTTCCCGCATTGGCGTCTGTAATCTGATCTTCCATGGCAGCCGGTACAAGAATATCGCAGGCGATTTCCAGTAATTCCGCATTATTGATGGATTTACCACCTTTAAAACCGCCCAGATTACCGTTGGTTTTTGTATAAGCCATAGCTTCTTCTACTTTAATTCCATCCGGGTTGTAATAACCACCGGTAACATCAGAGATTCCAATAATCTTAACACCCAGCATTTCGATTAATTTAGCAGATATTGAACCCACGTTGCCAAAACCCTGAACAACACAGGTGCATTCTTCTGGTTTAAGACCCATTTTAGCCAGAGCAGAACGCGTGCATACCATTACACCTCTTCCGGTAGCTTCAACTCTTCCGAGTGAACCTCCCATGGAAATAGGTTTACCTGTAATTACGGCAGGCGAATAAACACCTTTTATTTTTGAATATTCATCAACTATCCATGCCATTTCCTGCTGACCGGTATTCATATCAGGAGCCGGAATATCTTTATCAGGACCGAAGACATCGCTCAATGCTGCTGCATATGCTCTTGTAAGACGCTCAAGTTCACCTTTGCTCATAGATTTAGGATCGCACTTGATTCCACCTTTACCGCCGCCGTATGGAATGCCTACTACGGCTGTTTTCCATGTCATCCAGGCTGCAAGTGCTTTAACCTCATCAAGGGTAACATCCATCGAATAACGGATACCGCCTTTTGATGGACCAAGTGTAGTGCTGTGCTGAACCCTGTGTCCTTCGAATACTTTGACCTTGCCATTATCCATGATAACAGGAAGGTGTACAGTCACGATTTTTGCAGGATATTTCAGTGTATCATAAGCAGACTCGTCGAGGCCTATGATTTTAGCCGCTTCATCAAAACGTTTCATCATCGAATCCAATGGATTCAGATTGCTGTGAATGGTTGCATTACTCATTTTTATACTGTTTATTTATAGTAAAGGGTTGCAAATTTAAGCTTTTGGCCCATTTAACAAATAATTATTATCAAAATATGAACATTTACAAGAGGTTTTCGAACAAATCATTGTATAATTAAAAATATAATAGAAAGTTAAACTATACCTGACTGTCTGCTGTTTCAATTAAGTGAAGAATGCATTGAAAGAGCAGTGTATAGAAGCTACGGCTGATCAACATCATAATTTATTGCAGGCTTAAATGACTTATAGAAAAGGTGAAATGAATATGATATTTTTGCAGGCTAATTAATTATGGCGACTTACGAATTCAGGAGGATAGAAAAAGATTGGCAGCAGTATTGGGCTGATAATAAAACTTTCAGCACAAAAATTGAGAACGGAAAGCCCAAATACTATGTCCTGGATATGTTTCCCTATCCATCAGGAGCAGGTTTGCACGTTGGTCACCCACTTGGTTACATTGCAAGCGATATAGTAAGCAGATACAAGCGCCACAAAGGATTTAATGTTCTTCATCCCATGGGATACGACGCCTTTGGACTACCGGCAGAACAATACGCTATTCAAACAGGTCAGCATCCGGCACTTACCACCGAGGAAAACATCACCCGATATCGCAGGCAACTCGACAGAATCGGATTCTCTTTCGATTGGGATCGCGAGGTCCGAACCTGCAACCCATCATATTACAAATGGACTCAGTGGATATTTATTCAATTATTCAACTCGTGGTTCAACCCCGAAAGCCGCAAGGCAGAGCCTATTGAATCACTTATCGCTCAGTTTACTAAAAAAGGTTACCATTCTGATGAACTCAGTTTTTCTGCTGAAGATTGGAATGCCTTTGATGAGAAGCAAAAATCTGATTTGCTGCTAAGATTCAGACTGGCCTATTTAAGCGAGGCCATGGTCAACTGGTGTCCCGAACTTGGAACCGTGCTTGCCAACGACGAAGTGAAAGACGGCGTCAGTGAACGCGGTGGTTTTCCCGTTGAAAGAAAACTGATGACGCAGTGGAGTCTGCGCATTTCAGCCTATGCCGAACGTTTGCTGCAGGGACTTAATCAGATAGACTGGAGCGACAGTATCAAGGAAGCACAGCGTAACTGGATTGGAAAAAGTGAGGGCTGTTCTTTGATGTTTGACACAGATGTTGCCGATCTGACTCTCGAAATTTTCACCACACGTCCGGATACAGTTTTTGGAGTTACCTATATGGCTGTAGCTCCCGAATACGCTGGTCTTGATAAACTCTGCATTGGAGATGCCGGAGAAGCGGCACTTACTTATGCCGAAAAAGCGAGAAACCGAAGTGAAAGAGAAAGACAGGCTGAAGTCAAAAATATCAGTGGGGCATTTACCGGCAGCTATGCCATTCATCCATTTACAGGCAAGAAATTGCAAATATGGGTGGCCGATTATGTGCTTGGCGGATACGGTACCGGGGCTGTAATGGCCGTTCCGGCTCACGACAGCCGCGATTATGCTTTTGCAAAATATTTCGGACTTGAAATTCCTGAAGTGGTTAGTGGCGGAGATATTTCTAATGAATCATACGATGCCAAAAGCGGCAAACTGATTAACTCTGACTTTCTGAACGGACTCGAAGTGAAGGATGCTATTCCCGCTGCGATTGCAGAAGTTGAAAAACGCAAATTGGGGAAAGGCAAAACCAATTACCGCCTGCGCGATGCGGTATTCGGCCGTCAGCGATACTGGGGCGAACCAATTCCGGTTTACTACAACAACGGAATTCCATTTTGTATGGATGAAAAAGACCTGCCGCTGATATTACCGCAAATTGATAAATACCTGCCCACTGAAAGTGGTGAACCACCTCTGGCAAGAGCTGAAAACTGGACTTATAAAGGGTATCCGGTCGAAACCACAACCATGCCGGGTTGGGCAGGATCTTCATGGTATTTTCTGCGCTATATGGATCCGGGTAATGATTCATCTCTTGCCTCTAAAGAAGCAATTAATTACTGGCGCGAAATAGACCTCTATATCGGCGGCAGCGAACACGCCACCGGGCATCTCCTTTACTTCAGGTTCTGGACTAAGGTCTTATTCGACCTGGGATTTATACCATTTGATGAACCTGCCAGGAAGCTGATTAATCAGGGAATGATTCAGGGAATGTCATGCCTTATATACCGCGTCAATCAAAGCAATAAATTTGTTTCGCATGGTCTGAAAGACAAATATGAAACTACAGCCATTCACATAGACATTAAACTTGTTAACGGAAATAACGAAGTTGACCTCAACGGACTTAAATCATGGAGGCCGGCGGAATTTGAAAACGCAGATTATGAACTTGAAAACGGCAAACTAATTTGCGGTACTGAAGTTGGCAAAATGTCCAAACGCTGGCATAATGTTGTCAATCCCGACGATGTTTGTAACGACTATGGTGCCGATACACTCCGTCTTTATGAAATGTTTCTCGGGCCCTTGCAGGACGCCAAACCATGGAGTACGCAAGGCATAGAAGGTGTTTTGCGTTTCCTCCGTAAATTCTGGCGACTCTTCCACAATAATGCCGAAGAAAATTTTCATCTGACAGATGAGGCTCCGGGCAAAGCTGAATTGAAAATATTGCATAAAACCATTAAAAAAGCTACTGAAGATATTGAGAATTTCTCTTTCAACACCACAGTAAGCGCTTTGATGGTTTGTGTCAACGAATTGCAGGACCTCAAATGCAACAAACGCAGTATACTGGAACCACTTGTGATTTTACTTGCACCTTATGCGCCGCATATAGCCGAAGAACTATGGAAACTATGCGGAAACAGCAACAGCGTTACCTATGCAAAATGGCCTCAGTTCGATGAAAGTCATCTGATTGAAAATGAATTTAATTACCCTGTGTCTTTTAATGGCAAGGTGCGCTTCAATATCAATTTTCCTCTTGATGCAGACAGTGCTTTAATCGAGGCAGATGTTCTGAAGAATGAACAAACTATCAGATACCTCGAAGGCAAAGCTGTTAAAAAATTCATACTGGTTAAGGGTAGAATTATCAATCTTGTGGTTTAATGAAATCATACCGCTTTCCAGGTTTATGATAAATCCATTAATCTGATTATCCGCGTCATGCGCTTATAATTTGCGCTCTCCAGAATTTTTCCTAATATTGAATTTCAAATGAAATTACTTCAATTTTCAGGATACATAATACTTTTTTTATTGTCAGCCTGTTCGGGTGTACAAACAGAAACTGATTCAGGAAGCGCAGCAAATCAAAAAGCAGAATTAGATAAATATTATAAACGACTGCTGGCAGATCCTAAAACCGGACTTATTCCGCATGGAATTCACGCAAAGGAAATCGCCTTTACCCAAACTTTACCTGTATATAAAAGTATAAAGCGCGGAGAAGATATATGGAAGTCGCGGGGACCGCTTAATCAGGGCGGCCGTACACGTGCGTTCGGTATTAATGTGAACAATAAAAATGAACTGCTGGCAGGAGCAGCTACCGGGGGTATTTATAAATCAACGGATGCAGGTAAATCTTGGACCCAAACCATTTGCCCGGCAAAGGCAATTACCTGTATGGTTCAGGATACCAGACCGGGTAAAACCAATATTTGGTATGCGGGTACCGGCGAACTATACGGCAGCAGCGGCTCCGGCGGGGGGGCTTATTACTTTGGAGTTGGAATGCTGAAAAGCACTGACGACGGCAACACCTGGAGTATTCTTCCATTTACCGCCGGTTCGAGCAGTACTGTGTTTGACACTGATTTTGATGGTATCTGGAATATTGCCATCGATTATTCGAATACTGTTGAAGACGAGATTTATGCCGCTACTTACGGTGGTATATACAAATCTACCGATGGAGGTGTTAACTGGAAAAAGAAACGCTCGGGAGCTTTGCCCAACTATTCGTATTGCACAGATGTGGCAGTGGATAAAAACGGCGTGGTATACGCAACCATGAGCAGCGAAAGCACCCATAGGGGTATTTGGCGAAGTACCGATGGCGAAACCTGGATTAGCATACTGCCTGCAGGCTTCAGTCCGAAATACGGGCGTATGTGCATTGGAATTGCACCATCAGACCAAAATCAGGTTTATATAGTTGCAACAGGTACTACAGATTCAGGTCACAAAAGCGTTAACTTCCAGGGAGTGGTTGAATGGAACAGTTTGTGGAAATACAATTATGTTAGTGGGAATGGTAGTGGAAGCGGAGGAAGATGGGTTAACAGAAGCAAAAACCTGCCTGATAAAGGAGGCGATTTCGGATACTACAGCACTCAGGGTGGATATGATCTTTTTGTCCGTGTTTTGCCGGATGATACCAATACCGTTTTCATTGGCGCAACAAATCTCTGGCGAAGTAAAGATGCATTCAGAACTACCACAAAAACAGACTGGATTGGTGGATATGCTGTAAATACCAACCGACCCGACTTTCAGTTGTATAAAAATCACCACCCCGATAACCACCATCTGGTTTTCACGTCCGACAATCCTTTAAAGGCTTTCAGCACCCACGATGGAGGAATTAGTTATACAGACAATATTATGGCTGAATCGGTAGTCTGGGAAGACCGCAGCAGCAATTACCTCACCTCACAGTTTTATACAGTGGCAATTGATCACAGTCTTAGTGGTGACAATAAAATCATCGGCGGATTGCAGGACAACGGCACCATGTTCATGAATGTCTATGGTGCAGCTTCATGGCAAATGTCTTTTAACGGCGATGGCTCATATTGCAGTTTCAGGGAAGGCAGCAAGGAAGTATTTGTTAGTGCCCAGCAGGGACGGGTGGCCCGAATAGAAATTGACGATATCGGTAAACCGGTGAAATACGCCAGACTCGATCCGTCAAAACTCAGCAGAAACGATTACGATTTTATCAATCCGTTTGTAGTTGATCCGAATAATCAGAACATCATGTATCTGCCATCCAAAACCAGACTTTTCCGCAATCTCAGCATAAACGATAAAGCCCTGAGCACCACATTTGACAGTGTGCGCTGGAATACGCCTCTTTGGGAGGAAATGACGGCATGTGTGCCTCCTACCGGACACGAATTTTCAGCCATTGCCATGTCAAAATCAAATCCGAACACACTTTATTACGGAAGCAACTTCGGTAAATTATTCAGAGTAAGACAGGCCAATACCGGCAATCCGGTTCCCGAAGATATCAGTGGTCCTGCTTTTGGCACCGGAAATATTAATTGCATTGCACTCGATCCACTTGACAGTCTCCGCATTACCGTTGTTTTTTCCAATTACAATATCATAAGTCTTTACAGCAGTGCAGACGGCGGACTAAACTGGACAAATATTTCGGGCAACCTTGAGGAAAATCCGAATGGTACAGGTTCCGGGCCCAGTTGCCGCTGGGCTAATGTCCTGACACTGGCCAATGGAAATAAATGCTGGTTTGTCGGTACAAGCACAGGGTTATTTGCCACTGATACCCTCAACGGCAATCAGACAAGATGGATCAGACAATCGCCTTCCGGAATCGGAAATAACATCGTGACCATGATAGACGTCAGGCAGCAGGATTATTATGTAGTTGCTGCAACTCACGGCAACGGCGTATACAGTGCCAACATCGCAGCACCCTGGCAGATTACTTCTGCTGAATCTGTAGTGAAAGAAAAACTGAATTTCGAAGTATGGCCTAATCCCGTTTCTGATAATTTCATTTACCTGACAGTTAATCAGGACTTGCATAGCAGGAGTGGGTACAAACTGACTGATATGGGCGGCCGATCTTACAAACTTGAGGCTGATGCATACTATACCTCAGCTAAGGATGTTGTGAAATTAATACTTCCTGATTTGCCGCCGGGGATTTACATACTTGAACTGAGCTCAGGCAAAGATAAATCGTATAAAAAAATCTATATCCGTAATTGAAGCTTAGTGCATTTTAAAGCAGGTATAAATCTTTTCTGCTCTATCTGTTTCCAATTATCAGTCATTAACACGTAAGATTATAAGTTATGAAATACCGGCTGTAAAAAGGTTTATAAATAACGCTTATACGGATTAAGGAATTAATTCGTAAAAATCTGAAATAGATTAACTTATTTCGCAACTGCTTTTATGAGTATACTGTTTAAATATCTTAAAAGACAATGGCCCATACTATTACTTGCACTTTTCCTTGCCGCAATAAATCAGTCGTTTTCTTTACTTGACCCGCAAATCACAGGCAGAATTGTAGACGAGGTAATCAACCGTCAAAAGGATCTCTCCAGGGAAGAATACATTTCTCACGCATTATATCTGGTAGGTCTGTCTATCGGCGTTACCATGGTCTCCAGAATTGCAAAGAATTTCCAGGATTATTACACTAATGTAATCGTGCAGAAACTCGGAGCACAGATTTTTTCTGACGGACTTAAACACTCGCTCGAACTGCCTTATCAGGTATTCGAAGATCAGCGAAGCGGCGAAACACTTTCCATACTCGAAAAAGTCAGAACAGATTCTGAAAAACTGATTTCTGCCTTTGTAGGAATACTTTTTACCTCGCTGGTAGGTATCGTTTTCGTGATGATATTCACCATCAGTGTCAGCTTTAAGGTAGCTCTGGTTTATCTGGGTTCTATCATTGTTATTGGCCTCATCAGTTCCTTGCTCAGCAAAAAAATAAAGGTGATGCAGAAAAAGATTGTAGGTGAAACAACGGCCCTTGCCGGAAGCACAACCGAAAGTCTGAGAAATATAGAATTGGTAAAAAGTCTTGGACTTGCCAATCAGGAAATTGAAAGGCTGAACAAAACAACCTTTAAAATACTCGGTTTTGAGCTTAAAAAAGTGAAATATATCCGCAGTCTCAACTTCCTTCAGGGCACCACGGTTCAGTTTACCCGAAGCGTCATGATAGTCGTATTGCTGTACCTTATATTTAATCAGACACTGACGGCAGGACAGTATTTTACTTTTCTGTTTTACTCTTTTTTCCTGTTCAGTCCATTGCAGGAATTGGGAAATATCATCCTGATACACCGCGAAGCTGAAGTTTCACTGGATAATTTTAAAAAACTGATTGATACGCCCATTGATTACAAACCGGCCAAACCACATGTGCTGAAAGGTCTGGAGCATTTCGAATTCCGCAATGTGTCTTTTAAACACCAGAGTGCCGTCACCCCTGCACTTACGGATGTCAGTTTTAAAGTTGAAAAAGGCGAAACAATAGCCTTTGTCGGCCCCTCCGGCTCGGGTAAAACCACCCTGGTAAAATTGCTTGTAGGTTTGTATCAGGCTCAGACCGGAAGTATACTATACGAAGGAATTGATTCGAAAGAAATTGATCTTGACGAATTGCGTGAACGTATCGGTTTCGTAACTCAGGATACCCAGTTGTTTTCGGGTTCTATCAAAGAGAATCTGCTATTTGTAAAACCCGGAGCAAGCGACGAAGATATAATGGGGGCTCTCGAAAAAGCCAGTTGCCAAAACCTGCTTCGCCGCGCCGATAAAGGAATCGATACTTTGATAGGTGAAGGAGGGGTGAAAGTTAGCGGTGGTGAAAAACAGAGACTTTCAATTGCAAGGGCTCTCTTGCGCAAACCGGGATTGCTTGTATTTGATGAAGCCACCTCTGCGCTTGACAGTCTGACCGAAGATGAAATAACCCAAACTATCAAAAAGATAAATCAGGACAGAACTGCCATTACCATCCTGATTGCCCACAGACTCAGTACCATCATGCATGCCAACCGCATTTATGTGCTTGAACAGGGCAAAATTATAGAACATGGAAAACATGAAGAACTGCTGGCCGAAAAAGGTCTTTATTACGCTATGTGGCGTCAGCAGATTGGTGAAAAAAAGAATGGGTAATTTCACAATATTATCCGGCTCAGCTGTTATTTCATCGAATTCAAACAAGGATATATTTGATGTGTCAAACAAAAAAATAAATTTGCAATATGAAAATAAAATTTTCTGTTCCTGCACTCTTACTGCTAATCAGTATTTATGCTTTTATCATGCCTGACAAAATGAATACAGGACCTGTAAAATACCCTGTCACAGAAACCACTCAGGCAGCAGATACTTATTTTGGAAAAACAATCGAAGATCCATACAGATGGCTTGAAGACGACCTCAATCCAAAAACCAGGGAATGGATAAATGCACAGAACAAGGAAACATATGCCTATCTGGATCAGATTCCCTATCGCGAAACACTGAGAAAGAAACTCGAAAAAATCTGGAATTACGAGCGTTATTCTGCTCCTTTCAAGGAAGGAAAATACACCTATTTTTACAAAAACAACGGCCTTCAGAATCAAAGTGTCCTTTATCGTCAGGAGGGCAGCAAACCGGCTGAAATATTTCTGGATCCCAACACATTTTCGAAAGACGGCACCACTTCACTGGCAGGTGTGGATTTTACAAAAGACGGCAGCCTGCTTGCCATTCAGATCAGCGAGGGAGGAAGCGACTGGCGCAAGGTTATCGTGATGGACGCAGCCAGTAAAAAAGTAATTGAAGATACATTAACTGATGTCAAATTCAGTGGAATTTCATGGAAAGGTAACAGCGGGTTTTACTACAGCAGTTACGACAAGAAAAAAAATAAAAGCGAACTTTCTGCCATGACCGATCAGCACAAATTGTACTATCACAAGCTGGGTGATAAACAATCTAAAGACAAACTGATATTCGGCGGCAGCGAAACACCCAGAAGATATATAGGCGGCACAGTCAGTGAAGACGAAAATTTTCTGATTATTACAGCTGCAACCTCAACCAATGGCAACGAACTTTACATTAAGGATCTGCGCGACGATAAAAACGGAATAGTGAATATTGTCAAGCATTTCGACAACAATAACGAAATAATTCATACCGAAGGTAATACGCTTTTCATACTTACCGATATGAATGCCCCCAATATGCGACTTGTTAAAGCAGACATCATCAATCCTTCGCCGGATAAGTGGGTTAACGTGATTCCCGAAAGCACAATGCCGCTTTCAGTCAGCTCAGGTGGTGGTAAATTCTTTGCCTCTTATCTCAAGGATGCCTGTACCCAGTTGCTGCAATATGACATCAACGGCAATATGGAAAAGGAAATCGTGCTGCCAGGTAAGGGAAGTGCCGGCGGATTGGGCGGAAAATGGGAAGAAACAACTCTTTATTATTCGTTTACAAGCTATATTTATCCGCCTGCCATTTTTTCATTTGATGTCAAAACCGGAAAATCAGAATTGTATAAAAAAGCAGGAATACAATTCGACCCTTCGCTTTACGAATCCAGACAGGTGTTTTATGAAACACCTGATGGCACCAGAATACCAATGATGATAACACATAAAAAGGGCATCAAAAATGACGGAAACAATCCAACAATGCTTTATGGCTATGGCGGATTCAATATCAGTCTGACACCTTCTTTCAGCACCGCAATGGTTGCCTGGCTTGATGCAGGTGGTATCTATGCTGTTCCCAACCTGCGCGGAGGAGGAGAATACGGAAAACACTGGCATGACGCCGGCACTAAATTGCAAAAACAAAATGTATTCAATGATTTTATTGCGGCGGCCGAATATCTGATAAGCGAAAAATACACAAGTCCTTCTAAACTCTGTATCTCGGGTGGATCTAACGGAGGCTTGCTGGTTGGAGCCTGTATGACTCAAAGACCGGACTTATTTGCCGTTGCAATGCCTGCTGTTGGTGTGCTGGATATGTTGCGCTATCATAAATTCACTGCAGGTGCAGGATGGGCCTACGATTATGGCACTGCGGGCGACTCAAGAGAAATGCTGGACTATCTGCTTTCCTACTCTCCTTACCACAATCTGAGAAAAGGCAGCCGTTATCCCGCAACTCTGGTAACAACCGGCGACCACGACGACAGGGTTGTACCTGCACATTCATTCAAATTTGCAGCCCGCCTTCAGTCTGTCAACGACGGACCAAACCCCACCCTGATCCGCATTGAAACAAAAGCCGGTCATGGTGCCGGAAAGCCAACTGCCATGGTAATTGCCGAATATGCAGACAGATTTGCCTTTGCACTTTGGAACATGGGTGTGAAGGATTTAAAGTAAGATAAGATTATTTAATCATCCTTTTTTCCGGCGGCTTAAACTGCAGTTTCTTTTTGTGATACTTTAAAGATACTTTCTGTTATAGGCCGTAAACCCTCAGAATATTTAAGGTAATAAACTTTTGATGCAAGGAAAATTCTCTTAATACGCCTTGGCAAACAGCACCCTCTGAATTGAAGGATTGCCTGTCAGTATGCATTTACCGTTTTCCTGTTTATTCTCCAACGGAATACAGCGTATAGTTGCCTTTGTGAGTTCCTTGATTTTCTCTTCGGTTTCTCCGGTGCCGTCCCAGTGGGCAGAAATAAATCCACCTTTGGTATCGAGCACTTCCCTGAATTCCTCCCAGCTGTTAACCTGATGAATATTGCTGTCTCTGAAATCCCTGGCCCTGTTGTATATCGCCTCCTGAATGGTATTGAGCATTTCTTTTATTTTGTGCTCAATCCCATCTATGGTAAGTACTGATTTCTCTTTTGTATCCCTTCTGGCTATTTCAACTGTTCCGTTTTCAACATCCCTCGGACCAATGGCGATGCGCAACGGCACCCCTTTGAGCTCCCATTCTGCAAATTTGAAACCCGGTTTAAAAGTATCCCTGTTGTCGAATTTAACTGAAAGATCTAAATCCTCAAGTTTGGATTTGATGGCATTAGCAGCCGCTTCTACCTTAGACCTTTCCTCATCGCTTCTGTAAATTGGTACAATTACAACCTGAATTGGTGCAAGACTGGGCGGTAATACAAGCCCTTCATCGTCGCTGTGTGCCATAATGAGCGCCCCAATCAATCTGGTTGAAACACCCCAGCTTGTAGCCCAAACGTGCTCAAGTTTGCCTTCCTTGCTTTGAAATTTAACATCAAATGCTTTCGCAAAATTCTGTCCCAGAAAGTGTGATGTGCCCATCTGCAATGCTTTGCCGTCCTGCATCAATCCTTCTATGCAATATGTCTCAACGGCACCTGCAAAACGCTCATTTGCTGTCTTTACACCTTTGATGACAGGAACAGCCAGAAACTTTTCGGCAAAATCTGCGTATACTTCCAGCATTTGTTTTGTTTCTGCAATTGCTTCATCCGATGTGGCATGAGCGGTGTGCCCTTCCTGCCACAGAAACTCGGATGTTCTCAGAAAAAGTCTGGTGCGCATTTCCCAGCGCATGACATTGGCCCACTGGTTGATCAGTATCGGCAAATCGCGGTAACTTTGTATCCAGCCTTTATAAGTATTCCAAATAATGGCTTCGCTGGTTGGCCTGATGATCAGCTCTTCCTCAAGTTTGGCATCTTCGTCTACGATTATTTTATGATTTTCGTCAACCTTCAGTCTGTAATGCGTTACAACAGCACATTCTTTGGCAAATCCCTCTGCATTTTTTTCCTCCTTTTCAAAGAATGATTTGGGAATGAGTAAAGGAAAATAGGCATTGACATGTCCTGTTTTCTTGAACATTTTATCGAGCTGAGCCTGCATTTTTTCCCAGATGGCATATCCGTATGGCTTGATAACCATACACCCTTTTACATCTGCATGCTCGGCCATATCTGCATTTTTTACCAGATTATTATACCATTCACTGTAATTCTCACTTCTTTTTACTTTCTCAAACGCCATATTTTTCAGATTGGAATATTTTTTGTACCTTTGACTTAGGTGCAAAGGTATTCACTTCGATGCAATTGCACCTAAAAAATTAACACCCTTATGAAACAATTAGCCTCACTTGCAATTCTGACCATGCTTCTCGCCTCCTGTTCAGTGCAGAGGCAAAAATCCACATTAGTTGGTCGTACCGATGAAGTCTATTTTACACCAACAGATACCAGAAAAATAGCAGACGAAGAGTCGGAACAAGATATTAACAAACGCAATCAGGCTGTTCAGAATGAACAGCTTGCTGCCCCGGGCAATGCCGGAAATTACACTTCTTCGTATTCAAACAGACTAAGGCATTTCGGCACATCACAAAGGTTTAATTACAGCAATTACCAGCCTCAGCTTGTGCCGACCGTTTCTTACAATCCTTACAGCGGATGGACAATGGGTCTGGCTTTTGTAGATCCGAGATTTGGCTATTTGAGCGGTTTCAACAGCCCTTTTTCTCCCTATTACGGTTACAATATGCCGTATTACGATCCGTTCTTTTCTTATGGCTGGGGAAATTCGTGGATGAATGGTTATTGCCCCAGTTATATTTTCAATCCTTACTTCTATAACCCTTGTTCTTATGGGTATGGATTCGGATATGGGTATTACAATCCTTATTACCGCAATTATTATTACAATAATTATAACAACGATTACAACAATAATAATGGAGGAGGATCCTCTTCAAACACCGGTTATGCACGACGCACCGGCAGTTCGAACAACCAACCCTCCTCCAATACAAGCACTACACAACCGCAAAACTCTTCAACTTCGGGAAGCAGCGGCAACAGCGGCAGTGGCAGCAGCTGGTACGGCGGTGGAAACAGCGACCGGGGTGGCAGTTCCGGAAGCAGTGGTTCTTCGGGAAGTGGTTCTTCGGGTAGCAGCGGTTCTTCGGGCAGCAGTGGTTCTTCGGGTGGCAACAGCGACCGCGGATCGTCCGGAAGCGGAGGAAGTACTAGAAGAAGATAAATTACCTTTCTAATTATATGCTGCGTTTATTTTTGTGTGTGCTGATAACAGGCTTTATGCCTTTCTTAAAGCTCGCTGCCCAGAATGAAGCCGATGTCATCAGATATTCTTTTCAGAATCTTGGAAGTACAGCGCGTTCATACGGACTGGCGGGTGCTTTCGGATCCATTGGAGCCGACCCTTCCTGTGCAGGAATAAATCCCGCAGGACTGGCAAGATTCAGATCGAGCAGCTTCAATCTTAGTACAAGCTTTTACAATGCGCGGACAAGGACCAGCTTTATCGGTCAGGAATTGAGCGACAACAAATTCAATTTTAATATTCCGAATCTTGGTTTTATAGTCAATATTCCTGCAGAAGATTTTGAAAATAAAAATCCAACGGGTTTTGTAAACTTTGTGTTCGGCTTTAATGTCAACAGACTGAATAATTTTCATAAAAGAAGTATTTTCAATGCCGATAACAAAAACAGCAGTATCACGCAAAACTGGGCTGAAAGGGCATCAGCAACCAATGATATTCCCGATAATTTTTCGCAGTATACTCTTGAGCATCTGGCTTACAATGCCTGGGTGATAGACAAGGATACGTCCAGCAATACACCTGCCTATATTTCTGCATACGGAAAAAATCCCGCTATAAACGTGAATCAAAAAGGCAGTATTCTGACCCGTGGAGCCCTTAACGACTACAACATCAGTCTGGCCGGTAACTATAAACACATACTTCTGGTTGGTATCGCAATAGGTGCTAAAAGTGTGAGATACATCGAAAACAACAGTTTTACTGAGACCGATAAAAAGCCGCTGACTCAGGCGCGGGATATCGAATACGTAAAACTGGATCAGTACCTGCGCACCAGCGGTATAGGTCTGAATGCGAAAATTGGAGTCAATCTGGCTCCTAATGAGTACATACGCCTTGGTTATTCTTACCATTCTCCGACTGTTTTTAATCTGACTGACTCATACAGCTATACCATTACCTCCAAATTCGATTACAATGCCAGAGATCAGTTCGGAGATCTGAGAAAAAGCGGTACCGAATCAACCGATGCCACTGTATATAAATACAAGGTAACTGTGCCCGGCAGAAATGTATTCAGCGCCGGACTGGTCAACAAGAATTTTGGATTTATTTCACTGGATCTCGAAACCGTAAATTACACCCAGGGCAATCTCGATGCTAAAGATTACCAGTTTACGGACGAAAATCTGAACATTAAAAAGATACTTAATCCAGGTGTGGTAAATCTGCGGCTTGGTGGTGAATTGATACAGGAACAATACCGGATAAGGGCAGGTTACGCACGCTACCCGTCTGCATATAAATCTGGTTCTGTGCCTTATACTCAGAATCTGGTGAACAACATCTATACTTTTGGATTCGGTATTAAATCTAAAAAATACGCCTTCGATTTTGCTTATGTCAACAGCGGTTATGCCGACTACTCCGTGCCATATACTCTTAAAACCGGTGTATCTTATGCAGTAACCAACAATGTAAGGGCAAGCAATATTGTTTTGTCTGCCAGCTTCAATATCGACTGAAGACCGGAGAATATTCCCTTAACTGATGTTTGCATTTTCAAAATAAATACGCCCTTCAAGCAGCATTTTTATTATTTTTGCAGGGTTCATGCAATCAAGCGACAAATACGCCGACAGAGGTGTTTCCTCTCAAAAAGAGGACGTTCACAAAGCCATATCGAAAATAGATAAAGGATTGTTTCCTCAGGCATTCTGCAAAATCATACCGGATATTCTTGGTAATGACGACGACTGGTGCAATGTTATTCACGCCGACGGCGCCGGTACTAAAAGCAGTCTGGCTTACCTGTACTGGAAAGAAACAGGTGATATTTCAGTCTGGAAAGGTATTGCCCAGGACGCTATAGTCATGAATATTGACGACCTGCTTTGCGTTGGTATTTGCGATGGATTTTTATTGTCAAGCACAATAGGAAGAAATAAAAAGAGAATTCCGGCCGAGGTGATAGCTGAAATTATTAATGGCACTGAGGAGTTTATAGAATCACTTAAACCATTCGGCATCAATATCGTGAGCGGCGGCGGCGAAACCGCTGATGTGGGCGATCTGGTGAAAACCGTGATTGTAGACAGTACAGTAACTGCCAGGGTGCGTCGCAGTGAAATAATTTCCAATCACCAAATCAAAGCTGGTGACGTCATTATAGGTCTGGCCTCAGACGGACAGGCAACTTACGAAAATTCTTACAATGCCGGTATGGGCAGCAATGGTCTTACCAGTGCCCGTCACGACGTGTTTGATGCCATTTACAGGGAAAAATACCCTGAGACATACGACGACCTGATGAACAAAGAGCTTGCTTATTCAGGTTCATTAAAACTTGGCGATAAGATTGAAGGTATTCCGCTCAATGCCGGCAAAATGGTTCTATCTCCAACCAGAACCTATGCTCCTGTAATTAAAGCCATACTAAGCGAAATGAAACCGGAAATTCACGGTATGGTGCACTGCACTGGCGGAGCTCAAACCAAAGTGCTTCATTTCGTTAAAGATCCGCTGCATATCATAAAAGATAATCTGTTCGAAACACCTGTTTTATTCAAAACTATTAAGCAGGAAAGTGGCACTTCATGGGAAGAAATGTACCGTGTTTTCAATATGGGACACCGTATGGAAATTTATACCGACGCCGCAAATGCAGAAAGAATAATTTCAATATCTGCATCTTTCGGAATCAATGCAAGGGTCATTGGCAGAGTTGAAAGTGCCGAAAAAAAACAACTCAGTATCATTACTTCAGAAGGTAAGTTTACATATTGATTTCGTATTTAATGGATTAAATCACAAAGGAATTTCTGAGTGATATTGAATTTTTTTATCCGCAATCATAAGTCTATTTTTGCCTGATTTTTCACATCTTCACCTTATGTTTAAACCACTCACCATCCTCATTTGTGTTATAACGGTTTCCCTGAACGCACAGGTGCAGGACAGCAGCAAAAAAGAGCCTCACCTGTCTAATATCCGTCAGCTTACCTGGGGTGGCGATAACGCAGAAGCCTATTTCAGTTTTAACGGAAAATATCTGAGTTTTCAAACCAATAACCCTAAATGGGGATTGAAATGCGATCAGATCTATGCCATGAATATAAGGAGAGCTGAAAAACAGGCTGAAAAATACCTGCCGCAAATGGTGAGCACAGGCCGGGGTCGGACAACCTGTTCTTACTATATGCCGGGCGATAAAAGTATACTGTTTGCGAGTACACATCATTTCATGGATTCTTGTCCTGCGGCAGTTCCATACAATCCAAACGCAAAATACGTATGGCCTGTTTACCCCGAATTTGACATTTTTGTTTCTAATCTCAAAGGAAAGGTAATCAAGCAACTTACTGATAGTTTTGGGTACGACGCCGAAGCAACCGTTAGCCCTAAAGGCGATAAAATTGTCTTTACCAGCACCCGCAGTGGCGATCTTGAATTATGGATCATGAATATAGATGGCAGTGGTTTGAAACAAATTACATTCGGACTCGGGTATGACGGCGGTGCATTTTTTTCGCCCGATGGCAGCAAGCTTGTTTTCAGAGCCTCACGCCCCAAAACTGAGGCTGAAATAAAGGAATACAAGGACCTGCTGGCCAAGGGACTTGTAGCCCCGAGCAATATGGAAATCTACGTCTGTGATACCAATGGCGCAAATCTGTTTCAGGTTACAAAACTAGGCAAAGCAAACTGGGCACCATATTTCCATCCTTCAGGTAAAAAGATTTTATTTTCGAGTAATCACGCTTCGGCAAGAGCCTATGCGTTTCAATTGTATATGATTGATATTGACGGCAGCAATCTGGTGCAACTTACCAACGAAAGTAATTTCAACGCTTTTCCGATGTTCTCTCCTGATGGTAAAAAACTGGTTTGGAGCAGCAACAGAAATAACGGCGGAACCCGCGATACCAATCTGTTTATAGCCGACTGGATAGAATAATTATTATTGTTTTCCCAGAACCAGAAGAATAATTATTCCTGCTATAATCCGGTACCATGCAAATGGTTTAAAACCGTATTTATTCAATATTCCGACAAAACTTTTTATTGCCAGCATGGCAACAATGAAGGCAACTAAATTGCCGACAACAAAGAGCAGAATATTCTGTTGAGACGATAAAATCATTTCGTAACCCTTTTGTTCTCCTGATGGCAGTTTCCAGTCTTTCAGAAATACAGAGTAGGTAGTAACCGCACACATTGTTGGAACTGCAAGGAAAAAAGAAAATTCGGCCGCTAACCTGCGACTTAGTTTTTGCTGCATGCCCCCGATAATAGATGCAGCCGACCTGCTGACACCCGGCATCATGGCGAGACATTGCCAGACACCAATAGTAATTGCTTTGGGGATACTTATCTCCTTTTCATTCTGTATACCTTCCTTTCCGAAAAGTTTGTCGATAAACAGGAGAAATATACCGCCGGCAACCATGGTAATGGCGATAGGAATTGGTTTTTCAAGAACTTCCTCAATTTTATCGTCGAACAGGTATCCGAGTATCAGTGCCGGTATAACGGCAAAACCCAGCTTAAAATAAAATCTTAGGTTACTGCGGTCGAAAAATGTGTTGCGGTATGCTACTACGACTGATAAAATAGCTCCGAATTGGATCGAAACCTGAAACATTTTTACAAACTCATCCTTTTCAATTCCCATGAAGGAACTGGTAAAAATCATGTGTGCAGTAGAAGAAACAGGAAGGTACTCAGTAAGCCCTTCAACTACGGCGATGATTATAGCTTCAATTAAATTCACTGAGGGTTATCCTGACCGTCTGCAGACTTAGGGGTATAGAGTATTGAAAATACACCCAGTGCAAAACCGAAAAGGACGATCAGGGGTGCAACAGTAATTTTTGTTGGATGATCAAATGGTTTGTCATCACCGCTTCCCATTACGATAAATCCAATAATGATAACTGCCAGACTGGCAATCAGCAGAATATAATTTTCCTTTTTAAAAACCATTATCTGCTTTTTGACTTTTTTATCTGCCTGTTTGATATTTTTTGACTTGCCGGCTGTTGCCATAACTAATTTAATAAAGTTGGTCTATTTTTAATTTTAAATACCGCTTCGTTGAAAAAAACACACTGATCAACGTGATAAGCAGGGCCAAAACTAATAAAAATCCCGCTAAAATCGCATACTGCGGTAAAAATAATTGCCAGTTGTTTTGTTGAAGATAGGTTTCTGTCAGATAAACGATACATGTAAGCATGGAAACGGATGCAAGAACAGATATCAGGGCATAAACCGTATACATACCTAAAAAGGGTTTGATTATAAACCAGTCTGATGCTCCCACATACTGCATGCTTTTAATGATAAAACGCCGCGCAAACATGTTTATTCTTACAGTACTGTTAATAAGGGCCAGCGCAATCAACAGAAAAATGACTGCCAGCGATATCAAAACATATTCAACTGTTTTAAAGTTTTTATTTATCTGTGTAAGCAGATTTTTACCAAGATCGTCTTTGGCATATTTGACATCGTCTATATGTTTGAGCTGTTTCAACTGATTCTCTATAACTATCATTTTATCTTCCTCCGCATATTCCGGGCGGATATTTATCTGCAGGGAATGAGGAATGGGATTATACCCTAATGTTTTTATAAAGTCGTTGCCCAGCCTGACAATTTCCTTCCTTGCTGCAATTTCGCGGTCTATAAATGAAGTCGAATTGACAAAGGGAAATTGTTTGATTTGCATTTCTGTCTGTCTGGCAATCTGAGTTTCAGTAGAGTCGGAGAAGAAAACAAAGACTTCAAAATTTTTCTGATAGAAGTCGGCAAGATGCCTTGCAAATATTGATACCAGCCCAAGCAGTCCTACTATAAAAAGTACAAGAGACATGCTGATAATAGTAGGCCAGAAAGATGTTCGTTTTTTGTAGGTATTTTCAGGATTCAAATCAGATGCAAATTAAGCTAATTGGGATTAATAATTAAACTGCCACCGGGGCTTTGATCGGCGGGTGAGGGTTGTAATTCTCAAGGGTAAAATCTTCAAATTTAAAATCGAACACTGATTTTATATCAGGGTTTATCTTCATGAGCGGAAATGGCCTGATATCGCGGGATAACTGCAACTCCACCTGCTCAAAGTGATTGGTATAAACATGTGCATCCCCGAAAGTATGTACAAAGTCGCCGTAACCCAGTCCGCATACACGGGCTATCATCATGGTAAGCAAAGCATAGGATGCAATATTAAACGGTACACCAAGAAATATGTCGGCACTTCTCTGATAGAGCTGACAAGAAAGCTTTCCGTCTGCCACGTAAAACTGAAACAGACAATGGCATGGTGCCAGAGCCATTTTTGGTATATCCGACGGATTCCATGCCGAAACAATGATTCTCCTGCTGTCGGGATTTGTTTTGATGGTATTGATTACCTCGCTTATCTGATCTATCACCTTTCCGTCAGGGCCACTCCAGCTCCTCCATTGTTTGCCGTACACCGGACCGAGTTCTCCATTGGGGTCGGCCCACTCGTCCCATATACTAACGCCATTCTCTTTGAGGTAGGCAATATTGGTTTCTCCTCTGAGAAACCACAACAATTCATAAATAATGGACTTCAGATGGACTTTTTTGGTGCTGATTAACGGAAATCCTTCATTGAGATCGAAGCGCATCTGATAACCGAAGATACTTCTGGTACCTGTACCCGTGCGATCGCTTTTAAAAATCCCGTTTTCATAGACATATTTTAAGAATTTTTCATACTGATCTGCCATGTTTCAAAAATATAACAAAAGAAAGTAAACCAATGCACGACTTTTAAACCTGAATCCAAAAAAAAATGCCTCCGTTTCCGGAAGGCATTTTAAAGAAATACTTAAATTATTTACCAGAGCTGATCTTTGTACAACTCTGCAGGTGACCCAACTTTCTGACAATTCATTTCATTGTCGGTATTCCAGTTCATTTTCCAATAAGTTTTGAAACCACCATTGGTAGGAACTATTTCCATAGTGTCCGAATTACCCTTCCACTTCCAGGTTCCGGTATTCGAATAAATGCCATTACCTCTGAAATCGTGAATGATGGTGCCGCCTTTATTGTACCAGGCTTTTGTTGTTAAAGTAGCTTTGTTAAGTGTCCTGGCCGGATCTGCATCATCCGACTTTTTTTTGCAGGAAACTGCGCCCAGGACCAGTAATGGTAAAATGATCCCGAATAGAGATTTTGAAAATTGCATGTTCATGGAAAGATAAATTGTTATTGTAAGGTCAAAAATAAGAAAATGAACAAAAAATCCAAAAAAACTGAGGAATAAACTTCCCCACATGCAAAATTTTTGCAAAAAGACTACCTATGATTAAAGCAGACCGAATTGTTTCGTAAAAACTAACTCAGTCTGTAAAGGATCTATAAGACAGAACCTTACCAGGCAACGTCCTTATAAAGGAGTTTGGTAAATGTTCCTATTTTTTCACATTCCATTTCATGATCGGTATTCCAGTAAACTTTCCAGTAAGTTTCGGCATATCCTGCCTGGGTAACGATCTCAAGTGTATCCGAGTTGTTTTTCCACTTCCAGGTACCTGTAGCACTGTATACGCCACCTGCCTTAAAATCATGAATAAACGAAGAACCCTCGCTATACCATTTCTTCGGTGTTAGCGTAGACTTATTCAGGGTCTTGGCCGGAGTGCTGTTGACGTTGTTGTCATCTTCAGCTTTTTTACAGGAACTTGAAAATAAAAGACCTGTCAGGATTAAGGTGCAGAAAATTATACTGTAGAATTGTCTCATGGCATTGTTTTTTTAACAAATTTATATTTCGACAATTAATAATGCCTATTTTTTAGATAAACAGATTTCCAAGCATGCTAATCATATTTTTTTTATCGGTAAACGGAATTAGAATAATTATTTCACTTTTGGCAATAATTCCATGCTTATGCAGTTATTTCATATTGTGAGGATTTTCATTTCTTTAATCTTACTCCTGATGCTTGTTCTGATTTCAGGTCATCTGTTAAAGCCTGAAATCAGCCATACTGCCATTAGCAGACATTCAGCCAAAACTAAAAAAACATTAAATGGCAATGGTGATTCTATGATTATAAGAGCAAGAGTGTGGACTAAACAGAAATCTTTTGATACAGGTTTTGCCCTGCTTATTAATTACAAAAAGCATTCTGGTTATAAAAGGGCCTATCTCGCCGACCTTGCTTCAGGCATACTTTTCGACAGTTTTTTGGTTAGTCACGGTTGCGGAAACCAT
>CAZRKA010000023.1:7797-25447 GCA_964600345.1 uncultured Chitinophaga sp. | reverse complement strand
CCAGTCTTCATGGTCGGCCGTGACCAGGACTTCAACCGGACGTTTGACGGGCTGGGCGTAGAGCGCCACGAGGGAAACCCATAGGAAAATGTTAATCAGTAAAAGACGGTTTCTCATAAAGGATAGCATTTCGAATTAAAATAAAATAGACATACGCAGTAGGATAAAGGGGCAAATTAGCCGAATCTTTAACGATGGACAGATAATTTTTACGATTTGAATTAATTTGCTGTCTGATAGCGGCTAGCAAGTCAGTTCAATTTCATAAAAAACAGCAGTAATTTGGTCAGGATCAATAAATTTATCAGTGAAAGCGGTCTTTGTTCGAGGCGCGAGGCAGATAAATTTATTCTGAACGGCAATGTGTTTATCAATGGTCGCAAAGCTGTTGTGGGCGATCAGGTGAAGGTTGGCGACAGGGTAAAAGTCAACGGACATGAACTGCAGCCCCGCAGCGGAGAAGACATCGTTTTCATTGCTCTTAACAAACCACCGGGCATCACCTCCACCAGCGAGGAAAACGTAAAAGACAATATCGTCGATTTTGTGAATTACAGCAAACGCATTTTCCCCATCGGCCGACTGGATAAAGATTCGCAGGGTCTGATATTTTTAACCAATAACGGTGACCTGGTCAATAAGATACTTCGTGCCGGCAACCAGCACGAGAAAGAATACGTAGTAACAGTCAACAAAACGCTTACCGACGAAGTGATACAAGGCATGGCCGCAGGTGTTCCGATGCTGGGCATCACCACCAAAAAATGCAAGGTTGTCAAAGAAGGTCCCTTTGTATTCAGAATTACCCTTGTGCAGGGTTTGAACAGACAGATCCGGCGCATGTGTGAACATTTCGGATACGAAGTAACTAAACTCGAAAGGGTGCGCATCATGAACATCAGTCTGAAAGGTATACCTCTCGGAGAATGGCGCGACCTCAGCGAATCAGAAATGGCTACACTCTATGGGATGATAGAGCATTCGAGTTCTGAAGACCGTAAAAAGATGAAACCGGCCCCGAATAAACCGGCTCAGAAACCTGAGACAAAAAAACACTATTCGAAACCGACGGATAAAAGAAGTGATCAGAAACCAAAATCATTCTCCGGGCACAAAAGTCATGGCAAACCCGGCAACAAGGGGAAGAGCAGCAAAGGCAGATCTGGCAAGACAGGAGGAAGAAGGGGGCGGTAAATAATGAAATGGTTTATTTGTTTTCACTCTAACCCGATAAGTATAGATATATAATATTTGAACAGACAATCCGCTTTGAATACATTTAAAACCATATTGTCAATCCTGTATCCAATTGTATTATTGAATGCATGCTCGAATAATCAGGGAGATGACAGTAAACTCGCAGAATTCAACAAAACATTTCTGTCTAAATTCACGCCCATGCAATCAGACAGTGTTTTAATTTACAATTCTATATTTCAATATACTGATACCACTTTCTATGGCGGCAAATTATTAAGTGCAGAAGAAATAAAACTGATACCAAAGGAAAACAAAGATTCTGTTACTCCCGACAGTGGCAGATTTCTGGCAACCTACCGTATAGACATCGATTCGCTTTACACAGCATTAATCATTAACCATCCTGACCGGTACAGAACGAACGCCTACTTTCTTTATATGTACAACAGAAAGATTAATCTGATCAGCAATCAGAGTGAGATGATGGCATATGAAAGATTACCTTTCGCTGCTAATTTTCTGCTTGTAAGGCGAAACAAATTAAATATTCCTGAAAGCATTGCCATTCAGAATAAATATTTCGGAGACAGAAACAAACCCGATTCGATAAGCGGCGGATTTGAAGTGAAATATACTTTCAACAATGAAATTGATATGCATAAGGGATACTAAAAATTAATTTTATGGCCAAAACACATACAAAACCAGGCATGAACGAAATTGAGCGTTACATCAACAATTTTGAAGGTAAAACCAGAGAACAACTTTTGAAAATGAGGGAGATCATCAGCACGTGCATTCCCGAAGCGGAAGAGGTAATTAGTTACGCCATGCCGGCTTATAAAATAAACAAGGTGTTGGTGTATTATGCCGGATACGATAAACACATAGGATTTTACCCTACCCCATCTGCCATCGCAGCCTTTGAGAAAGAATTGTCTAAATACAAAACTTCAAAAGGCGCCATTCAGTTTCCGCTGGATAAATCATTGCCAAAATCATTGATAGCCAAAATCGTGGCATACAGAAAAAAGGAAGACCGGCAATTTGATAAGAAATCCAAATAAGCTCTGATGTTATTCAAACGGAATTACAGCCGTATTAAAATTGCTGCATTGTCAGTCCTGCTCATTTCCTGCGGCAGTAATCAAACACCTGAACAAGTGGCAGTATCATCAGATACAGTTAAAACCTTAAACGACACTTTTATAATAGCAGACAAACCCGACACTTTTGATGTCCTGCTGAGCAAAACAGACACCTCCACACTGGAAGGGAAAAGGCAATACTTAAAAATATTGCTGATGAAAAAACTTGATCCTTCGGGTATCAATTACGACACACTTATCGACCTTAATTACGACGCTCACCCCGATTACCTGATAGCCTATTACGCACAGGCCGGCACCGGAATAAAAAACGGGGTTGATGTCTACATTTATCAAAAAGACAAGAACAATTACAAATACCACGACATGCTTTCGGGTATCAGAAATCCCAGTTTTTATCTGAAGGAAAAGAAAATAACGGGCTTCTATCTGGCACATGGCGCCGGTGGAGGAGAAATGTACCGGTTTATCAAAGGTCAATGGACCATCACGAAAGAATTTTACGTAGACAATAAAGGCGATTCGTCTATCTGGGAAATCTTTTACCCTCAAACCAATACCATGAGAAAAATTATCAGACCTTATACCCTGCGACCACCTCAGGATATCTTACCTACCGATTATTCGGATTGATAAGCCTCTTGCCTATCAGGGATTTACATACAAATCTAACTTCACAGAATTCACTTCTTCTTAAAATTCAAACTGATTACTCTTCCAATTCTGCTTTTATTTATTATTTTAGCACGGAATATTCAAGGGAATATTATGATGAACATGTATATGAACATACTTCCTTCTATGAAAACTACGGGACTTTATCACTTTTTTCTGCTGCTCACTTTATCTGTATTAAGTGTCGATGCCCAACCCATACTTACCGGCATGACCAATGCGGGTGGCAAAGAATTCGGTGTCATTTACAAGACAAACATCAATGGCAACTCTCAGCAGGTTTTGCATCAGTTTGAAGGCAACTCTGGAGCATTTCCTCAATATGTTACACTCTGTGACGGCGGCGGAAGCAAACTTTACGGCACCCACACACAGGGCGGCCGATATAACCGCGGCGTTATCTTTTCGTTCGATACGCTCAGCGGTGTTTACACAAAAATAATTGATTTCAACGGCAGCGACCTGGGTTCCTTTCCCAGGGGTAGTCTTGTCAGAGCCTCCAACGGACTGATGTATGGCTTGTGCTATCAGGGAGGATCAAAAAACTACGGCACCATTTATTGTTTTAATCCTGCGAATAACAGTTGCGTTAAACTTTTCGATTTTGGTGCGAGTGCCGGCAGCGGAACTACTCCTTCAGGAAAACTGCTGCAGGCAAATAATGGAAAGTTGTATGGTCTGACTTATCAGGGAGGAACAAACAACGAAGGTGTTTTATATGAATTCGATTTGCAAAACAACAGCTATGCGAATCTTTTTGAGTTCGACGGTTCGGTTAACGGCAGACACCCGCTGGGCAGTCTGATACAGGCAAAAAACGGGCTGCTATATGGCACCTGTTACCAGGGAGGCAGTTTTAACCTTGGCATACTTTTTCAGTTCGACCTTAACAACGACAGTCTTCAAATTAAAGCTCATTTTAACGGATCGGGCAACGGAAGCAATCCATATAACTCTTTGCTTGAAACCGACAGTGGCACTCTGCTTGGTATGAATTTCCTAGGTGGCAGCAGCAACGGAGGAACAGTTTACCGCTATAGTTACGTGACAGATAGCATTTATAAAATTGCCGACCTCAACGGCAGCGATAACGGCCGGAATCCATACGGTGGATTTTGTAAAGGATTGAATGGCAAATTCTACGCGATGACATATGCCGGTGGAACTTCCAATGCAGGCGTCATTCTTGAATACAACAGCAATAACGACAGTCTGATTAAAAAACTGGATTTAGGTGGAAGTGCCGCCGCCAGAAACCCTATGGGCGATTTATTTATGAGTACAACAGGGAAATTATACGGAGTGAGTTACAGAGGAGGAATTACCAATTCGGGTATTCTTTTTACCTATAGTCCTGCAAACAACGCATTTTCTAAAATACACGAATTCAACTATGCTGCGGAGGGAAATTCACCGCTTGGACGCTTATGTCTCGCTTCAAACAGAAAACTTTACGGACTAACGCTCAGCGGCGGAGTCAGCAACAGAGGTGTACTTTTCGAATACGACGCAGAAACGGATGTTTACACTAAAAAACACAGTTTTAACGGACTAGACGGCGGCCAGCCATACTCTACTTTATGCTCATACAACGGTCTGCTATTCGGCACAACCTACAGCGGCGGAAGTAACAATGTCGGAGTGATATTTAAATACGACCACGCTACTTCAGTCTATACCAAAATTTACGATTTTGACCGGAGCAACGGATGTAATCCTTTCGGAACACTGATACCCGGACCAAACGGACTTTTGTACGGCATGTGTTCGTCGGGCGGGGCAAACGAATATGGCGCAATATACAGTTTCAACCCATCTAATTTCATTCTCAGCAAACTTGTAGATTTTGACGACAGCACTTATGGGGGAAGTCCTTTCGGCGATCTGCTGCTTGCTTCGAATGGTAAAATGTACGGCATGACTTATGACGGTGGTGCTTATGGAAGAGGCACTTTATTTTCTTTCGATCCTTCAACGCAGAATATAAAAACACTGCTTCACTTCGAGCCTAATACCATGGGTGGGTATGCTCAGGGCAGTTTAACTGAAAACGGAAACGGTAACTTATTCGGCATGACTCAGTTTGGCGGCAATAACGGGCTGGGGGTGTTGTTCAGATACCGCATCAGCGATAGTGCCTTTACAGCCATACACCATTTTAACAGCATCAGCGGCTCGTATCCAACTTCTACCCTGCTCAAAACATCGAAAGGAAAAATGTTCGGCACGGCCAGAGGAGGCGGCCGCCATAACATGGGTGTCATTTTCGAGTTCGATACTTTGAATATGACTGTAATCAAAAAACACGACTTCAACGACAGCAACGGCAATTATGCCTTTGGCGGATTAACTGAAATATGTCTGCCTGCAAGGGTAAATAAATCGTTTACGTCCTGCGACAGCATGATATCGCCCAGCGGTAAATACATCTACCGCAGTTCGGGCAATTACTCGGATACCATTCCAACAACGGCGGGATGCGACAGTATCATCAGCCTCACACTTAAAATCAAACAGAGCAGCAGTTCACAAATCAATGTTCAGGCCTGCAGCAATTACACGGCTCCGGATGCAAAAGTATATGACAGCAGCGGTTTGTATAAAGCGGTACTCGCTAATTACAACGGCTGCGACAGCATTGTAAATATCTATCTGAAAATACTGAATACTAAAAGCAACTTAATCGTGTCGGCCTGTAAAACCTATACGGCTCCTGACGGTAAAATATACGACAGCAGTGGTGTGTATACCGCCGTCATTCCAAATTCTGTTTCATGCGACAGCATTATTAGTATAAAGTTAAGTATAAATCAAACCGCATCAGAATTTGATACAGCAGTTTGCCGCGAATATACGGCACCCGATGGCAAACGCTATACCGGCAGCGGGAAAATCACTGCCACCATTCCAAATGCCGCCGGCTGCGACAGTGTTATAAGTATAGACCTGACAATCAAAAACGCAGATGTCAGCATCAGCAATAACGATCCTCAATTGACAGCCAACGCCATCAATGCCAGCTACCGATGGCTGTATTGCGACAGCGCTTTCAAAGCAGTACCAAATGCAAGCAACAAAACCTTTACAGCGGTACGAAATGGTAACTACGCTGTAGAAATAACACAAAACCAGTGTATAGATACTTCAGTCTGTGAAAACATCAACTCCCTGTCTCTTATGCACAACAGTTTTACCGCAGGTATAAAAGTATTTCCAAATCCCGGCAAGGGCAATTTCGAAGTTTTATTCGGAAACATTCAGTCTGAACTTAATTTCAAAATTTTCGACAGCGAAGGCCGAATGCTGCTGAACAGGAAATATAGCAACACTGCTTCAGTTCAATGTGATTCATTGCTGCTGCCCGGTTTGTATTATCTGCATATAAATTCAGGCGCAGAAAATGCTGTAATCAAATTAATCATTCAATAACTAAAAGAATAAATCGTATCAATCATGCCTAATTCAATGAACAAGAAAAAAAGCCTGCTTTGGGGAATCAGCTTTGTAATCATTTTTATAATATTCTACGGTGTAATTCCCCTGGATATTTACAGCAAGTATACCACATTCATTACCATTGTTGGTACTCTTCTTTGCACGGGTACACTGCTGGTATTCGTTATATCTGCCTTTTACGGCAATCCTGAAAAAGAGGCTCAGGCAGACGACGAAAACGATTATTCGGGCTACTTGTTTGGAGCCATCATCATCGGCGGACTTATTGGTTTCGGCATCTTGTTTATTACCAATGAAGTGAATCGTGAAAGCACCGAACTGCGCAAAAACGGGGTGTATACCACTGCCAAAGTCATAGACGGGTCTTCGTACTCGACCAGAAAAGCGGATTTTACCAGTCTTGATCTGATATTTATTGACGAACAAAAAAAACCTGTGCAGGCCAGCATTTCGGTATCCAAACACGAATTCCACAGATTTTACAAAATGCAAAGTATCCGGATTCTTTATTCAAGAAGATATCCTGACATTATCCGAAGAGTGAGCGAAGAAGAATTTCAGCGCAAAAAGCGATAGCAGAAATGCAATCTTTTAGTAACTGAAAGCGCAGAACGCACATCATTTAGTTTGAATTAAATTTATCTTATGTTTGCCATTTGATATGGGAAGCAAACTCGGGTATAATTCTGCTATTTTAAAGGATTTCCGTTTCTGGATTCTGCTTTTTTTTGCTGTCCGATTATATGGCATCACCTTTCCGCCCCTTGATCTTTCACACAACTGGAGACAAACGACAGTTACCATGGTGGCCCGAAACTTCCTGGAAACAGATGCAAATCCACTGTACCCCAGGGTAGACATAGCCGGCGAACTGAGTGGAATTACTGGCATGGAATTTCCATTGCTCAATTATCTCATTTACCTTGTTTCACTGGTATTCGGTTACCAGCACTGGTACGGACGCTTGATAGTCCTGCTGTTTTCGAGTGCAGGTCTCTGGGTATTTCATAAACTCTGTCTTAAATATTTCGGAAAGGATATCGCATTTAACGCAGGAATAGTTTTGTTGTTTTCAATCTGGTTTACCTATTCCAGAAAGATAATGCCCGATACTTTCTCTATGTCGCTGGTATTATTCTCACTATACAGCGGATTATCATTTCTTGAAAATGGAAAATACAAAGACCTTTTATTATACTTTCTGTTTGTGAGTGCCGGTATTCTCAGCAAGCTTCCATCAGGCTATCTCCTTATTCTCTTTGCTGTGCCGTTCTTTTCAAAATCTGTGCGGCAAAGAAATAAACTCCTGTTTGCCCTTTTCAGTATGACAGCCCTGATAATAAGTTATATCTGGTATTACCGCTGGGTTCCTTATCTGACAGAAACATACGGATTCAGCCATTTCTTTATGGGAAAAAGCTTGATGCTCGGAGCCTCAGAACTGGCAACACATCCTGAAGAAACTCTTTCAAAATTCTATGATGTAGCGATAAAATACATCGCATTTGTATTTTTCATAGCCGGCCTGTATACAGCCATAAGGAAAAAAAGTAAAGACATTCTGTATGTTTTAATTGCAGGTGCAATAGGCTTTCTGCCTGTCATGTTAAAAGGGGGATTTACCTTTTATCACCATTCCTATTACATCATTCCTTTTGTTCCGGTAATGGCACTGGTTAGCGGATTTGGCATCAGTTTAATTAAAAACCGGAATTGGGTAAATATTGTACTTGTTGCCATTGCTATCGAAGGTATTCTCAACCACATGGACGATTTTCGCATCAAACCCGAATATAAATCCGTGCCGCAACTCGAGGTTTGTCTCGACCGTCTGGGGTCTCGCAAAGACCTGATAGTGATTAACAGCGGGGCCTTCCCTACGCCTGTTTACTTTGCCCACCGAAAAGGCTGGGTTGCCTTCAATGGAGAATTGCAGACAAAGTCTTTTACCGATTCACTGCGAAGCCGCGGATTGAAATACATTGTCATTATGAAAGAAGTGTTTGGTGTAGATGTTCTACTGCCTTATCAGGAAGTATACAACGACAAACATTTCCGTATCTATGGATTCCAGTAATCTTTAGTTTTTCTCACTCTCCGTAGCTTAAGCGAAGGTGGATCTCTTCTCCTCTTCTATCTTCTCCTCTTCTCCTCTTCTATCTTCTCCTCTTCTCCTCCTCTATCTTCTCTCACCCTCCGTAGCTTCAGCGAAGGAGGGTCTACTCTCCTACTCCAAATACATCATCGCCAGCCTGATTTCGTCGTAAGCCAGCTTTTCATTCAGGTGTTTATAAATGGAAGTCAAGGACAAAGTTTTTGCATCTTCTTCTGAGGTATACTTCAAATCGGCCATGGCCGCTTCAACCATTTCAAGATGTTTTTTGGAAGGACGGTATAAATCAAAATCAAGATCTTCACCTTCTTTTTTCAGTTTTAAAATATGAGACAATATGGTTCCTTCACTTAACTCGCGCGATTTAGCTATAGACTTGATACTTTTACCCTGTTTAATCAAAGCGGCGGTCAAAGCATAAGTATTTTCCTTTGCCGGTTTTTTCTTCTTATCATGTTTATCAAACTTTCCTTTCTTCGTTTTACGTGGGGCTGATTCAGGATAACCACCGCAGGCAAGCACAAATGCATCGAATCTTTTTTCGAGTTCGGATATTTCCCAATTGGCATCAGCCACAGCAGACAATTCCCTGAACCTCTTGTCTGCTTTTAATGCCAGAGCGTCGACCTCGAGTGCCAGACTGTTGAATCCTTCGAGGTAAAGGCTTTCCATGTTGCGCAACCTGCTTAATGCGACATAGCCCTGACCTTTTTCAAAAGTTTTACCGAGGTCGATAATGGCTTCGTCGAGTGTCATCCCCTGACTTTTGTGAATAGTAATTGCCCAGGCCAGACGCAGGGGAACCTGTTTAAAAGAAGCAAGGGTTTTACCGTGATCGTCCTGTATACTCCAGTCTTCCGGCTCGGCTATCACTTCATTCCCGTTTTTCAGTTTTACTAAAGGAAAACCGGACTCATCAAACCCTGTAATCTCGCCGGTACTGCCGTTCATATAAGACTTCTCGTAGTTATTTTTGATAAACATGACCCTGGCACCTTTTCGAAGTTCCAGTTCTTCGTCTGTAAGCACAGATTTGGCCAGTATACTTCTGAGCGTCTCGTTACCCTTGATCTCTGCCCTGAACAATTTGGGTTCCGATTCAAGCTTACTTAGATAATCGGTATTCAGGCGATCCACATCCAGGTTATGCGTAAACAGTCTCGTGAGTAATTCAGATTCGGCAGGTTTTCTCATCATTGTTTCTTCAAGACTTTTCAAAAGATGTCCTTCCACAAAACCGTTGCGCATGCTGTTGAGTATGTGGTTCAGACTGTTATCAGACTGTCTGTGTTGTTCACTCAGATAACAGACTACGGGCTCGGCCTGCTGCCAGGCTTCAGACATAAATGCGAATTTATCTTTAGGTTCCTCACCCGGTTTTCCTACAGGAGGTAACTGAAAAAAATCGCCTGAAAATACTACCTGTATTCCGCCGAAAGGCAAATTGTTACCCTTAAAACTCTTGAGAACCAGATTTACCATATCGAGTTGCTGCCTGTGTAACATCGAAATTTCGTCGATGATTAGCACCTGCGATTCGCATAGCTTGTCGCTCAGGTATTTCTTCTCGCGCATGGCGGCAATATCTTTAGGAGAGATCGAATCTTTGACTCCGATTCCCGACCAGGCGTGAATGGTCATACCGTTCATGTGCGTTGCTGCTATACCTGTTGAGGCTGTGACTGCAACTGCCACTTCTGCTTTTTTGAGATAGTCTATGTACTTGTTAAGCACATAGGTTTTACCGGCTCCTGCCGATCCGGTTAAAAATACATTCTTACCCGACTTTAGTATCGCCAGGGCTTTGTCCTGCTTCATCATAGTTTACCATAAAGATAAAGATTAATTATGAACTACGATGATTTTTTTAGAGAAAATTCCTTCGTTTGTTTGCACCAGAATAGTGTAGGTTCCGTGACTTAAATCTGCGGTATTTAACTCCATAATTCCGGCATTAGCTTCCGTATCCAGAACTACCCTTCCATGCATGTCGACTATCTGAATTTTAGCCTGGGTAAATAAATTGACATTCAGAATATCGTTTACCGGATTCGGATAAGCATTGAACACATGACTGTGCTTCTGAGAAATAACTGAAGTGCCGTTTACTTTGATATAATCAGGTTTACTGATAAAATGCGAACCTTCAGTGTTGCTTACAATTAAAGTGATGGTAAAATTGTTGCCGTTGGTAAACTTGACATTAGGGATTTTGCTGTTGGAATCGGTTCCGTTCATCCAGATAAAATTACCCGGGCTGATGCGCCAGGTCCAGCTTGTCGGGGTATTGACAGATAAATCGATCAGACTGATTACTTCGTTGACTATCGGTGTTGTTTTACTTGCCATGAAATCTGCAACAGGAGCAGCCGTTACACTGCTTATGGCGATGTGATTGCTTTTTAGCAGCGAATCTGCCCCGGATTGGTTTGATACAAAAAGCTTGACGGAGTATGTGCCTGTCTGAGAAAAAGAAATATACAGCAAGCTGTCATTCAAAGTACTGTTGTTAAGCAGCGTGTAGTTGGCAGGTGTAATGGTCCATTTAAATAAATTGGGCTGATTCCCGGAAGTGCTTTTAAGTATTATGGTCTGACCTTTGGTTGCTGTGGTGGTAGAAGTTGTGAAAGAACAAACAGGTCTGGAATTCGGGCTGATGCTCCTTACTACGTTGTTTCCCTTGTCAACCACATACAACATATTGTCTCTTGGGTTATAAACTATTCCGGTAATGTCCTCGAATCTTGCAGTTGTACCATCGGCATCGACGTATCCCTGTTGCGAATTGCTGCCCGCATAAATGCTTAGAACATTGTTTTCGTAGCGTTTAACACAAAGTGATTCCGCAATATAGATGACGGAACCAACCTTGCAAATATCCTTTGGTCCGAATAGTCCGGTTGTTATCAGGTCGGTTACTGCATTGGTCGAGAGATTGATCTTGCGGATGGCGCTGTTTCCGTAATCAGCAACCAGTAAATCGTTGCCGTCGATATATACATTAAATGGTGCTGAAAACCTGGCTGATGAACCGCTGCCGTTGATGTGTCCGCTACTGCCTGCCAGTCCGGCTATGGTTGTTACATTTCCTCCTGATATTTTGCGAATGCAATGGCTGTTGCGGTCAGCGACATAAATATCGCCATTGGGAGCAACTGCAATACCAATCGGACCATTAAATTTTGCAGAGGCGTTGGCCGCATCCAGATGAGAGCCATTGAGTAATTTAACACCTGCAAATGTCGTAACAATCTGCTGAGTGGAATTATTGATATAACGCTCCATTTTTCTGATCTGATTAAAGTCGGCATCACAGATCATCATTTCGTTGGTATTAGGATTGATGGCAAGGCCTGCAGGTCTTGAAAAGCGCGCAGTAGAACCGGCACCATCCTTGCTGTCTGCTGCACCCGGTTCATTTGGATCAAGTGTATAACCTGCAGCCAGAAAGGCCGTATTGCCCTGAATCCAGAATAGATTGTGTTCGTTGGAGACATACAATCGTCCGGCAGTATCGATTTCGATACCCATAGGTGCCGAAAATAAAACTGAATCCTTGTGGTTGTTTCTGTAACCGGTATAACTGCCGCTGCCTGTGTATTGCATTCCGGCATGTGTTTTTACTGTCTGCGCAAACGTATTTACGCAAAGATTCATTGTCAGAAGACAAAAAATTATGTTTTTCATTGTGTATTATAAGGCGGATATAGCCTGAGCTATGTTCTGTTCGATGGTATCCTGAACATCTTTGTAATCGCGGCCTTCAAATTTATGGCCTGTCATTGCTTCGAACAGTTCTGTGTATCGATCGGTAACACTTGCAACAAATTCGTCAGACATTTCGGGTACAATCTGACCTTCAAGACCCTGAAACCCGTTTGCCATCAGCCACTCTCTTACAAACTCTTTAGATAATTGCTTTTGAGGTTTGCCATCTTTCTGAAGCTTTTCGTAAGTATCGAGATAGAAGAACCTGCTTGAATCAGGTGTGTGTACTTCATCTATCAATATCAGTTTTTTGTCGTGAAGACCGAATTCATATTTTGTATCAACCAGTATCAGTCCGCGCTCGGCAGCCATTTCGGATCCCCTCTTATATAACTTGAGGGCTATATCTACCATGTGCTCGATATTCTTCTTGCTGCATATCTTTCTGCTGACAATATCCTCAATGCTAACATCTTCATCATGTCCGTCCTGACTTTTAGTAGCAGGTGTAATGATTGGTTCAGGAAACTTGTCATTTTCCTTTAATCCATCCGGCATTCTGATACCGCAGATCATTCTTTCGCCGGTTTTGTATATACGCCAGGCATGACCGCAGAGGTAGCCCCTCACCACAATTTCGATAGGAATTGCATCGCATTTAATTCCAAGTGTCACATTGGGATCGGGTACCGAAAGTTTCCAGTTTGGAATGATATCCTTAGTGGCATCCAGAAAATAAGCTGCCAGTTGTGTCAGTACTTCTCCTTTGTGTGGTATCGCTCTCGGAAGGACGTGGTCGAATGCGGAAATTCTGTCGCAGGCTATCATAGCCACATAATCGTTCTTAATTGTGTATACATCCCTGACCTTTCCTCTGTAAAAACCGCTCTGGTCCTTAAAAAAGAAATTTGTCGCCATTAATCCTTTCTCTATTTTCAACGTCATTGATTGTGTCATTTTTTTTTAAATCAAAAAACAAAAATACAATTCTTTCACTGGTTTCAAATCATTTTTTTGAACAGCCCGATTGAGGTATATTACTAACAGATTAACAATAAGTTATTGCTTTAAAGGCTTTTATCCTTTAAAAATGAGCATTAATACATGTCCACTTTACAAGTCCTTTTCAGAACGGGATTCGGTTTTTTGAGGTGTTTCGTAGGCTTTTATTATTTCCTTGACAAGGCGGTGTCGAACAACATCGTCCACATTAAGCACTACCATGCTGATGCCTTTTATTTTTTCGAGTATCCTGGTAGCTTTAAGCAGTCCGGAGGTTTGTTTGGCCGGCAGGTCAACCTGACTAAGATCGCCGGTAATGATAACCTTTGCCGATGGTCCCATACGGGTAAGAAACATCTTGATTTGCAGATCAGTGGTGTTCTGAGCCTCATCGAGAATCACAAAACAGTTGTCGAGTGTACGACCACGCATAAATGCGAGAGGCGCTACTTCAATGGTCCTGTTTTCGAGATATAATTTCAGTTTTTCCTGAGGAATCATGTCATCAAGCGCATCGTATAAAGGACGCAGATAAGGGTCGATTTTTTCTTTTAAATCACCGGGCAGGAAACCCAGACTCTCGCCGGCTTCAACAGCTGGCCGGGTAAGAATAATGCGTTTGATTTCTTTATTCTTCAGGGCTTTAACGGCTACGGCCACTGCGGTATATGTTTTTCCTGTTCCGGCAGGACCAAGGGCAAATACTATATCGTTCTTGGCAATTTCCTTCACCAGACGAATCTGATTGGCTGTACGCGCCTTTATGGGTTTACCGTTATTTCCGAACAGTATGGTGTTGTTATCAGAATCGAAATTCCCATTCGTCAATTCTTCAATTGCATTTGATTCCTGACCGAAAACTTCACCCACAAGCGAATCGTTGAGTTCTCGTCCTCTGGAAATCATGCCCACAAATTGATTAATCTTTCGAATTAAAGTATCTACCTCTGCTTCTTCTCCGATGGCTTTTATCTCGTTTCCTCTGGCAACAAGCCGCAGTTTAGGAAAAATATGCTTGATCTTTTCGAGATAAACATTGTTTGCACCATATATCTCAAGCGGGTGCAGGTCCTCAATTAAATAACTTTTTTCAGCCAATGCTCAATTACTTTTTTTAAATGATGAAATAGTGAATATTTTTGCCAACGAATATACAAACTTTTGTCTTTCATTTTATTGATATCAGATTTTCAAAGTGATTCCTATAAAACAGGAATATTGAAAGCTGAACTGTTGAAACACTTAAAAGACATTGTCATTATTGACATTACCCATCAGATTCGCCTTAATAACACCATCGAAGCGGCTTTTGTATGCAATCAGTTACAAAAACATGAAAATCAAAATGATATAGTAATTGTAAAAGTAGGTGCAGGCAAAGACCTGCTTGTTTATCAACATTTATTAAACCTTTACATATTTCCCAACAACGGACTGCTGAGTATGGTCTTCCCGGAATTTGATCCGGCACAGGTAAGACTTATCCAATACGGTGAAGATGTTAAAGCGATAAAGGCCTTTCAGGATAAGCAATTGCATCTGCTGCCACTGGCAGGGAACATACAGATAATCCGCTATGTCAAGAATACGCAGATTTCAGGCGGAATGGCACTGGCCGAGTGTCTACACAGCGATGGTCACGGTAATTGTTATTTCAATATCAAAAGAGATGTTTTTGAGGATTTCGTAAAGGGAAATTCGTTTAATATCCGCATCCAACACTACACAGGACATGTATTCAGAAGTATAGGTAAACATATTACAGATGCCGACCCCGGTGAGGCTCTGTTCCGTTTCAGCAAAAGCGGTTACCTCAAATTGCAGATAAATCTTGGCAATGCAAGGCAACTCTTCAGAATAAAAGATGACACTAAAATAATAATAGAATTACAATGATAATCAGAATCGTAAAGATGCAATTCCGCGACGATGAAATAAGCAGGTTTCTTGAAATGTTTGAAAATGTAAAGGAACAAATAAGGAACTTTGATGGCTGCATGGGACTAAGCCTGCTTGAAGATGTGAGCAATCCTTCTACACTATTTACATACAGTTACTGGAACAGTGAAGATCATCTCAATCAATACAGGGCATCTGAACTATTTGAAAAAACCTGGGAACAGACAAAAAGTAAATTTTCAGAAAAACCTTTTGCGTGGACACTTTCTGAGAGAAGCTCTGCCATGGGCAATAAATCAGACTCCAATCAGTTTAATGTATAGTCATGAATAAAATATTTCTGATACTTGGTTTCGCCCTGTTCTTCGCTGCTAATGCACAGAACAGCAATTATGAAAAATCGCTTAAATTATTCAATGAAAGCAAACTAAAAGCTGCAAACAAGCTGATTGAGAAATGCCTTCTGAACAGCGAGACTAAAGAAAATCCCAACGTATTGCTTTTGAAATCAAAAATCATGTTTGCGATTTCGAAAGATGCAGCACTTTTTGAAAAATATCCTTCGGCAGCAAAAGACGCTATGAAATATGCCGAAAAATCAATAACCGCCAACAAGAATGAGGCTTCAGCACTGGCGTTTAAAACTGCCAATTTAGACTATTTCACTACACTTATAAAATTCAATAACAAGGAAGCCCTTGAAGCATATAACACCAAAAAATACGCAAAGGCACTTCCGCTGTTCAAGCGAAGTATTTTTTTCGGCCTTGATACCCAATCACTGGTACTGGCGGCAGATTGTTACTGGAACATGGATCAGAGACCGGAAAGTCTGCCGCTTTTTAAACAGGCTGCAGATATGATTTACGCTGCTGTACTCGACGGCAATTCCAAAGTATTTGGTTATCACAAGGAACCATTCCGCAAACTTTGTCTTTACTATCTCGATCACCAGTCATTTGATTCGGCATATGTAATCGTAAAAAACGGAAGGGAAATTCTTCCAAACGACCCTGTGCTAAATGAATACACCTACAAACTGATGCGGTATACACTGGATAAAATTCCACCAAGTGAAGATTATCTCAAGATGGTTGAGAAAAGTCTGCTTGATTTTCCTGCAGATTCATTTCTGAATCACCGCGAAAACTCCATTTATATCTATCTGCTTAACGGACTGGCACAGGCAAATGAGCAGGGCGCATTCGACAAACTACTGAACAAATACGCTGAGGGAAAAACGAAAAAAGCCGGGTTAAAACAAATCTCCGACATCAAGCGATTCGACATTTTTGCCGGTGAATCGAAATCTGAATTCAGCGCCCATCTCAAATCCTATTTTGCCTCTATCGGTCTGAGAGATGCGTGCTATGCAGTTTGGGTTAATGAAACCACCGATTTGCTGAGTTCAGCTGATTCGATGCAGAAGAAATCAATCATTAAAAACAATCAGTTAGACAAGGCGGCTCTGGAAACATTCATTGCCAACAGACTAATAGCAGAAAAAAACATAAGGGTGGCTGAATTCATTTTTGAAAGACATTTAATACTGTACCCGGGCAGCAAGGTATTCAGAAAAACCAGAGCCGACATGGTAAGTCTTAAAAATAAAGAGAAGGCAGTATACAGTGATCTCATTTCACTGATCAATTTGAATGATGCCTCAGCAATTGATTTCCCCAAGCAACCTGAATTTAAAAGTGCAGCAAAAACTTATCGCTTGCGACTCATAGACGAATCAGCCGACAGCGGCGATTTCAGACTTGGAAGGAATGTATGGAATGAAGCGAGAAAATTGTATCCCGAACAGAGCAAAACACTTGATGTCCTTTGGAGGAAACTGGTTATAAACGATTTCAGGCAGAATTATTACGGCAGCAGAGTAAATCCAAAAGGCCGCAGTGAGGCCGGTGTCCCGGAATTTATTTGGAATGGTGTCGCCGATTCTTGTATTGCAGGTGACATGCCAAATGAAATTATGTTAAGGGCGGAGCGGCGCATCAATTATTTCAGGCGTACGGCGGGTGTGAGTGAAGAAATCGTATTGAGTCGTCAGGACAATGAGTATTGCATGTATGCGGCATTAATGTGCGAGGCAAACAAAAGCATGAGTCATTCGCCAAGTGACGGATGGCGCTGTTATATTCCGGCCGGACTTGATGCCTTAAAAAATTCAATACTTTCAAGAGACGGTAATCCGGCCATTGCCATCACTGCCGCTATGGGACAAAATCACCCAACAGCCGGCAACCGCAGATGGTTGCTATACCCCAAGGCCGAATTTATGGGCATAGGAAGTTCTAAAACTTATTCCGCAATCAAGGCGCTAGACCACAGCAGAGAAGTTGACAGCAACAAATACAAAAAACAATTTGTAGCCTGGCCACCGCCTAATGAATGCCCTAAAATGCTGCTGTTTAAAAAATGGAGTTTCTCCATCGACCGCAATATCGAAGGTGCAGTCGTCAGCATGAAGGATGAAAAAGGC
>CAZRKA010000023.1:0-7787 GCA_964600345.1 uncultured Chitinophaga sp. | reverse complement strand
CCTTAAAACAGGAAGCAGTAGTTAACGGATACGGCATGAATACACTGGTTTGGGAGCCCGAAATAACCCCTGCCAGACTGGGCGAGCAGACGATTTATTTTGTCAGTGTTAAATTAAAAGACGGTACAGTATTTAATTACAAAGTGATAGTAATTGAAATCCCGGTGAGATAAAAGTTTGCTTTTCATTAACCTGAATTAATTCTTCCGCAGGGAATTTCAATATCATAAATATAATTTATGTTGTAAACTTAATTTGAGTGTAAGAATAATATTTACAATCATATAAGATCATGCTTAACAGGTTGTTCATTACCTGTCCATTCCTATCTTTGCCCCATGATCGATTCTTCTTCAGCTTCACTGGATATCGTATCCGTTCATCACGTTGGGAATAAAAACAACAGTGAGGACATTCAGATATCCAAACACCCTCTCGACAGCATCAGCCAGGATACAGATACGCTTTTAAAAAAATACTTTCTCAATGGTTTTCAGACACCCGAGTATTTCAATTTCACTTTCAGTAATGGCGATCACAACCTGAATCCGCTATTCAAATACGCCTCAGAAATTTTTGACGGTCACAGCAATTTTCATATCAACAGCGTCAATATTGCCAAACACCTCTACGAAAGTTCAAATCATCCGATGATCAAAGCCGGAGATTTATTTGTAGCTTATATCTCTAACATGAAAGTTGATTACCAGGAAGTAGAGGCCATTGGAATTTTTAAATGTGAAAACAAGCAGAAATTCCTGAAACTCGACCGTGATAAACAAAATTTTCTTCTCAACAACACAGAAGGCATTCAGGCTGATAAACCCGACAAGGCATGCCTTATTTTTAACGCAGGCAAAGAAAATGGATTCAAAGTATGCATCATTGATAAAACCAACAAGGCCGAAGAAGCCAGGTTCTGGAAAGAGCAATTCTTAATGCTTAAGACTGGCAATGATGAATTTCATCAGACAAGGGACTTCTTAAACATTGCGAAAAAATATGTGACTGAACAGTTGAATGAAGATTTTGAAGTCAACAAAAGTGATAAGATAGATTTACTAAACCGTTCAATGGACTATTTCAAGACAAGGGATGAATTTAAAAAAGAAGAATTCGAGGAAGTGGTTTTTGGAGATCCGGGAATCATAGAATCTTTCAGGCGATTTGATAAAACATACCGGAATGAAAATGACATTGAACTGTCTGACGAATTTGAAATCTCTCTGCCTGCGGTCAAAAAACAAGCTAAGGTTTTTAAAAGCATTTTAAAGCTCGACCGCAATTTCCACATCTATATCCATGGCAATAAAGACCTGATCGAACACGGCGTGGAAAGAGATGGTCGTAAGTATTATAAAATATATTACGACAAAGAAGCTTGATTTTATTTTTCTGTAAATCAGAATATTACAAACTCAATAAATTCTAATGTTTTGGTAATCAGCTTGTATTTCTCATTTTGAATTCTGATTCTCATTTTGTATCTTCGTTTCTCATTTTGAGATTATCGATTTCTAAAAACCCATATTTTCTCTTTTCAGCTAAGTGTAACAAATTGATATTCTAATTTATACAAAAAATAATGCAAAAATTTTATCCATGGCATAATCAGTGTAGTTTCAGATTCAAAACTGTGACTTCACTTATGCAGATAAATTTTTCATTCATTCTTATAAATCCGCAACTGCGTTTTTCCGGCAATTTGGCCGGAAAAAACGTTGCGGGATTGATTTTCACCCAAGCAGTTACCCCAGCATGAAATTCCGTCACTTTTTTTTTGATGACAATAAATCTGGGAATCTGGTTTACCTGCTTTTATCGCTCTCATTTCTGTCAATTATTGCGACGGGTATTATCAGTTATTTCAGAATCACAAGTTCTGTTTCCAGTTTAAAAAACAGGATAAACGAGGATTTTGAATTGAGTACCGTAAAAAGCATACGTTTCGAATATGGTCAGATAGACAATATGCTCGAAATGTATCTGATTACACACAACCGTTTCTACCTTGAGCAACTGGACAGTTCAGCAAAAAAAGCGCGGAGCCTGATTGTCGATTTCAAATCTTCAAAGAAACTTACGCCGGCTGCGCTGAGTATGATAGATTCGGTAAAGCTTTATGTCAATTCGAAGGTTAAAAACATACACCAGATTTTGAGATATCAGCAGGATGCCTCAATAGAAAAACTGATAGAGGATTACATGAATATGCAGTCTATCAGGTCGGCTATGGACAGAGCCATTCTCGAAAACCCTCTAAAGGTTGCAAGGCAAAACAGGCTTAAAGCAGCCGAAAAAGCCAAAGCAGAAAAAGATATCCGTGTAAAAGCCGATCAAAACGAATTCAACATAGACAAGCAGGATCTTGTACAGATGGCAGAAGCCGATAATATTAACCCTTATCTTGAAACCGACCACAACCTCAATGTTAAAATGACTGACATATGCAGAAAACTTGAGGCAGGTGAAATAGACAGGATGGACAAGGAAAGCAGGGCTACAGAGAGTAAAATCCGATCTGCCAACGCTTCAATATTACTGCTGGGAGCCTGCACAGCTGTGTTTATATTAACTGCGGGATTTGTTTATTTCAGGTATTTGAAAAAACTGGCACAAATCAGAAAGAGTCTGTCAAATTCTAAAGAAATTGCAGAAGAAATGACCATGATAAAGGAAAGATTCATGGCCAACATGAGCCACGAGATCAGAACTCCGCTCAATGCTATTTCAGGGTTTATTGACCAGCTGCACGCTTCTGAAATGAACCCCAGGCAGAAAAAACAAACATCCATTATTCAGAAATCCATACAGCATATTTTGAATATTATCAACGATATATTGGATTTTTCAAAACTAAATGCGCGCAAGCTGACTCTTCAGAACAAAGGATTTGAACCTGAAAAAACGCTCAGACAAACCATAGAATTGCTGGAGACACTGGTGCAGGAAAAAAGTGTAAATCTGAATCTGGAATATGCCGGAGATATACCTGAAATTCTGATTGGCGATGCCTACCGTTTAAGGCAGATCCTTTTAAATATTATTGGAAATGCCATTAAATACACCAATTTGGGAACTATAGATATCAGTGCTCAGGGACGCTTCGAAGAAGATGGCAGATACCGCCTGAAAATTTGTGTTAAAGATTCAGGTATTGGTATTGATGAAACCGAACTTGAAAATATTTTTAAGGAATTCCATATGGCAGATAACGCCAGATGGAGCAAAGCCGGAAGTTCTGGTCTTGGATTAAGCATTACTAAAATGCTTATCGAATTGTTCGAAGGCAATATCACAATAGAAAGTAAAATCAACGTAGGCACGTCGGTATGTATTGAAATTCCTTTTGTTCAGGGGACTGAGTCTGACCTAATTCAGGAAAACTCTTATATGAACGATCTCTTTTTCCTGGAAAACAAGAAAATAATTATTGCCGATGATGAACCATTTAACAGGGTGTTACTGAATAATATTCTGCACAAATACAATGCAAAACTTTTTGAAGCCGAAAATGGTCACCATGTACTTGCCATACTCGATAAGGAAGATATTGATCTGATATTGATGGATGTCAAAATGCCTGAGATGAATGGTTTGCAGACTACCGAAATGATCAGAAATAATACCGACAGGAGAATTGCATCCACGCCAATTATTGCAATATCGGCTGCACTCACTCACGAAAATCTGAACAATTTCGAGCATCTTGATGTGCGTCACACTATTGAAAAACCATTTAAAGAAAGCGAATTACTCAATCTGATTTTTCAGGTTCTAAAACCTGGTGAAAAAGCTAAAATTGAAATTCCGGAACAAATTGAATCCGAAACGCCTGAACAACTAAATGGTTTTGATTTGAGGGAACTTCAGAGACAAGCAGGTAATGATGCGACTTTTATCCATGATATGATTGAAACACTTTTAAGTTCAACACATCAGGGAATTGATGAAATACAGAACGGAATTGCCGAGAGCAACTGGAACATGATCAATATGACGGCACACAGAATTGCTTCGCCGTTGCGTTTCATCAAAGCCAATGATGCATACAAGTGTATCAAGCAAATAGAGTACCTTACAGAATCGGGCGAGGATATCCCGAAAGAAATCATCAATGCGCAATTTGAAGCATTCAGAAAGCAATTTGATAAGTTAGAAAAAATCCTTCAGTCATACCTAAAAGATCAGTTAGTATAAAATAAATAAGATGAGTAAGACGAGAATTTACAAAGTGTTTGTCGTTGAAGACAACGATTGGTTCAACAAAATGATTGTACACAGCCTCAGCCAGAATCCCGACATTTCGGTTAAGGGTTTTTTCAACGGAGCCGATTTGCTTAAATCACTGCACGAAGTTCCTGATGTAATAACCCTGGATTACAAATTGCCCGATACCAATGGACAGGTTTTGCTCACGAAAATAAAAGAGTTCAATCCCGACATTGAGGTCATTATTATTTCTGAACAGGACGATATAGAAGTTGCAGTTGATTTACTTAAACACGGTGCTTACGACTATCTTGTAAAGAGTCCTGATATGCACTCAAGACTCTTCAACAATGTCAACAATCTGCTTAAAAAATCGAATCTCGAAGACCGTATTGAATACTTACAAAAAGAAGTAGAGAAAAAATTCACCTTTTCAAATACCATTATCGGACAAAGCCGGGCAATTACAGATATTTTCAATCTCCTGCAAAAAGCCAGTTCGTCTAATATCAATGTTTCCATAACCGGAGAAACAGGTACAGGAAAAGAACTTGTAGCCAAGGCTATCCACTATAATTCAGACAGAAAAAACAAGTCATTTGTGGCGGTAAACATGGCTGCCATACCCAGGGAACTAATAGAAAGTGAACTCTTCGGACACGAGAAAGGTGCTTTTACCGGAGCTGTCGAGAAGCGCAAAGGTAAATTTGTGGAAGCCAATGGCGGTACAATTTTCCTTGACGAAATTGCGGAGATGGATTTGCCAATGCAGACCAAACTATTAAGAGTACTGCAGGAAAGAGAAGTGACACCGGTTGGCAGCAATACACCGATTAAAATTGATTGTAAACTGATAATAGCCACCCATCAGGACCTGAAAAAACTTGTGGATGAGAAACGTTTTCGCGAAGACCTGTTTTTCAGAATAATGGGTTTAAAAATCCATCTGCCTCCCCTGCGCGACCGGGATCAGGATGTTTTGCTGATTGCCAAAAAACACATTGAAGATTTCTGCAAATCCAATGGTATGCCGGTAAAATCCCTCAGTGAAAAAGCTTGCAGGAGACTGCTCAGTTATCCATTCCCTGGCAATGTCAGAGAATTAAAAACAGTCATTGAAGTAGCAGTGGTAATGAGCGACGACACTGAAATAGACGAGCAGCACATCACGTTCCAGCACAGCGATCTTGTGAGCCAGGTAAGCAACGAAGAGCTAACCATGCGCGAATACAATTACAAGATTATCCGTCTGATGCTGTCAAAATACAACGATGATATTCCACATGTATCAAAAATACTTGATATCAGTCCGGCTACTATTTACAGAATACTGAAAGAATTTAACCACCGCTAAAAGTCTAAACACTTTTCCAAAGTGGAAATTTTTTCTTAAGCTTATAAACGATTATAATCCATTAATTTTATAATGACTTTTCCAAAGTCTTAAGCTTTGGAAAAGGTCTTTTATCCCGATGATTGACATCACGTTATCGCCCGTCATTATTAGCTATACGAAAATCATGAATAAATGCAGCTAATGCGCGATTCCGGCTTTTTCAGACATTTTTTTGAAAACACTTTTCCAAAGTCTTAAGCTTTGGAAAAGTTTATCTTTCCCAGATTTCATCATTTTAACTTATAATTGCATCTGTAATTCGCAGCAAGTTCACCATTCCGCTGTTTACGCAATCCCGATTTGAGAAATTACACCAATAAAAAAGTTACCGGCATGAGATTCAGAATCTACATATTGTTGGCGGCTGCCTTTATCTGGTTTGTCTTTGCCTCTGTTTTCATGTATCGGTCTACATGGGATAAGGAAGATGCCAAATTCCACAGAAATGCTGTTGTTGAATTCGGCATGAAAGAAAAAGATGGCAATTTTGTTTCCGGACTATTTACATTCAGACTGGACGGTCTGGACGAAAAAATGGGAATTTACAGACGCAAATTTAAGAATTACGCACCGATTACCGATAACATACATATTGGCGATACACTGACTCTTTATTACGAAGAATGGAAACACGTCAAAGGCAATGTCAATACCCAGGTAATTCACCTGCTTAACGGTGATAAGGTTCTTGTAAATCTTGCAGACCGAAAACGGAAAGATCTTTTGATTGCAGTGATACTCTATATTTTATGCAGTATCTCACTGAGTTTAGCCTGGATATTGAATCAAAAGCGACTGAGGAAAATCAGGAGCATTGGCCTCGAATATTACGGATTGGGAATGAATGTCACGGATTAAAACAATACGCTTTAAGGCATTGAGATTGTAATATTAATTCTCTTCAGACCTTCTTTTGCTTTTACCTGATGTTCGTCGAGTAATACGGCTTGTTTGTAATCGTTATAGGCACCGGTACTGTTTTTAAGTTTTTCCTTCATAGTCCCTCTCAGCGTGTAGGCGTCGGCGTACTCAGGGGCCAGTTCAATTGCTTCATCCAGATATTCTATTGCCTCTTTGTAATTGCCAAATAATGCATTGATAAATCCCAGGTTGTAACGGCAAAGTATATGTCCGGGGTTAATTCTGGCAACAGTTTCGTATAGCACTGCAGCGTCTTTGTATTTATGCTGATTTTGAAGAAAAAGTCCTTTGGCATAAAGTGCCTCATCACTTAATTCGTTAATCTGTATAGCCCTGTCATAAAAGATCAGCGCTTTTTTGTCTTTTTTGTTCGAATAAAAATTACCCAATTGCATAATTGCGTCGAAATGTTTGCTGTCGTATACAAGTGTTTTTTCGAACAAGCTCATGGCCTTTGAGGTATCGCCTGTTTCTTTTGCAATTATACCCAAATAAAAATATGGCAATGGGTTGGAAGGATCAAGCTTATTGGCTTTGACATATAATTCTTCTGAAACCGTATAATTTTGTTTTGCCAGCATCAGTATGGCCAGTTCTGCTATGGCATCAAAAAAATCTGGTTTTAAACTGATGGCCTTTTTATAGCTTTTTTCAGCCTGCCTCGCATTAGCTGTATCTCCTGACATCAGGTAGGTACCGTGTTTGTAGTGATAAAGCGGATTAAGTGAGTCGAGTTGCATGGCATACTCAATATCGAGAGTGGCCTGTTTGAAATTATCCTCGAAAAAAAAGGCATTAGAGCGCTTGTAATAGAGCTCGGGATTTCCCGGGTCAGTATTGATTTTCTTACTGACGTTTCTGATATCCGCAGAATAGCTGGTGTCATTTTCTGAAATATATCTGGCCGGCTGCGACTTTTTGCAGCCTCCTGCTCCCATGAGCAAAATTAAGAACATGCAGGAGAAACAGATAGATTTACAGTACAACATTTACAAAAATTTAATTAATTTTACCCACAAATTTAAACGATTTTATGCCATATTATCACAAAGCCGGGAAATTTCCCGAAAAAAGACATATTCAGTTCAGAAAACCCGGCGGAGAACTATACTCGGAAGAACTTGTAAGTACCGAAGGTTTCTCCAGCACATATTCTCTTGTTTACCATTGTCACCCGCCAACTCTGGTTAAGTCGGTTGGTAAACCAATTGATGCAAAACCAAAAGCTGCCATAGAAAACAATATGCAAAACCGCAGT
>CAZRKA010000022.1:0-26181 GCA_964600345.1 uncultured Chitinophaga sp. | reverse complement strand
ATTGTCTTTTTTGGCTACATAATCTACTTCATAATGATCCATAACCTCATATCTGCCTATACGTATCAGCTCATTGATGACAAATTGAATGGCTTGTTGCTGATTGAAATTATAGCCTCTGGTATCAAAATCAATAATGGTAATACCTTGTTTTCTGACACTGCTGTCGGCAATCGACTGAGCATTCAGATTGAAATTAAATCCGGCAATAATTAATATTATTACCAGCCTGATTAATGTAATTTTTAAATTTTTCATAACGAATGGTTTTTATTGGTTCAAAACTAGGCGTCGGGCTGAGCCTGTGAAAACGGAACAGAAAGGCTTGGAATAAGAGAATTCGCAAAAAATGTAAACCTGAAACCTGATCAGTTTTTATTTTTCTGACAAATTGCGTAAAAACATATTAATTATTAGGCAGGAATTATAAAATACATATATTTGTCGTGAGGATTACGGAATTCTGCAAAAAATAAGAATTATGCAAACCGAAAAAAAACACGAAGCTCAGACATTGTTCGTAGAAACGCTGAGAAAGGCAATTCCTTCCAACCTGAATCTCGCCGACGAAATAGCACATGTGCTCAATATCAGCAATGACAGTTCTTACCGCAGGCTGAGGTGTGAAACAGAATTTACCTTAAGTGAAACTCTTGTACTCTGTAATCATTTTGATGTGCCGCTCGAATCCCTGAATGTGCATTTTTCTGAAGCGGTGACATTCCGGACCAATAAACTGAGAGCTGAACTGGGAAGCTTTACGCAATATCTGGAAGGTCTTTACCACGATTTAAGCTGGCTGCATCAGTTCGACAAATCCGAAATAGTTTATGCTGCAGAAGACCTGCCCGTATTTTACAGTTTGCTGTTTCCTGCACTTGCAAGATTTAAGATGTGTTACTGGACCAAATCCATACTCAATGTGCCGGATATGCAGAGGCTGAAAATTGAGGATGTCACATTGCCCGAAACATGGCATAGCACAGCTTCGCGTATCACGGATCTGTTTATAAAAGTTAAATCGATAGAGATCTGGAACAGCGATACCATGAAAAGTACAATCGAGCAATGCAGGTTTTACTGGGAATCGGGATTTTTCAGAGAAAAGAAAACCTGCCTCGATTTGCTTGATGAATTTGTTAAACTCATAAATACTATTGAAATGCAGGCAGAGGCCGGTAAAAAAATGAACCATGTCAACGGACAGTTCAGCAATGCGGATTATATTCTGTATGCCAGCGACCTGATGATAGGCAACAACTGTGTGTATATAAAAGGTGAAAGCAAACAGGCCAGCTATATAGGCTATAACACCTTCAATTACATGCGGACAAATAACAGATTTTTTAACGAACAGGTCGATTCGTGGCAAAAGAACCTGATCAGTAAATCAAATCTGGTAAGTCTGGTAAGCGAAAAACTGAGAAAGCAGTTTTTTAAGGCGATTTTCAATCAGATTGAAGAACTCCGCAAAAGAGTGGAAAGCGATTAGACAATTGCCGTTCTTAAAATAAATAAAATTTATAGTTCGTAAGCACCCATATCCGGTGTGCCGTTGCGGGGCTTGTCTTCGAGGTCGCCGGGCGGAGAATTATTGGGATCTGCACTGTCTTTGGCCGGCGAATCACTTTTAAGTTTAAGGTTTCCTGCGCCGGGATCTGCAAATTTCGGATCTGCATTGCGTTTATTTCCTATTCCGCCAAGGTCGTTCTTCGACCGGTAAATGCTGTTGTTTATAACAGTAACAATCGGAGGATTGGGAGGAGCCACCAGATCCGAATATCCTATTTCATTTTCGAGGGGACCCCATATGATTGAGTTGATGATGAAATGCTTTAAATCATAAGAACGTATTAAAACCTTGTTTTCATCTCTCAGCGAATTATTGAAAAGCACGTGCGGATCTTTGCGCCCGTTGGAACCTGTATACAGACTGCAGTGTATCAAAGTATATTCTCCGCCGTAAAAACCGAGAAAAGTATACAAACCGCAGTTGCTGATACTGGTATTTTCGAGGTAGAGTTTTGCAGTCTGTCCCAATACACCATAGGCTGAAATGTTTTTAATTCTGGTATTTCTGACAATCAAATTATAGGTACCGCTTTCGGGCAGCGAGTCTACCACGATTCCGACAGTCGAATTTTTAATAAAGGCATGTCTGATTTCGTTGTTAACGCTGCCTCTCCAGAATCGGATTCCGCGCCACTGACCGGCCATTTCCCGGTATTCGATTCCAAGCCTGTCGCCTTCAAAAACCACAGGATTATCTTTGGTACCATTGATTTTTAAAGTGCCGAAAACATTGAGGGCAGCGATATTAATCAGTTTGTTGCTGCTGACAATCGTCGAATTTGGCGAACAGTAGAAATGAAGACCCGGACCTATGTTTAAGGTTGAATTATTGTCAACAAAAACAGAATTTACAATGACGTATGGCTTGTCGTTCAGAACCAGACTGGTGGTACCCGTAAAAACGGTGTCTTTTAAATAATAAGCATCCCAGCCGTATGCCGCAAGCTGAACATACTGACGGGTGCCGTTGGTTTCAAATTCTATGCTGTCGCGAACTATTGCCGGATTGCTCAGGTTATTGGGCTCAAGGCTTGCCTCGACAAAAACCCAGGCACTGTCTTCGGGCATTATCTCTACATCAGGTATATAGCGACCGCTGCGGCCATCGACATTAATTCTGAAAGCCGATACACTTCCGCCCATGATTTTTACATTTACTTTTACACTTTCCTTGTAGGGATTGCGCAGCATGAACTGTTTATTGATTGATCGGGGGTAGCTGCTGCCATTGAGTTTTGTGAATACTGTGTCAAAGAAAACCGTGTCGGTGCTGAATTTTAGTTCGCCTCCGCCTACCAGAAATTTATCTTCCTTGCGGCAGGAAGCAAAGAATACTAATGTTGAAACAAGAAATAGCAGGGATTTATAACGCATTCGCAATTTACAAAATTAAAGGTTTAGTCCGATTTTCCATAAACGAATGCATGGTCCCGATATTGCAGTGAAATAGTAAAATGATTAAAATATGAAGAATTAGACGCTTCAGTTTTTTGAAGGACCTTTTGGCTGCAGGGGTCTTACTTCAAGATTTACCTGGTGAAAATTATCCGGTGTGCCTAATGCATAAACAATCATATCTGCTACATCTTCGGGCATCAGCATATAATCATGTGCTTTGATATTGGGACTGTTTCTGAAGAAATCTGTTTTAACGCTTCCGGGGTATATACAGGTGACTTTAATCTTAAAATCGCGCAATTCGCGCCACAGGCTTTCGCTGAAACCTTTTACCGCCCATTTGCTTGCACAGTATCCGCTTACCATGGGCATGCCTTCCAGGGCAGCAGTACTGGCTATGTTAATGATATGTCCGATACCGTTTTTTTTCATCACCGGAACTGCATGTCTGCTGCAGAAAAACATACCGTCCACATTGGTGCGCATCATGTCGTCCCACTCCGAAAGCGGAAGGTCTTCTATATTTCCGAAATAACCCAGTCCGGCATTATTAACCAGAATATGGATTTCAGATCCGTGTTTATCTTTTATCAGTTTGAATGCATTTTCAACCTCGCTGTCTTTCCTGACATCGGTATTTATAAACGTGAATCCGGCATCTTTGATATTGTTGTTGTTCCGGCCAAGACCAAAAACTTTGCAACCCCTTGCAAGCAATTGTCTGCAAACCGCTTCGCCAATCCCTTTGCTTACCCCGCTAACGACGGCTGTTTTACCTTTAAGTTCCATTTTATTGTTTTACAAATTTGGCGCAAACCCAGTTCTTTTTCAGTTTTTTATTGCTCAGCAGAAAGCCGTGCTTCTTGCATTCTTCCTGAATATCCGGAAGATCTTCGAGATAGAACCCGCTTAATAACAGAATAGACCTTTCGCGCATGGTACGGACATAGTATTTTATATCTGCCAGCAGAATGTGGCGGTTAATATTTGCAATAACCAGATCAAAAGTATCCGGATATGATTTAAGCATACCGGCATCGCCCAGTATCATTTCGAAGTTACTGATCTTGTTTTTTTCTATATTCTCCTGTGCATTTTCATAGCACCAGCTGTCGTTGTCTATGCCGATGACATTTTTACAACCAATCATAGAAGCAAGAATTCCGAGTATACCTGTTCCGGTACCCATATCCAGTACAGTTTTATCCTTAAGGTCCAGTTCCAGAAGATATTCTGCCCTCATACTTGTGGTTTCGTGAGGGCCGGTTCCGAAGCTCATTTTTGGGTCGATAATGATTTCGTATCTGGCTTTTAAATCAGTTTTGTGAAAACTGCTTTTTATCAGGCACTGGTTGCCGATAAGAATGGGCTGGAAATAGTTTTTTTCCCATTCCTCATTCCAGTTTTTAGGCTTGATGATGTCTATGCTGTAATCATCGTAACAGAGTTTCTTTTCTATTAGTTCATCGACCAGAATTTTTATTTCTTCTTCAGTTTTTTCGCCTTCCTGAACGTAAGCTTTTACTATTTCGTCTTCGGCAACACCTTCAAATCCGAATTCGGACAGGTATGCCGATATAATTTCAACATTCTGGTCTACCGGTTCGCAGGCTGTCAGAGTCACTTCTATGTAGTTCATTTTATTGTGTTTTAAAAAGACATCATTACCTGTCCTAATCTGTAAATATCCTCGAATCGGTTGTACAATGCAACAGGTGCCATTCTGATGACATTTGGGTTGCGCCAGTCGGCAATAATTCCGCCCGCAGTGAGATGATCGAACAGTGCTTTTCCGTTTTCGCCTGTTAACATGCTAATCTGCGAACCGCGTTCGGGATATTCGGGTGTTATGATACTGATTTGCAGTTTTGGATTGGCTTTGATGCATTCCCTTATGATGAAATCGAGGTATGCATTGAGCTGTCTGCTTTTTTCAGTAAGTCGTTTCATTCCGGCTCTGGCAAATATATCGAGAGATACACGGTGTACAGACATACTTAAAACAGGGGCGTTGCTTACCTGCCAGCCGGCGGCTCCGGCTTCAGGAATAAAACCTTTCAGCATTTTAAATCTTTCCGATTCATTATGGCCCCACCAGCCGGCAAATCTGGGCAGGCTGTTGTTATTGGCGTGCTTTTCGTGTACAAAAGCGGCACCTACACTTCCGGGTCCGGAATTGAGATACTTATAACTGCACCAGGCGGCAAAATCTACCTGCCATTCGTGCAGATTTAACTCAATATTTCCGGCGGCATGGGCAAGATCAAAACCTGCTACTGCCCCACATTGATGTGCTTTTTCGGTGATGGCTTTTATATTAAAAACCTGCCCCGTGTAATATTGAACTCCGCTGAAAAAGACAAGTGAAACACTTTCTTTATTTTGTTCAATTACAGATATGATATCTTCATGTCGCAAAGTATGTTCGCCGGGACGGGGGGCTACTTCAATAACAGCATCTTTCGGGTCGAAACCGTGAAACTTAACCTGCGATTCCACCAGGTACATGTCGCTTGGAAATGCCGAGGCTTCCATAATAATTTTGAATCGTTTGGTATCCGGACGGTAAAAGCTAACAAAAAGAAAATGCAGATTTGAAGTAAGCTGATTCATGATAACAACCTCAGATGGCCTGGCTCCTGCAATAAGTGCTGCATTCTCCGATAGAAATTTATGATAGTGAAACCAGGGATTTTTACCGTGAAAATGACCTTCAACACCGAGGTTTTTCCAGTCTTCAAGTTCGTCTTTAAGGGCTTTTTCGGCTGCTTTAGGCAGGAGGCCGAGTGAGTTACCACATAAATAAACACAGGGTTTTCCGTTAATTTCAGGTATGTGAAAATCGTTCCTGAAATCTCTTAAAACATCTTCGCCATCACTCTTACGTGCAAAGGCCAGCGAATTTTCAAATTGCATGGCGCAAAGGTAATACCATTTTCATTGAAAGGGAACCCTCATTTAAATACAAAAACTCGTTGCGATTTGACACAATTCCGATTTAAGGGGGCAATTATATTTATTTGAGCTTCCAGAGATAAACCGGCAGTTCTCCCTGAGCTAAAATACTGTCTGTTTTGATGTAGTTTTTTTCATAGAATCCCGGATCGGGTAAAAACCAGGAGAAATAAGATGGCGTATTGGTTGTAATTAAATAATCAGGTTTTTGTCTGTTCAATTCGTCCCAAATTCTCTTTCTGTTTTTTCTGCCTTGTTCGGTTTCGAGGAAATGAACGGGTAATCCCACCGGCAGCCATGTTGGATATATGAGTCCGGATTTTATGTAGTAGTCGCTTTTTACAACGTACTCCACAAAAAGAGTTTTTCCTTTTTCCCCCCTTAAAAAACTGACGATTTTATCCGGCTTATAAGGCGTAATCTGAAATTTCATCTTATCGGCCTTCCATTGATCATTGCTGTAAATGTAATACAAACAGATTATCAAAAGTGGAAGCTTTAAAACCGGGCCATTTACCTGAGTAAACAACTGCCATATTTTTGCTGTAAGCAGAAAGAAAAGCACAAATGAGGGATAATAATAGTGACCAAAATTGTGGGGTGACAACAGCACAAAACACACCGATAAAGCCAGTAAAACCAAATAAAGCAGACTTTCGTTTCTTGTTTTCTCATTTGTTATTGTCTTATAAGACATCAGGCAGAACAGCAAGAATAATGCAAAAACCGGCATAATCAGGAAGTCGCGGTATTCATTTAATTTGACAATCACAGATGTTTTTTCCTCAGAACTGATATAGGAAAGATTGTATTTTAAGGTATCGGCATAAGCGGACAGAGCACCATTGAAAAATAGTATTAACAGAAACATTAATCCCGGTATTACACAAAAAAACAGGTAAAGAGATTTAATTTTTATGCTTTGCAATTGCCTGAATGCAATCAGAATTAACGGCAGACACAAGAGGATAAATGGCTCTTTAAACCAGGGTGATATTCCAAGCGAGAAGGCCGACAGATATAGATTGTAATTTTTTTTGCTGCTTGAATACTGCTCTGAAAAGACCATTGAAATCAGTATGAAAAGAAAGCCGTAAATTTCAGTGTAAAGGCCGTCGCCGATATTGTTTTTATGAATGGTAAAATACAGTGTAAGTACCGTAAAAATTGTAGAAGTGAAAAATGAACCGATATAGCGGTAAATCAGAATATAAAGACAGATGGCTGTTGCAGCAAATGCGACTGCCGGCATGATGAACAAAGCCATGACATGATCAGGTATGACAGTCAAAAACAGTTCTGTCAGGAAAAATATAGCAGGTGGTTTGTTTTCCCATGCATCGTTATAAAGTGTACCTCCGTTTAAATCTTTCAGTGCAACTGCCGAAAAAATTCCGCCATCCGTATGAATGTTGCCCACCTGAATGACAGACAGAAAGAAACCTGCAGTCATTATAAGTACTGCAATCAATCCAAAATAAAATTTTGAACGATCGGAATTACCGGTATTGCTGATAAAAATGTTGAGCAATTTCTGATGTTACATTATCCAGCAGGTCAAATACTTTTTTAAATCCTTCCATATCCCCGAAATACGGGTCGGGGATAATCTGCCCGGTATAGTTTTTACTGTAGTTGGTGACTAAACTTACTTTTTCCTTGTGCAATGGGCTGAGCGCAACAACGTCGCTGTAATTCATGTGATCCATGACAAGCAAATGGTCATAATATTCAAAATCCGAATTTTTAATTTGTCTTGCACAATGTGTAAGCTTTATTCCGTTTCGGATTGCAGTATTTCTCATACGGGGATCCGGTAATTCGCCGGCATGCCACGAACCTGTGCCACACGAATCAATTTCAAAATGATGATTTATACCCAATGCACTTACATGGTGTCTGAATAGCCCCTCTGCCATTGGACTCCTGCAGATATTGCCCAGACATATAAAAAGTACCTTCATAAGTCCGGCAAAATTAAAGAAATTGGTGTTGAAAAAGTTAATACTGCCTGATACTATCTGCTAAAAAGTAAATATTCGGAATACTGAAGATTCAGCAGAACAGAATAAAGCAAATTACATTGTGCCCATTTCAGTTTGGGTACCCCTGCCACCATTACATTTACGGGGACCTCCGCATGCACTGAAAATAAGCATGCAAAGAATTGCCATACCGAAAACCAATTTGATGTTATTGCGCTTGTTCATTGTATAATTATAACGCAAATATCATTCCTTTATTTCATCAACAGTAAATAGTGAACATTTAAACAGGCATAAGTTCCTCGCTTGTTATTCAGAATTCATAAGCAACGTGTAGATTCAATATGGTGGACAATAAAATAAAAGGAGTATTTATTCCGGTATCAGACTGGTATTCGGATGACCTTATGCCTGACAATACGGTATAACTCATACTAAATTGGACTTTCTGTCGAAAACCTGGTAAGTATGAGTATACTTATTACAGCGATTAACGTTAGTTTTGTAATTCAGATTGAGCAAAGGCTTATACATATTCTTATTATTATTGTTTCAGGCACTGCTTGTCTTAGAAAATGCTTCAGCACAAAACCTGCAGCTGCGTTTTAATTCAAATCCGCTTAATCTGCGATATCAGTCTGTCGGAGACAGCACAGGTTTGATGCAGTCTGTCGCAAGGCTCAAAAATCAGTACATTCTGAACGGATTTCTGGAGTGTAATGCCGACAGTATTATATGGAAAATACCGGCAGTGACAGCCTATATGCACTATGGTCCGAGATATACCATTAAAGAACTTAATATATACGGTGACAGCCTGAATATTTCATTAAAAGGTTTATCTAACAGATATCTTAACACAGTATACGATACTCTGAAAGTAATAAAGATTTCGGAAGATATTCTGGGTACGTTTGAAAATAACGGTTATCCTTTTACCACCATTCACCCTCATCTTGCTTATAGCGGGGCCGGAATAAGTTGCAGCCTGAAGGTAGATCCCGGCATGTACTTCAGATTTGATACCTGTCATATAGATGGAGATCCTGTTATCAGAAAATCTTTCCTTGAAGCATATACTGGTATTAAGCAGGGACAGGCATATAATGAGGCATTGTTCAGAAAAGCGCACGAGAAACTGAACCAATTGCCTTTTCTGATTTCCGAGCGAAATCCCTTGCTGGTATTTATTCACGGTGGCAGAGCCAAGCCGTATTATTATTTAAGAAAAAAACGCTCGGATCAGGTCAACGGTATAGTCGGTCTTGCTCCCGGAGGATCTACCGGTAATGCATCAGGCGTTGTGCTGACAGGAGAGTTTTCTCTAAAACTCAATAACCTTTTTAAAACCGCCAAAGTGCTTAATATTAATTGGCGGAGTTTTCAGGCGAGGTCGCAGGAGCTTAAAACCTATTTCAGTTATCCTTATTTATTATCTAAACCCCTTGGCATAGATGTCGGCGTTGATTTATTAAAATTCGACACCCTTTATACTGTCTTTCAGAGACAGGCGGGTTTTCAATATTTTACTTCGGGTATAAACGGATTCAAAGTTTTTTATAAAGTATCAAATACCAATCTGAATTCGGTAGATACCGCCTCAATTAGAAATTCAGGTCAGTTTCCGGCTATCAATGCCATTGAAGTAAGGCAATATGGAATAATGGCGGGATTTAATTTACTCGATTACCGTTTTAATCCGCGCAAAGGTTTGTTGATAGAGGCAAGTGCCGGTGTTGGAAGCAAGCAGATTCTCAGGGATAATTTGATTTCGGAAGTCCGTTTTGGCCCCGGACTCACTAACCTTTATGATTCATCTGAACTCAAAACGACACAATACAGTTACAGGGTGAGAGTAGATAAATTTATACCAGCCGGCGTAAAAAGCACCTTCAAGATCGGCGTATTTTTATCGCAAACCATTGCACCGAGAATTTATTTTAACGAACTCGACCGCGAAGGTGGAATCAATTCTTTAAAAGGTTTCAATGAACAAAGTATATTTGCAAGCAACTTTAATATGCTTGAACTGGAATACCGTTTTCTAACAGGACAAAATTCGCATTTCAGGATATTCTGGAATGGAGCATATTACGAAGATAAAAGTTTCGGCAGACCAAATCAGGTTTTCGATTTTCCCTGGGGATTTGGTGCCGGCGGGAATCTGGAGACAGGGGCAGGGATACTGACACTGGTTTATGCTCTTGGCAAGGAAAAATCAAATAATTTTGATCTCAGAACAGGGAAGTTTCACTTTGGAATAAGTAGTTATTTTTAAATATATATCCATATTGCTTTTGATGTTAAGCTGTGTCATTTGTCAGGCACAGACAGTTGATACTACCTCGCATCTCAGCAGGGAAGATTCCATTCAGCTGATGGCATACGACAGCTTATTATTACTTGCGGATTCCATACCCGATACTCAGTATTATGAGACTTTCGTGCCATACGACAAGACGATCTGGCGCAATTCACTTATTAATCTGAGAAAGACATTAAGTGCGTCTAAAAACCCGCCCGTCCGCAAAAATCTCAACAATTATTTTGTGCTTATATGGGCCTTCCTCATTACCCTTTTCATCATTTTTTTCAAAAGCAATTACGCCCTGCAATACCGTTTGCTCAATAAGTCATGGTACAGCAGCATCAGTTTCAACGAGTTTTTCAGTACCCAAACCTCCGTATTTAAAAACAGCAAAATACTCACGTGGTTCATCATCAGTCAGAGTGTTTCGCTTGGAATCTTTGTAGTCGTCAGGTCGGCTTTTGATGATGCGGAAATAGGCAATCTAATGCTGGCAGCTTTGATTTCTGTGCTTGTGATTATGTTATTTGTCGCCAATCAATGGTTGAAGAACGTGTTTGCCTTTTCATTTTATCAACCATCGCTCAGCAGGGATTACGCTATCATCTACCGCATACATTCGTATATTGCCTCACTTTTCCTGGTGCCGGTACTGCTAATAATATATTATAACGGCGACCTTAATATGAAGACAATACTGGTATCCGTTATGGTTGTGTACATATTGGTCGTCTACAGTTCAAGCCTCATAAAATTCATATTTTCAGGCAGGTTTTTACAAAATCAGTCTAATTTCATTTTAATTTTGTATCTTTGCGCCTTCGAAATTTTACCATTGCTGGTATTAATAAAGTCGATAAATAACCTGCTTGAATATGACTAAGGAGGCAAAAGTAAAAACGATACTCATATCACAAAACAAGCCCGAGCCAGGCAAAAAGTCAATCTTTGACGACATAGCTGCCAAATACAAACTAAAACTTGATTTTCGTTCGTTTATTCAGGTTGATCCTGTTCCAGGAAGAGATATCAGAAGGAATAAAGTCAATATTCTCAATCACACTGCCATCATATTCAATTCCAAAAATGCCGTGGATCATTTTTTCAGGGTAGTTGAAGAGTTAAGGGTAGAAATACCTCAGGATATGAAATATTTTTGCCTCACAGAGGGAATAGGCATGTATATTCAGAAATATATTTTTCTGAGAAAACGCAAGGTGTTTTATCCAAAAACTAATCTCGAATCAGATTTTCTCGCATTAATTCTGAACCATAAAACAGAAAAATATCTTTTTCCATGTTCAGATATAAGGAAGTCTACTATACCGGATTTTTTCAAAAAACATAAACTCAATTTCGTAGAAGCTACTTTTTACAAAACAGTTTCTGCTGATTTAAGCGATCTTGAAAATGTATTTTATGATGTGATAGTTTTTTTCAGCCCGGCAGATATCAAATCCCTTTTCGACAATTTTCCGAATTTCAAGCAAAATCAAACCCGGCTTGCAGCATTCGGAGAAAGCACTCAGCGTGCCATTATCGAGAACAAATTGATTTGCAACATACCCGCACCTACCAAAGACAATCCTTCTATTGTAAAAGCACTCGAAATGTATATCAAACAGGTTAACGCCTGATGATATTACCCTGCTGCAATACAATGCAGAAAGACGGTGTCTGCTCCAAATGGCAGAACAAATATAAAGTCGCTTCCTCCATCCTTTAAAGCCAGTTTCTTTTTAAGTTCAGCGGTATTGAATTTCAATCCCCTTGTTTTGATATTTGCTTTTTTAATGCCTTCCGACTCCAGATAGACTTTGCATAATGCAGGCTTGTACGGCATACTTTTCACAACGATAAAACATCTTCCTATAAAAGATTCAGGTAATTCGTCATTAAAGTAAAAGGCATGAAGTTTATCCATCATCTTTAAACCGAGCAAAGCAGCGTAATGATGGTTTTTTCGCATTTTGATCAGACTTGCCCCTGCTTCGAGTAAATATGCTAAAGGGGCAGTTGCTGACTCAGGCATAAGTTCAGCGGCTCCATTAAATGTACAGGATTTCAGTCCTGATTTACCTATGTCTATGCAGGTAATTTCGAAATTTGATTTTTGGGCTTCCCTATCAGTGAGTATCAGCATTTCTTTCATTTCGCCATGGCGGGAAATACTGTAGAAATGAACTATGTGCTTCATTTCTTTCAGAGCCATCTGAAAGTCGTACATCGGCGAACATTTAATCAGAATTCTTTTGCTTATTTTGAAAAGATCGGGTAGTAAACTAATCATATCAGGACTGTGATCCCTGAGCAATATCTGCCTTTGACTGCCTTCCCTGCGATCCGGATCAGCATAAATAAGATCAAAAGCAGCCTGATTTTCTTTCAGAAATGTTTCAGCGCCGGTATCGAGGCGCTGAATATTCGCAGCATCGCATAATCCGAAATTATAGCGCGCAATTCTGTTGAGAAAAACGTCGGTATCAAGCGAAACAACTTCTTTGAAGGAAGCCGAAAAGGCAAGATCATCGATTCCAAGGCCTGCAGCTATTACCAGCACTTTATTCCCGCTGAAAAGTGATGCTTTAAGGCGGGCGGTGTCTTCTGAACTGCATTGTTCTAAACTTCTACGGGTAATAAACCCCCCTTTTTCAATAAGGTTTGGAATTTTCTCTTTAGCCTGTTCTTTCAGTTCTGCCTGCATGGCGGCAAAGGATGCTGTATCGCCATGTGCAGCGGAATAACGGAACAGAAATTTGTCGCTGCCCAATTTCTCCGCTTCGCTGATGAGAAAATTAATTTCAGTATTTAGATTTATATGGTTAATTTTGTAATATTAATAGGTATAATGAAAAAAGTAACAATTTTGCTGGCCATCATTCTTACAACTTCGGTGGTATCCTGCGGTAGCCGCAGAGATCCATGCCCGACAGTCGACAAAGATAAGTCAGTACCAGCTAAATACACAGCCTGAACTGATTCATGAACTGGCTTGAACTTACTGAAATAGAAAGTTTAGATAACATTGTTCAAGATTCGGTTAATCAATCAATTATAATTTACAAGCATTCAAATCGCTGCCATATTTGTGCAAGGGTTAAAAATCGCATTGAATCGCAATGGGTTGAATTAAATTCAGAAATCCCTGTTTACTACCTCGATTTATTGAAGTACCGCAACATTTCGGACAGGATTGCAGGATTATTTAATGTTGAACATCAGTCGCCTCAACTGCTTCTGATAAAAAACGGTGTTTGTATATACAATGAAAGCCATGGCAGTATTTCTGTCGACGAACTGAAAAAAATACTCAGCGAACAGAAAAACTGATATTGATGTTCTGCTTTAAATCGGGATGCAGACTGAGTGCGACAGGACAGGTTCTGGCAACTCTTTCCAATACAATTCTCTGATGGCTGTCCATTTCAACCGAAGTTACAATTTCGAGATCAAGATCTATTCCCACTATCCTTCTCTGTCCTTCCTTACTCATTATTTTAGTAACAACAGCATTGGAATCCTTCATATCGATACCGTTGGCAGCAGCGTGAATTCCCAATACCGTCAGCATACATGAAGCCAGAGAAGTCGAGGCCAGATCAGTGGGAGAAAATGCCTCACCCTTTCCGTGATTGTCTACAGGCGCATCTGTAAAAACCTTTTCGCCCGACGATAAATGTTCAGCAACAACTCTTAATTCGCCCGAATATACTATCTTTGAAGTGGCCATATTCCATTGGATTTAGACCGCAAAGATATGAAACCTGCGAGTTCCTTTGCAATTATATTATTGATGATAATATCCCTGAGTGCTGAAGCTCAGGAAAATTACGACATTACATACGATGATGCCGCATTCAAATTCGGATTGCATCTGAGTCCAAACGGATACGGCATTATGTACAGGAATGCCAGACCGATAAAAAATCAGTTAAGCAGAGTTTTTGATCTGAGTATAACCAGTGTCAAGAATGCAAAGGAGAAACAAATTCTGAACCAGCGTATGGTAAACACATCGCCTTACATATACGGAAAGGTGAACAGGCTGTATGCCGTAAGACCGCTCTTCGGTATTCAGAAGACCATAGCGGAAAAGAACAACAAGAATAGTGTGGGCATCAATATTTTTGCCCTGAGCGGTCCGATGGCAGGTATACTGAAACCCATTTATGTGGATATTGAAACATTTGACCCAAATTCTCCGGGGGTCGTTATCAGCAGTTCGGTAAGGTACAATCCTCAGGAGCAGGATATGACCAGGATTACCGGTTATTCTTCTTTCGGCAAAGGTGCCGGTGAAAGCAAAATTACGGCAGGCTGGTCGTTTAAATCCGGAGTAGAATTTAACTGGGGTTATTACAGTTCGGAGTACAAATCACTGGAAATCGGCATTATGATTGATTATTTTCCATCGCGTCCTGAGCTCATGCATTTTATAAAAAACAAGATAGTATATTCTTCCTTTTATCTTAGTTTTGCATTCGGAAAAAATTATTGAGTTTAATGTCCGAAAGTATAATAAAATCGCCCGGCAGGAGGATTAAGCCCGACTGGTTAAAAATCCGTATTCCATCGGGTACGGCCTATGCAGAAGTAAAGAATATTGTAAGGACTCACAAGCTTCACACGATATGTGAAGACGGCAAATGTCCCAATATGGGAGAATGTTGGGGAGCGGGTACAGCCACATTTATGATTCTGGGCAATATCTGTACAAGAAGCTGTTCATTTTGCGCAGTAGCAACAGGGCGCCCTAACGAATATGACACCGAAGAACCGAAACGCGTGGCAGAAGCTATCAGACTGATGAAAGTAAAACACGCCGTCATCACTTCGGTTAACCGCGACGAACTTAAAGATAAAGGCGCCGGAGTCTGGGCAGCAACTATCAGAGAGGTTAAAGCAATTAACCCCGGAGTTACAATGGAAACCCTGATTCCCGATTTCAAGGCTCAATGGGAACTGCTGGAAATGGTTGTTTCTGAAAAGCCGGAAGTTGTAAGTCATAACATGGAAACGGTTGAGCGCCTTTACAGAATTGTAAGGCCTCAGGCAAAATACGAGAGAAGTCTTGAACAGATAAAGCGAACCAAGGCAATGGGGGCAAGAACCAAGAGCGGAATAATGCTGGGACTTGGAGAAACAGAAGCAGAAGTGATGAAAGCCATGGACGATCTGCTCGAAAACGGATGTGATGTGCTGACTTTAGGTCAGTATCTGCAGCCAACTAAAATGCATCTGGATGTCGCAGAATTTATCAGCCCCGAACAGTTTTTGAAATACAAACTGGCCGGCGAAGCAAAAGGCTTTGCCATAGTTGAAAGCGGACCCATGGTCAGGTCTTCTTATCACGCTGAAAAACACATCTAAAAAAATTTTTTTTAGCTCGGAAAATCCTTTACATTTGAAAATTGTTTATACGATTGTTTATTATGAAAATTAAATTATTATTTGTTATTGCAGTGCTTGCGGTTGTCACTTCCGCAATCACATTATCTTTCAGGTCCGGGGATTACAAACCCAGGAACGGTTCTAAGATAGACGAGGTACTGTCATATCAGAGACCGGGCGGAAAGAAAGCTGCAGGTTATTCAGAGTATTTCAATGCCCTGAGAAACAACATTCTTACAGGCACTGTCAGCGAATCTGAATACATGGCAGCAGTTAATGCATCCATGAAGATGCAGAACAAACGCGCAGTTAATTCTGTCTGGAAAGAGCTGGGTCCCGATAATGTCGGTGGTCGTACGCGTGCTTTCCTTCAGGATAAAGATACACCAAGCCTGATGTTTGCAGGTGGTGTCAGCGGTGGACTTTTCAGATCAACTACCAGAGGTTCATCATGGGTTCCGGTCAATGATTATTCAGAAAATCTGAATGTAAGCTGTATAGCTCAGAATACTAACGGTATTATAGTTTACGGTACAGGTGAGGGAGAATTTGCCGGTGCATTCTCAGGAACATCAGCGGGTTCTGCATTCGCAGGCGCAGGTATATTCCGTTCTGCAGACAGAGGCAGAACATTCAGCAGAATTAATTCTACTTCAGGATTCGGCAATATCAATTCTATGGCTGCCGATAAACGCGATGGCAAAGATATTTTTTATGCATCAACCACTGGCTCTCTCAGAAAATCTACCGACGGCGGTCTTACCTGGAATACCTCTAGAGCAGGTAACAGCAAAGAAGTTAAAGTAGCAGTCAACGGAATGGTAATAGCCCAGTCTGCAAGTAATATTGTAAGAAGTCTCGACGAAGGTCAGAGCTGGACCATTATTACACCGCCAAGTGTTGCAATCAGAAGAGCTTCTATTGCTATTTCCCCTCAGGATCCGGACTATCTGTATATCATGGTTGCCGGAAATGACGATAAACTCAACGGTGTTTACAGATCTAAAAATGCAGGCGGCGCATGCGACTGGGAACAGATCATTACTGCCAGCACAGTGTATTTCGATCCTCTGATCAGTTCAGCTGCTTCTCAGGGTACCTGGAACAACGTTATAACAGTTAATCCACTGGATAAAAATCACATCATCATGGGTGGTGTATTTCTGGCGGAATGGAAAGAAGGCGTTAATCCAAGATATATAGCTTCTCTTAACGAATTTGGCGGTGCCAATCCCGCTTATGTGCATGCTGATAAACACGTTCTGCAGTGGGACATGAGCACAACTCCTCCGACACTTATAGTTGGATCAGATGGTGGACTTAGCTACAGCTCGGATAATTTAAAAACTTTCGTTTCAAGAAACCGCGGCTACAATGTTACTCAGTTCTATGCTGTAGCCGGAGATTATGAAGGCAATGTTGTTGGAGGTACTCAGGACAATGGCACACAGTACATCAACAAAAAAGGAAATACCGAAAAAGCATCGGTTGAAATAAAAGGAGGAGATGGATATAAAGCTGAAATATCAACTAAAAACAATGCTATAATATTCGCTTCAACCTATTACGGAAATATTACCCGTTCCAGAGATTACGGCAAAACTCAAACCTGCCTTTGGGACAGAAGGATAGCCAGATCTTTTATTTCATTAACAGATACAAGTAAATATTGCGAACATTTTAACCAGAACAGCTGGGCTCCTCAAAATACCAGATTCACACTTTGGGAACACCCGGAATACACCAACAATGAGTCAAGATTGTTTTTGTCAAAAAGCGGACAGATTTGGATGGGCTTAAACGTTACTGATTTTCAGAAAGAACCGGAATGGTATATGATTGCTTCTGCTCACGGCGGAAGTATCGTATGGGATATAGAAGTAACAGCCGACGGAAATTCGGCCTTCATTTCAAACAATAATACTATATACAGAATAGACGGTTTAAATTCTGCTACCTATTATAAGTGGTCTAATCCAACTGCAATTCCTCCGGGAATTACCATTCAGGATTTGAGTTTCAATCTCGGAGGAGGACGTGCTATATCTTCTATCTGTCTCGATCCTAATGATAACAACAACGCACTTATAACCCTGGCTAACTATGGTGCTTCCAATTATGTTTACAAAGGAACCAATATGCTGGGAACTCCAACATTTACCAATATCACTAACAACCTGCCTCCAATGCCGGTTTACGACGGATTGATAGCTGTCGGAAATTCAAATCTGATTTTCCTGGGTACCGATCTGGGCGTATATGCTTCTGACGACGGAGGTGCTACATGGACTTCTCAAACCAATCAGGCTAACAAGTTTCCTAAAGTTGCTACACTGGCCCTGCGTCAGTATATTTACCCGGCCAGAAGTCGTGGAAGTATATTTGCAGGCACACACGGCAGAGGTTTCTTCGAATGTCAGCAGTATAAAGTCAATATCAATACTGTTCAAAACAATAAGAACAGCGCCAGCTTGCTAGCATATCCAAATCCTGCCAATCAGGAAGTTAACATCACCTATAATGCCGATGGTATAGAAAGTGCGACTTTCACTGTCATGGATTTTACAGGCAGAACAGTAATGGTTAAAGTTGCTGCAACAGTGTCACTGGGCAAGAACAGTATCAATATAAACACTGATGGCTTAAGGGCAGGCACATATATTGTTACAGGAACCGGAAACAACGGCAAACCCCTGGGAACAATCAAACTTGTCATCAGACATTGAGATTTTTTAAATAAATTTGAAGTCCCGGAATATTTTATTCCGGGACTTTTTTTATGTTAGAGAAACTTCGCCAAAGAATAGGTATTAAAATCGTCAGGGAAATTGCAAATGTGGCTTGTTTTGACGAAAGTGTTCTCGACGCTATTTGCAAATATGCCTCTCACAGCGAATCAAGAGTAGTGTATAATGCTTCGTGGATTATTTCACATGCAGTGGATATAGACAGAAATATACTTTCTTATAAGCACCACAGATACCTTTTGAATGCCCTGGGTAAAACCGAAATTGGCGGAGTAAAACGCAGTCTGATCAGAGTATGGCAGTTTATCATAATTCCGGAAACCATACTGCCTAAGGTAACGGATTATGCGCTGAAATTTCTCTCAGACCCGAAAGAAGATATAGCTGTCAGAGCATTTGCTATTACAGTACTTGAGAATTGCCTTAAATCAATTCCGGAATTAAAGGATGAAGTGTTATTTTTCCTTGAGCGCGAATTGTTGTTTGCCGGTCCTGCAATTCAGGTTAGAGCCAAAAGGTTCATAAAAGCGGCCAATAAACATGCCGCCCGCATCAAGGCATAATGTGTAAGTATTTCAAGGTATCAGTTTTTTCCGGAGTACTTTTCATCAAAATGATTTGAATTTACATTACGGATTTAGCGATTTTCCCGGCTGCTTCTTGCAATAATTTATATGCGGATTCACCTTGTTTTATTCAATTTGCTCAATTGATTTTTTTATATGTAGTGCTTAGACTTATTTTGCAAACATATTGGAGGTAGTAAGCACAAGACAGGAACTCGATAACTATTTATCGGGACTCAGAAAGAGGGGAATAAAGATCGGTTTTATTCCTACAATGGGTGCATTGCATCCCGGACATATCAGTCTTGTCAGCAAAAGTGTGGAGGAGAATGATTACACTGTGGTTTCTGTTTTTGTGAACAGGTTGCAGTTCAATAACAACAGAGATTTTGAAACATATCCGGATTCGCGCGAAGAAGACATTAAACTTTTGTCTGAAGCCGGATGCGATCTTGCATTTTTTCCCGGCCCGGATGTGATGTACCCTTCGGGATACAGTAAGGTGAAGCTTGATCTGGGCGAATTGAATAATGTTCTTGAAGGGCCTATGCGTCCCGGTCATTACGACGGTGTTGTTCAGGTTGTATACAGATTATTCGATTATGTAAAACCTGACAAAGCCTATTTTGGATTGAAAGATTATCAGCAATGTCTCGTGATCAAATTGCTTAGAAACGCCTTTTTTCCGCATATTGTTCTGCAGTTTTGCGAGACAGGCAGAATGGAAAACGGACTGGCAATGAGTTCCAGAAATTTAAGGCTGAGTCCCGAAGGTATCAAACGCGCCGGGCAAATTTACAAAGTACTTGAAACGATTAAGAAACTATCCGATCACATTGAAGTTGCCGACGCAATTAAATACGGTCGCCACCTTTTGAAAGAAGCGGAAATAGAAACAGAATATCTCGAACTGGCAAACGCAGATACATTGCAGGCCGGCAAAAAGTGGTACAGGAAAGGCAAGAATGTGGTTTTAATCGCCGTATATATTGATAATGTAAGGTTGATTGATAATATTATTTTTTAAAGATGAGTTTTGAAGACGACCATATCAATTATCAAAAGAGACTGAAAGAAAGTCTCTCGAGAATCAGCGAGCTTGATCTCGCCAAAAAAAGACTTACCTATACCAGATGGAAAGTTTCCGAGAATCTCGATAAGTTGCTCTTCGAATTCGAAACCAATGTCAAGAAAAATGATGCCGGTATACTGTGGTGCCCTGATCAGAATTCGGCTCTGGATAGCCTGAACAAACACCTGAAAAATTTCAGTAAAATTAACTTTTTCAGGCACAATTCTGTCAGGCATTTCATCAATGAGCTCGATCTTAAGTTGCCTGTATTGAGTGAAGATCCAGAAGTGGTAGTCATAGGCGCCAAATTTATCATGGCGAACACCGGTAATTTTTACACGCCTTTTAAAAGTTTTGAAGAGTATGAAATGTGCATTAAGGCCAAAAAAATAATTGTCATTGCCGGAATAGACAGCGTACTGGCTTTACAATCGGAATTGTATATGGCAAAACAGCTTTACGCCATATTCGAAACCGGCAGTTTGCACTATGCTGCCGAGATGCTTGCAAGACCGGGAAGGACAAGAGGCCTGAATGCCGAGATAGTTTTATTGCTGACAGATCTCAATAAGAACAAGTTGCTGGATATACCTGTTCACCGTCCGCTTTTCAGCTTGCTGAATTTCGACCTGCCACCGGTTTGTCCGATGCAGCAGCTCAATTACGATCCTGAAGACAGAACCAGGCCAGATACTTTGTCTTATATTTTACACGCCTTTATGCATGGACTGACAGAATTCAGGTCGCATATAGAGGGAAATTACGGATTAAAACCCCTTAACGGTTATTTACCATACGATCTGGATCTTTACGATCAGATTCTGGATGCGAGGTCCCTCTTACATCTGGATGAGAGAACAAATGTTTTCAGCAAAATTCTGGATGCAGATAAATCGTCTGTAGCACTTCAGCAAAAGAAATTTGCTGACCCGGAAAAATTCCACAAGTATGCTGAAAGAAATTTTTTCGGAAAGTTCTGAATGAAGGTTATAGGTTGAGATAGGTCTTACTCAGCTTAACATAAGATTCGGCATTCTTTATAATTTTATTTTTTTGTTCTTCCGTAATGGTCTTGATTACTTTACCCGGTACACCGGCTACCAGGCTGTAGGGAGGAATAACAGCCGCTTCCTGAACAAGTGCACCGGCAGCTATTATACTGAATTCTCCTATTTGTGCCCCGTTTAGAACGGTAGCGTGAATGCCGACAAGCACGTTGTCTGACAGACTTGCACCGTGCACTACCGCAGCATGTCCTATGATACAATCATTGCCAATACTCACCGGAAATCCGGGATCGACATGTATCACGGCATTATCCTGAACATTGCTTCGGTGACCGATTCAGATGCTGTCACCATCGCCGCGGAGAACAGCTCCGAACCAGATACTGACTTCGTCGCCAAGTTCTATATTTCCGATCAGCTTAGCTGTTTCTGCAATAAAAACTTCTTTACCTTTGCCGGGAGCTCGATTTATGAATTCAGGACTTAACATACCAAAAAAAGATTATCTGCTTACAAACATAGGCCAATTAAACGGAATTCTGAGTCATGGAACAGAACAGCTCAGTGGCTCAGCTATGTCTGAAATCGAATCTTTAAGCAATGCATACCTGATGATAAAGGACGGCAAAATAGCAGGATTCGGCACTATGGATAAATGCCCTGAATTATCAATCGAGACTATTGATTTGAAGGGTAAATGGGTAATGCCGGGTTTTGTCGATTCTCACACTCACATGGTTTTTCCCGCTTCAAGACACAAGGAGTATGTAATGCGTATTCAGGGCAAAACTTATGAGGAAATTGCCTCAGAAGGCGGAGGGATTCTTAATACGGCTGACAGACTAAGAGAAATGTCAGAAGATTTGCTGTTTGAAAACGCTTATAAGCACGCATTGTCAGCCATTGAATGTGGCACTACTGCCCTGGAGATAAAAAGCGGTTACGGGCTCGATAAGGCTTCTGAGATTAAAATGCTGAAGGTTATAAGGCGATTGAAAGAAAACCTTCCGATAGAAATTAAAGCAAGCTTTCTGGGTGCTCATGCTTTTCCCCGCGAATACAAAGAAAATCATAAAGGGTATATTGATTTAATCATAGATGAAATGCTTCCTGAAATTGCCGGCGAAAATCTAGCAGATTTTGTGGATGTATTTTGCGACCGCGGTTTTTTTAGTGTCGAAGAAACGGACAGGATACTCGAAGCAGCCTCCCGATTCGGATTGAAGCCAAAAATACACGGCAACGAGCTGGGAATAACCGGTGGCGTTCAGGCAGCAGTTAAACACCGGGCACTTTCGGTAGATCATCTGGAACATATCGGCGACGAAGAGATAAAATGCCTTTTGTCCGGCAATACCATGCCGGTAGCTTTGCCCGGCAGTTCCTTCTTTCTGAAAATCCCTTACACGCCTGCAAGAAAAATGATCGACAGCGGCCTCCCTATGGCCATTGCTTCAGATTTTAATCCCGGCAGCAGTCCTCACTATAACCTCTGGTTTACCTGGAGTCTGGCATGCCTTTATAACGGCATGTTGCCGTCCGAAGGTTTTAATGCGCTCACCATTAATGCATCTAAAGCGCTTGGCATACAGGAAACCCACGGCAGTATCACCATTGGTAAAAAAGCGTGTTTCATCATAACCCGCGCTTTTGATCATATCAATGAAATGCCATACTGGTTTACCCAGAATCACGCTTTGAGCGTGTTGGTTTAACGGAGTATAGTTTCAATTAACTGATCTGCGTTCTTCACATTGCGGAAAAAGAAATACGGAAGGGATTTACTGTCGTGAAAGAAAGCAGAATATTCGCGCTTTCTCGATTCGAGCAATTTATCAAACTGCAGACAGATAATCACGTCGTAAGTATTTCCGGGTAATATTTCGCGCTTTTTCCAGTAAAATTTTTCCTGATTGTGATAGCGTATAATCAGCGAATCTGTTTCACTGGTTTCGAGGAGTAAGAGTTCGGTGTATAAAGGATAATCGCAAACAACAATTTGTTTATTCGGCCCTTTGTTTGCAGCCGTTATTTGCTTCAGAGCATTCAGATTGCCAATCACAGTGGCTATTTCGGCTTTTTCAACCGACATGGTTGTCCCGCAGTTTAAAGCAGTTTTCTGTGCTGATTTTACAGTGTTAAAAGTGTTAATCAGCATCATAACAATCAGCAAAACGGGAATAAGGTGATAGTATCTCCAATTGTTAAATCGCAACAGTATAACACTGATAATAATAGCACTGCAGATCGCGACAGACAGATAAAATCTGGAGAAATGAAATAAGACATCATTGCTGCCGTCGGTAATTTTATTAATACCGAATGAAAGCAAGAGTGTGATAAAGTACAGACAGCCTGAAACCAGTTTTATCTTTCTGTTTTCGGCAGGTAGCAGAAACAGCAGTATAAGCGGAAACAACAAGGATAAAAATCCGAGCTTTGAAAAAACAGGTGTTACAGGATTAAGGTATTTATCAATGTTCTGAAAATTATTTTGAAGGTCGGAAATTGAAAAGTCAATACCCCATTGCCTGTGCAGGAAGACCGAATCATTTTGGGCAAGAAAACGGCTTGTAAAATACCAGTAGGCAAGCGATATCAAAGCACCAGCGGCAGGCAACAGCAGGTTTTTGAAATTGGTACCGGTTACAAGAGGCGCCAGAATCAAAAGAAACAGAGCATTCGGATTCAATTGAATAGAAAGACCAAGGAGTATGCCTGCCGGTATCTGCATATACTTTTTGTTGATTGAAAGAACAATCAATCCGGTCAGTGCTGTGAAAATCCCTGCAGCATGACCTTTGGCGGCAAAAAGCAGAATGAAATAATCTGTATGGGTCAGAGACAGCAAAGACAACAGCATGAAACCGGTCGTTTTACCGGCATAGCGTCTGTCCACTTGTCTGGCAAGTAATATCACCAGAACAAAAAACCAGAAACAGTTGGATACCGGTAAAGCGTAGTACAGGGGTAAACCGGATATATAGAACGGAACAGCAAGCAAACATTCGAGCATACTACCATAACTGCATCCGTATATAAACGGGGTATAAAATAAGCCTTTGGAGAAATTGTGACAACCAAGCCAGAACAAAGCCTGGTCGTTGTCGCTAACCCTGAAATTAAAATGATAGAGGATAAGTGAGAGCTGAACGGCAAAAAAAACAGCAGCTGCAATGAACAGATAATCGTGGAATTTTTTATTGTGAAAAAATCTGACTGTATCGTTCATAGTTTTAAATCGTCAAATATAAGGCTTACAGAGATTTTAATTAAGCATAGATCAGGAAGACAATTCAGTTCTATAAAGCAGTAAAACAAAAAAACCCTTCCGTAATCGGAAGGGTTTCTTATAATCTGCTAAAATTATTTTTTAGGTGCTGCTGCCGGAGCTGCTGCGGTTGCTGCAGTAGCTTCTTCCTTAACAACATTTCTGGTCATTTTAACTGAAACGATGGCATTGTCCTTATTATCGAGAATTTCAATGTTTGGAATATCAACGTTTTTAACCTTGGTAGACTGACCGAGTTCGAGTGAATCAATTGGGATAACCACTGAATCCGGAATGTCTTTGATAAGACCTTTCACTTTCAGCCTCTGAATTTTCTGGATCAGCTTACCACCTGCTCTTACACCCGGAGAGTTACCTGATACTGTAACAGGAATTGAAACGGTGATTGGCTTTTTGTCGTCTACTGCCAGAAAATCGGCGTGGAGGATTGCCTCGTTTACCGGGTGGAACTGCATGTCGTGCAGAATTGACATGTACTTCTTGCCATCGATGCTGAGCTGTACTTTGTAAGTGTTCGGCGTGTAAACGAGGGCTTTAAAGTCTGGTGAATAAACGTAAAAGTGAATATGTTCACCTCCTCCGTATAAAACACATGGTACTTTACCTTCGTTTCTCATCGCCCTTGAGTGTTTTGATCCTAAATCTGATCTCAACTCGCCAGTTAATGCTACTGTCTTCATTTTTTCTTTAAATTAAATTGGGTTGGAAACTATTATCAAGTCTGAACAGGGAACTTATTGATCCGTGTTCGTGGATATTTCTGATGGCTTTGCTGATAAGAGGTGCAACTGAAAGCACTTTAATCTTATCGCTTGAGTGTTTCATTGGAATGGTATCGCAAACGATTAATTCTTCGAGCACACTGTTTTCGATGTTCTCGTAAGCTTTCCCGCTGAGCACCGGGTGGGTACAAACTGCTCTGACAGTTCTTGCGCCGTTGTCTTTAATCAGTTTTGCCGCTTTGGAAAGTGTTCCTGCGGTATCGCAAAGGTCGTCAACAAGTACGACATCCATATCGCTCACATCGCCTATTATGGTCATGCTTGCTATCTCGTTGGCTTTTCTTCTTTCCTTGTCGCAGATTACCATTGGAACACCCAGTATTTTTGCGTATTCCCTGTTGCGGTTACTCGCTCCTACATCCGGTGCGGCAATAACTAGTTTTTCAAGGTTAAGAGATTTGATGTAAGGGATAAAAATGACGGATGAATCGAGGTGATCTACCGGCATATTGAAAAAACCCTGAATCTGCGGTGCGTGAAGGTCCATGGTAATGACCCTGTTGGCACCGGCAGCGCTTAGTACATCTGCAATCATTTTACTGCCGATGGATACCCTGGGTTTGTCTTTTCTGTCCTGTCTGGCGTAACCGTAATACGGAATTACTACCGTAATGTGATTGGCTGATGCTCTTTTGGCAGCATCAATCATAAGCAGAAGTTCCAGCAGGTTGTCACCCGGAGGTGTGGTAGACTGAACTAGAAATAAATCGCAGCCTCTGATAGATTCGTTGAAACTTGGCTGCATCTCACCGTCGCTGAATTTATTAAGCGTCATGTCTCCGAGAGTCGTACCGTAATATTCTGCAATTTTCATCGCCAGAGAATACGAAGCGGAACCGCTGAAAATCTTGACTTTGTTTAGGATGGACACGATGAGATGTTTTTATTGTCCTTTCCGAGTTGCCCGAGCTGGATTCGAACCAACATACAGTGTACCAAAAACACTAGTCCTGCCATTAGACGATCGGGCAATCTTTAAAAAGGACTGCAAAAGTAAAAATTGATTTTGTTTTTACCAAAAAAATATCCGTTTACAGTCAAAAAATGTTCTTTCACTGTGCTGCTCCCATTATCTTTGCAGCGTTTTTGAATTGATAAATGAAGAA
>CAZRKA010000021.1:0-26539 GCA_964600345.1 uncultured Chitinophaga sp. | reverse complement strand
ATGATAGAACCTGCTTCACCTGAAGAGTCTATTGAGATTCTGCACAATATCAAGGAAAAATACGAAGACCACCACCATGTTACTTATACACCGGAAGCAATAGAGGCATGTGTAAGATTAAGCAACCGCTATATCACCGACCGCAATCTGCCTGATAAGGCAATTGATGTACTGGATGAGGTTGGAGCCCGTGTGCATATTACCAATATCAATGTACCCGAAGAAATTGTAGATCTCGAGGCACAGATAGAAGCCATTAAACAGGAAAAAATATCAGTTGTAAAGAGTCAGAAATACGAGGAAGCAGCCAGGCTACGCGACAAGGAAAAAAACCTGATTAACCAGCTCGATGCGGCCAAACTGAAATGGGAAGAAGAAACAGGCAGCAACCGCTTTGTGGTGACTGAAGAAAATGTAGCGGAGGTAGTCGCAATGATGACCGGAATTCCGGTGAAAAGAATCGGTCAGAGTGAAGGCAAGAAATTGCTTACTATGGAAGCCGACCTCAAAAAACGCGTTATCGGTCAGGACAAGGCCATTGAAAAACTGTCCAAAGCTATACAGAGAACAAGAGCAGGACTAAAAGACCCTAACAAACCAATTGGTTCGTTTATATTCCTGGGACCAACCGGTGTAGGAAAAACAGAACTTGCCAAAGCGCTCAGCGAATATATGTTCGATAACAACGATGCACTTATACGTATAGATATGAGCGAATTTATGGAAAAATTCGCCGTTAGCCGTCTGGTAGGAGCACCTCCGGGTTATGTCGGTTACGAAGAGGGCGGATTGCTTACAGAGAAAGTCAGACGCAAACCATACGCCGTCGTTCTCTTTGATGAAGTCGAAAAAGCCCATCCAGATGTATTCAATATCATGTTGCAGATACTCGACGAGGGACATATCACCGACAGTCTGGGCAGAAAAGTTGATTTCAGGAATACAGTCATCATTATGACTTCCAATATCGGATCAAGGCAATTGAAAGATTTCGGAACCGGAATCGGTTTTGCTACCAGCAATAAAATTTCCAGTCATGAAGCCGAAAGCAAACAGGTTATCGAAAGTGCGCTGAAGAAGTTCTTCTCTCCTGAGTTTCTCAACAGGATAGATGATGTAATAGTCTTCAACAGCCTCGAAAAACAGGAAATCATCAGAATTCTGGATATTCAGATTGCTAAGATGCTTAAGCGTATTGAAGATCTCGGCTATTCGGTTAATCTGAGTGACGAAGCCAAAGAGTTTATTGCCGACAAAGGTTTTGACAGCAAATTCGGAGCAAGGCCTCTGCAAAGAGCCATGCAAAAATACCTTGAAGATCCGCTTGCTGAAGAAATACTCAAAGGCGAAATTTCGGAAGGCAGTACAGTAAGCGTTGAACTCGACAAAGAGAACGATTGTCTTAAAGTCATTACCGGAACTCCTAGCAAAAAGAATAAAAAAATCAAAGGCTAATATCTTCTGTCTGCATGTCTGTATTTCACGGAATAACGGCAATTCTGCTGACTGCGGTATTCTCTCTGCAATATACAGAACTAAGTGCTCAGAATGAACCTGATCAGCAGATTATTCAGACACTGGATGCTCTCGACCAGATCAGCAGTTACGGTGACTACAATTCATTTGACAGCGCAGCTAAAAGACAAGTAGTTTTTGCTATTGGTATTTGCAAACAATACCTTAATCAAAAGCTCGACAGTCTTACCCGTTCGATGTTTCTCTATCATAAAGGCAGACTCGAATACGTGAGGAAAAATTACGACTCGGCCCGCTCTGATCTCGAGAAGGCACTGAACCTTGATGTTGCCAATTATCCTGCTCTTGAAAGATTATGTCTCTTGAGTAAAAATCATTTCAGGGAATATCACATGCGCCGTTTCTATATAAATGCAAGCATTGAACTCTGGAATCTCAAGACACAATACGACAGCCTCAATCCTTTTATGTGGTATTATCTGTCAAAGACTTACGAATTGCAGTTTCAATATGAAAATACCGACAACCGCAACAAAGTAAAATCGCTGTTGAAACACTGCATGCAGCTCGACAGCAATAATGCCAATTACATATTTGAGTATGCCCTTTATATTCCGGAAGACAAGCGTTTACCTTTACTTAAAAAAGCATTGCTGAAAGAAGAAAACTGGCTGTACCGCTCGCATATTCTGGCATGGTACAAGCACAGAAAACGCTATAAGGAACTGTTGAAATTCGCAGATGAATCCATTCTTTTGTATGAATCACAGTTTCCGTTTTACTATTCCTTTCTGGAAAACCTTTGGAAACAGAAAGCAGATATTTATAAAGCTCAGAAAAATCATTCTGCCTATAATTACTGCATAGAAAGGGTGAAATATTACGCTGCCCGGCAGGGAAGCTGATAATAAATACACCGATTAATTGCCGGAAATTTCAGAACATATCAATGTCTGAAAAAATCCAGATTAAGTCAGCCGCAGAGATTACTTTTTAATGATGACCGTTTTTGAATCTTCATTCAACTTGACATCGGTTTCATTATCTCCGCTTTTCCTTTTGTAGGTAACACCATCATCGCTAATACCCAGTTCTGTAGAATTGGTGCTTTCCTTTTTGGCAGCAGGTGCAGGTGATTTTTCAGCAGGCTTTGCAGTAGCCGCAGGTGTTGTTGTAGTAGTGGTTGTTTCGGTGCTGCTGTTGCATGATGCAATGAGCAAAACAGTGGTCAGGCTTAAAAAGCTGAAAATTGATTTCATAAATTCTATTTGATTTATTTAAAAGAAGAATACAGGATCATCAGGAATTCAGACTAATCCATCAAATTTGGTTTTATCAGAAGAATTAAGCTAAGCTTTATGAGGTGATAAAATTTCTGTATGATGGTTTAAAATTAGCAACGGTAATATGGAATAACTGATCCCAAACGCCGCTCTTCTTTAATTCTGAATCATTATATCAATCAGATATATGCGAAGATAGACTATTAACAGAGCAAGTCAAGCTTTTAATTTGAAACGACTGAGCTGCAGCGTATTTCGCTGACAGATGAAGCTAATTATCCAGTCTGTTATCCTTAAAACCCGGATTAACGGCTGAGATACATGCTTTTCTTGCTGTATATCTCTCTGAATTCAGGATCCTTGGTGTCTTTCACAAAGAGAATTGCCTCTCCGGTGCTTTTCATTTCGGGACCGAGTTCGCGGTTGACATTGGGGAATTTATTGAAAGAGAACACCGGTAACTTAATGGCATACCCTTCAAGCTTGCGTTCTATCTTAAAGTCTTTCAGTTTATTGACTCCCAGCATTACTTTGGTAGCTATATTGATATACGGCACCTGATAGGCTTTGCATATAAACGGAACAGTCCGGCTCGCCCTCGGGTTAGCTTCTATGACATAGACTTTTTCGTCTTTGATGGCAAACTGTATATTAAGTAAACCGCGGATATTCATTGCGAATGCAAGCTTTTTGCTGTATTCTTCCATTTTATCCATCACGTTTTTACTCAGAGAAAACGGAGGTAAAACTGCCGAACTGTCTCCGCTGTGTATACCTGCCGGTTCAATGTGTTCCATCATGCCGATTACATGGTAATCTTCACCGTCGCAAATCACATCGCACTCTGCTTCTTCCGCCCTGTCAAGAAAATGATCTATGAGTACCCTGTTACCGGGTAAATCACCAAGCAATCCTATAACTGCTGTTTCCAGTTCTTCGTCGTTGATTACAATCTTCATACCCTGACCACCCAAAACGTAGCTGGGTCTTACAAGGACCGGATAGCCTACTTCATTTGCGATTTTCACCGCTTCTTCTGCGGTTTCAGTAACACCGTAACGAGGGTATGGACTTTCCAGTTCTTTCAGGAGGTCGCTGAACAACCCTCTGTCTTCGCTCATATCCATATCTTCAAAAGAGGTCCCTATAATTTTAATTCCTTTTTCGCTTAGTTTTTCGGCCAGCTTCAAAGCTGTCTGTCCTCCGAGTTGCACAATTACGCCTTCAGGTTTTTCCAGTTCAATAATTTCCCGGATATGCTCCCAGTATACAGGTTCGAAATAGAGTTTGTTGGCCATATCGAAATCAGTACTTACCGTTTCGGGATTGCAATTCACCATTATGGCTTCGTATCCTGCCTCTTTGGCTGCCAGTAATCCGTGAACACAACTGTAATCAAATTCGATACCCTGACCAATTCTGTTTGGTCCGCTGCCGAGAACAATGATTTTCTTTTTGTCGGTCACCACACTTTCATTTTCTCCTTCAAAGCAGGAATAGAAATAATTGGTAGGTGAAGGAAATTCGGCCGCACAGGTATCAACCATTTTATAGGTACGTTTTATCCCCAGGGCTTTGCGTTTTTCGTACACCTCATCCTCTGTACAGTTTTTAATCAGAAAAGCAATCTGATAATCGCTGTATCCTTTTTGCTTGGCTTTGCGAATTAATTCCGGAGGAAGTGTTTCCAGTGTAAAACGCCTGATTTCCTTTTCGGTATTTACCAGCTCCAGTATCTGCTCCAGATACCAGCGGTCTATTCTTGTAAGCTTTTGTATGGTGGTAAGCGGCACACCCAGTTCTATGGCATCCTTGAGATGGAAAATTCTGTCCCAGCTTGGATTTTCCAGGCTGTGGGCAATTTCTTCCAGATTGCGGGTACCGGTGCCATCTGCTCCCAGTCCGAACTTGCGGATCTCGAGCGACTGACATGCTTTCTGAAGTGCTTCCTGAAAACTTCTGCCGATAGCCATTACTTCTCCTACAGATTTCATCTGCAGGCCTAGCTGCTTATTGGCACCTTTGAATTTATCGAAATTCCAGCGCGGTATTTTGATAATCACATAATCTATGGCCGGTTCGAAAAATGCAGAGGTAGTTTTTGTTACCGGATTTTTAAGTTCATCCAGATTATACCCTATCGCCAGTTTGGCTGCAATTTTTGCAATCGGATAACCGGTAGCTTTTGATGCCAGTGCCGAAGATCGCGAAACCCTTGGGTTGATCTCGATGGCAATAATGTCCTCATTTTCGGGATTGACTGCAAACTGAACATTACATCCTCCCGAAAAATTACCAATGCTGCGCATCATATGGAAAGCCATGTTCCGCATACGCTGGAAGCATGTATCGCTTAAGGTCATTGCCGGAGCTATCGTAATACTGTCTCCCGTATGGATTCCCATTGGATCCAGATTTTCAATCGTACAGATAACCGTAATATTGTTATTGTTGTCTCGAAGCACCTCCAGTTCGTATTCTTTCCAGCCTAGTACCGCCTGCTCTACCAGTACCTCGTGAGTTGGTGATGCTTCCAGTCCGGCTTTAAGTGCATTGTCGAGTTCGTCTTTGTTCTTTACAAATCCGCCGCCGTAACCACCAAGTGTGAATGAAGGTCGGATTACCAGCGGATAACCTATTTCCTGCGCTATTTCTTTTCCCTCAAGGTATGAATTGGCTGTCCTGCTTTTTGCCACTCCTACGCCAATTTCAATCATCAACTGTCTGAACAACTCGCGGTTTTCAGTCTTCTGAATAGCCGCAGTGTCAACACCGATGATTCTGATATTGTACTTTTCCCATATCCCGAGTTCCTCTGCTTCTATAGCCAGGTTGAGGGCAGTCTGACCACCCATTGTCGGCAATACCGCATCAATTTTTCTTTCCTGAAGAATTTTCTCAATTGATTCTACTGTTAATGGCCATAGATAAACATGATCGGCTGTGACATTGTCGGTCATTATAGTTGCCGGATTGCTGTTAATGAGCGAAACTTCTATGCCTTCTTCGCGAAGTGAACGCGCTGCCTGAGAGCCGGAATAGTCGAATTCGCAGGCTTGTCCGATAATAATGGGGCCGCTTCCAATAATGAGAACTGATTTGATCGAGGAGTCTTTGGGCATAAATAAAATTTGGCAAAATTAGGATTAATAAAACTAAAAAACGAAGGGTGTGGAGAAATTTGGAAAAGGATATTGTGCTGAACATCAGAATGGTTTGCTTTCATCCATCATTTCAATGCTTTTGAAGAACTGATCCGGGCCGGTTTTTTTGCAATAGCCATACTGCCTATTTTTGCAACAGATGAAAACCAGAATAATCTCCATATTCATTATTTTAATTTTTGCCGGACCTGATGATGTAAGGGCTGCAGTTTGTCCTACTGATACTATTTACAATTACGATTTCAGCGGCGATTCAAGCCGGAAAAGACTTACCGGCCGAACCATTTACCAATACGGTCCCGGAGAACGTGTAGATAATTTTCTGATGCAGGAATGGGACAGCGTAAAGCGTGTATTTGTTAACTTAAAAAACGTAAGTTCTACCTATAACAGCTCAGGATTTGAGACCCTGAAACTTTTTGAAAACTGGGACAAGGTTAAGAATAGCTGGGTAAACAGCGGGCGATATCTGAATGTATACGACAGCAAAATGAAGGTGATTGATTACAAGTATTACATATGGAATGTCGCAGGTAATAAATGGGAAGGTGCAACTCATGTCATTAATCAGTACGACAGTACCGGAAATAAAACTGAAACTGTTACTGAAAGGTGGGACAATTCGAAATCGGTATGGTACAATTACTGGAGAGAGACATTTGCTTACAACAATGCCGGCAGCAGAACAGAATATGTAACATACTCCTGGCCAGTCGGCAGCAGCGAATGGTTTGGCGAAAAAAAATACACCTTCGATTTCGATGATAAAAATCTGCTGGTCGCAGAATATGGTTTAAGATGGATTCCGGCTGAAGGGTCCTGGGATACAACCGGTAAATCCGAATATGAATACAACTCTAAAGGACAAAAAATAATATACACAGGCCGTATGCATTTCAGCAGCGAATGGAAAAACTTCAACAGATCCTTTTATTCATATAATATTGAAGGACTGTTAAGCGAGACTTTGCAGGAGACAGCAGATCCAAACGGCATAGATACATTTATGTTTTACTCCAGTACCATCAATGAATACGATGCCAATTCAAATATGACATCAGAGACTTTTTCTGTATGGAATATCAAGTCGGACACCTACATATTCAGAAACAGAATTCTCAATTCATACAATCAGTACAACAAGCAGTTGTCTTACGAATATCAAAACTGGGATACAAGTTCGAAGGTTTGGGCCGGACAGCACAGGTACCGATACTATTACCTTAATGATACAAATTTAACTGCCACTATACACGATATGGTTTCAGAAACGGGCAAGTGGCAGAATGTATATCTCAACCGCTATGAATTTTCGCCCCAAGGCAAACAGATTGCACAGGACAAGTACAGCGAATGGGATAATGACAGAGCTTATTTTAAAAAGCATATAAGAGACGAATACCTTTGCAAAAAAAGCCCTGACAACAGCCGTATAATAAATCGTGAAATCAAAACAATCAGCATTTATCCCAATCCGCTATCGGGTAATACCATCACAATAGAAACAAAAGAGGCGGGACATTACCTGCTATCTGATGTGAGCGGAAATATTTTGCTGACCGGATATTTCAAAACGGGTATCAACGAATTAAATACCCTGACACTATGCAATGGAATTTATTTTATTGTGATCGAAGGCAAGGCATACAAACTAATAATCAATCATATTAATTAAAAAATATGAGAGCTGCAGTTTATTTCAATTATAGACCTCCGGAAGTGGTTAAGGTGATGGAACTGGAAAAGCCGCATCCCGCCAAAGGACAGATATTACTGAAAGTCATAGCATCAACAGTCAACCGCACAGACTGTGGATTCAGAAGTGCTGAGTATTTTATTGTGCGTTTTTTCAGCGGACTTTTCAGACCTAAAAACAAAGTACTTGGCAATGAATTTGCCGGCATTGTTGAATCTCTCGGCGGGGGTGTCAGTGATGTAAAAGTTGGCGACCGCTTGTTTGGATTTAACGATACGACATTCGGCGGACATGCGGATTATATGCTATTGTCCGAAAAAAATGCCTTTGCACTTATGCCTGAAAACATCAGTTTTGAAATGGCAGCTGCACTTACCGAGGGTGCTCATTATGCCCTCTGTGATTTGCGGGCAGCAGGACTTAAAGCGGGTCAGAAAATACTGGTAAATGGTGCAACCGGAGCCATAGGTTCTGCGGCTGTTCAACTGGCCCGACACATGGGTGCAGAGGTTACAGCAGTATGCGCTACCGAACATATTGACATTGTCAGTTCACTTAAACCAAAGCGGATTATTGACTACAAAAAAGAGGATTTTACGAAATGCGGTGACACATTTGATATCATTTTTGACGCTGTCGGAAAAAGCTCATTTGGCAAATGCAAGCCGATCATGAAAAAGAAAGGCATCTATATGTCGACCGAATTCGGTTATATGGCCCAGAATATTCTCTACGCTCTCACAACCCCGTTATTGGGAGGTAAAAAACTTCTGTTTCCCCTGCCTGTCACCAGCAAATCTGATGTTGAATTTTTAAAGGAACTATATGTTAAGGGGGAATTCAGACCTTTGATTGACAAGGTATATCCACTCGAAGAAATTGCAGAGGCATACAGATATGTAGAAACCGGCATGAAAACCGGCAATGTGATTATCTCAGTTAATAAAGACAATCTGTCTTAAAAAAGCACAATAATACCATGGGCAAAGAACATCATTTTACGGCAAACATCAGATGGACCGGCAACAAGGGACAAGGAACCACTGATGCAAGGGCATACGAAAGAAGTCACGAAATAAGTATCGAAAACAAAGCGCTGATAAAAGGGTCGTCGGATCCTGCTTTCAGAGGCGATGGCAGCAAACATAATCCTGAAGATATGCTGATATCCGCACTTTCAAGCTGTCATATGCTGTGGTATCTGCATCTATGTGCGGATGCAGGTGTTGTGGTTCAGGAATATACCGACAGAGTTGAAGGTAAGATGACGGAAAATCCCGATGGCGGAGGTCATTTTACCGAAGTGATTTTAAACCCGACAGTAATTGTTGAACATCCGGATATGATTGAAAAGGCAAACGAGTTGCATCATCTTGCCAATACAAAATGTTTTATCGCCAACTCGGTCAATTTTCCGGTCAGGCATAATCCGCAAGCCATCAGCCGCCATTAAACTCTGATAATCTAATTATATCAATAAAGCAGAAAGACCAGACTAAAAAGGTCTGGCTGTTTGTTCCTTATTGTGCCGCCTGAGCATAAGCCTCAATAGGCAAACATGCGCAAATCAGATTTCTGTCGCCATGGGTATTATTCACCCTCGCAACACTTGGCCAGAATTTTTTAGCAATCACAGAAGGCAATGGAAAAGCTGCTTTCTCTCTTGAATACTTATGATTCCAGTTGTCACTGCTAATCTCCACGGAAGTGTGAGGTGCGTTTTTCAGCACGTTATCTTCTCTGTCTGCTGTTCCGTTTTCAATTTCCGCTACCTCGTTTCTTATAGATAAGAGCGTATCGCAAAAACGATCGAGTTCACTAAGACTTTCACTTTCGGTTGGTTCAACCATCAGTGTACCTGCAACCGGGAATGACAGAGTAGGTGCGTGATAACCGTAATCCATCATACGTTTGGCGAGATCTTCGGCTTCTATACCTGCACTTTGTTTCAGTGAGCGGGTATCAAGTATCATTTCGTGAGCGCAAAAACCATTCTCACCTGTAAACAGAATAGGATAATGTTTTTCGAGTCTCGACTTGATATAATTGGCATTCAGAATGGCAACCTCCGTTGCTTTTCTCAGACCTGTTGCACCCATTAGTTTGATATATACATAGGATATCAGCAGTATGCTTGCAGAGCCCCATGGTGCGGCCGAAATAGCGTGTATGGCTTTTTCTCCGCCGGTTTTAACAACAGCATGTCCGGGAAGATATGGCAAGAGGTGTTTTGCCACTCCGATTGGTCCCATTCCGGGGCCTCCTCCACCGTGTGGAATACAGAATGTTTTGTGCAGATTGAGGTGACAAACATCGGCTCCAATCAGACCGGGGCTGGTTAAGCCAACCTGTGCATTCATATTGGCACCATCCATATATACCTGTCCGCCGTGACGGTGGATTATATCTGTAATTTCTTTAATACCCGATTCGTAAACACCGTAAGTTGAAGGATAGGTTACCATAAATACCGCCAGATCGTTTGCGTGTTCTGCGGCCTTTACTTTAAGATCTTCTATATCGATATTGCCGTTCTGAAGATTCTTAACGATGACGATTTTCATACCTGCCATTGCGGCACTTGCCGGGTTGGTTCCGTGTGCGGATTCAGGAATAAGAGCAACATTGCGGTGACCCTGACCGATATCATTCAGGTAAGCGCGTATGACCATCAAACCGGCATATTCTCCCTGAGCTCCGGCATTTGGCTGCAGACTCATACCTGCGAAACCGGTAATTTCTGAAAGGTCTTTGGAAAGTTCATCTATGATGGACTTATACCCCATTGCCTGTTCAATCGGAGCAAACGGGTGCAACTGGTTGAACTCAGACCAGGTAACAGGTATCATTTCTGTCGTTGCATTGAGTTTCATGGTACAGCTACCGAGAGATATCATGCTGTGGCAAAGAGAAAGATCTTTGTTTTCAAGCGATTTGATATATCTCAGCATTTCGTGTTCACTGTGGTAATTGTTGAATACCGGATGCGTCATGAAATTGCTTTGTCTGACAAGTGAAGCAGGCCAGTTCAGTTCCTGAGATGAGGCAAGTTTTTGTATTAGGCCAGCATCCGTCTGCTTACCCTCTGCAGCGGCAAAACAACTGACTATGTCAACGATATCTTCTGATTCTGTAGTTTCGTCAAGGGCTATACCTATATTTCCATTTCCGAAGTAGCGGAAATTCATCGATGCAGATTCAGCCGCTTTGCGGATGGCATCCGATTTACCGTTACTGTCTATCAACAGTGTATCAAAATAAACTTCGTTGAGTTGTTTAAATCCAAGTTGCGACAAGGCAGCCTCAAGGGTTTTTGCCAGACCGTGTGTTTTGGCTGCAATGTTTTTTATACCCTGCGGTCCGTGATAAGTACCGAACATTCCGGCCATGATTGACAACAAAACCTGAGCTGTACATATATTGCTGGTTGCATTCTGACGGCGTATGTGTTGCTCGCGCGTCTGCAGTGCCATGCGCAACGCTCTGTTGCCGTGTCTGTCTATACTTACACCAATTATCCTTCCCGGAATCTGGCGCTTAAATTCATCTTTTGTTGCAAAATAACCTGCGTGTGGCCCCCCGTAGCCCATAGGAACTCCAAACCTTTGTGAACTTCCTACTACACAATCGGCTCCCCATTCACCCGGAGGTGTCAGCATGCTGAGAGCAAGCAGGTCGGCAGCAGCACAAACAAGAAGGCCGGCATCATGTGCTCTGGATGTAAATCCTGAGTAGTCTTCAATGCTTCCGTTATTATTCGGATACTGTAAAAATGCACCGAAAAAGTCACCGTTTAATTCCTGGGTTTTATAATCACCCACTACCAGTTCAATTCCCATTGGCTCAGAACGAGTAATCAGGACATCCAGTGTCTGTGGGAACACATTACTGTCAACAAAAAACTTATTGGCATGATCGTGTTTATGGAGGCTGCGGAACATCGCCATCGCTTCGGCGGCGGCCGTTCCTTCGTCGAGCAGAGACGCGTTGGCAATTGGCAGACCTGTTAAATCTATCACCATGGTCTGGTAGTTGAGAAGAGCTTCAAGTCTACCCTGAGAAATCTCGGCCTGGTAAGGCGTGTACTGTGTATACCAGCCCGGATTCTCCATGATATTGCGCAGAATTACACCCGGCGTGTAGCAGTTGTAATAGCCCATACCGATATACGATCTGAATACTTTATTTCCCGATGCTTTCTTCTTTAATTCTCTGAGGAGTTTTTGTTCTGATACAGCCGCATCAATTTTAAGATCACCCTGCATCCTGATACCTAAAGGAACTGTCTTGTCAATCAGTTCTGCAACCGAGGCAACACCGATCACTTTTAACATTTTCTGAATATCTTCCTGGGCTACAGCGCCATTATGGCGATTAACGAAATGGTCGGTCTGACCGGTGTATAATTTCATCTAAAATAAGGTTATTAAAATGTGCCGCAAAGGTAAGAAATTTTAAGGATTTATTCCAGAATTCAAGCTAAGATGATTATGATCAGCTTATAAACAGGTATTGGATAAGTCAAATGTCTGACTACTGCTACTTGCTCTTGTTCAGATTGAGGAAATTTCTGAACCAGTGTGCACTGTCTTTCATAATTCTTTCCTTACTTGAATAATCAACATAAACCAGACCAAATCTCGGGCTGAAACCTTCGGCCCACTCAAAATTATCTATAAGACTCCAGGCAAAATAACCTTTCACATCGGCTCCATCTGCTCTGGCTCTGAACACCTCCGAAATATGGTCTCGGTAATAATTTATTCTGTTGACATCGTGTACTCTTCCGAAAACAGGTTTATCATGAAAAGCTACACCATTTTCAGTGATATAAAGCGGTATTTTCAATCCATAGCTGTGTACTTTCATAATACAGTTGTACAGCGATTCGGGCCAAATTTCCCAATTCATTGCAGTTAGTTCAATGCTGCGATCGTGAGCAGGTACCTGGCGAATATTTAAAAAAGGGTTTAGAGGGTTGTGTTTGAAAACCTCCCGCGTGTATGTTTGAATACCTATAAAATCTATATTTGTTTTCAAATTTGACTCATCACCGGGTAAAATAAATTTTGAGAGTTTCTTTAGCCGGGAAAGTTCAGCTCCCGGATATCCCATTCCGATGACAGGTTCAAAAAAGAGCCTGTTTATCAAAAGATCGGCTTTTGCCGCTGCTTTGATGTTTTTTTCGGAACTGTCGCTGGCTTCAATATGAGTAAATGAAAAACTTGAACCGACATTAAGCCCGGGGTCTATATTTTTAATATGCCTGTAAATATGGCCTATGCTTAACATCGCATGATGTGTGGCTGCAAAAAAACCATTGATATCTCTTCGGCCGGGCGCATGTATACCCAATAAATATCCGGCACCTAAAAATACAGAGGGTTCATTTAATATAATCCAGTTTCTTACTTCAGGCAGACTCTTCACACACAATTCTGCAAATTTTTCAAAATGTCTGATAATTTCTCTAGAAGCCCAGCCGCCTTTTTTTTCCAGTGAAAGAGGCAAATCCCAATGGTAAAGTGTCACCCATGGAGTAACCCCTTTTTCGAGGCAATAATTAACTACGTTTCTGTAAAAGGCAATCCCTTCAATGTTCACATTTTCGCCGTCGGGTAAAACCCTGCTCCAAGCAATACTGAACCTGAAATCTGTAAAGCCAATTTTACAAAGTATATCAATATCCTGTTTATAGTGGGTATAAAAATCGGCTGAGTCAGAAAGATGATGATTGTCTTTGATTTTTTGCTTTTTCCTGAAAATGCCCGAAGAAGGTTTACAAAATTCATCCCAGATAGACGGGCCTTTACCACCGGACAGCGGGTGCGACTCTGTCTGAGCTGCCGAAATAGCAGCACCCCACACAAAATCAATATCCTGCCTGTGGCCTGAACTCATATACTAAAAAGAGAAATGTATATGCTCAGGCAATTTTAAATTCTTTCAGAAAGATTGCGAGATCGGTTTCTTCCGGTTCTTCCGGAATTTCAGAGAATGTTTCCTTGTGCTGATATAAATTCCACTCCCCGTTATTATATTCGAGAGAAGTGAGATTTTCAATCCAGTCGCCGCTGTTCAGATACCTTACGCTTTTTTCATCCTTTTGAATCAGCTTATCACCCGGTTGATGGATGTGTCCGCAAATCACAGTTTTGCAATCTTCTTTATAAGCGTAGCTCACAGCGGCTTCTTCAAAGTTATTGATAAATGACACTGCTTGTTTGACACTGTTTTTAATAGCCTTGGACAATGAAACGCGTTTACCCCCGAATCTTTCTGAAATGTAATTAACGAAAGTGTTGATTAGAATCAATAGGTCGTAACCCTTGCCTCCGAGTTTGGCCAGCCACTTGGCATGCTGAACCGAAAAATCGAATACATCTCCGTGGAAAAAAAGCGTTTTTTCACCGTTTAATTCCATTTCGGTTTTATTCAATACAGTGATATTACCGAATTCCATTCCGGCAAATTTCCTTAACATCTCATCGTGATTCCCTGTAATATAGATTATTTTACTGCCATTCATCGCCATCTTCAGTATATATCGCAAGACTTTCATATGTGACTTTGGAAAGTAATTCTTAGAAAACTGCCAGATATCAATGATATCACCATTGAGTACGAGTGTTTCGGGATCAATTGATTTGAGATAGTTCAGAAGTTCTTTGGCCCGGCATCCGAATGTCCCGAGATGTACATCAGATATTACTGCCATTTCAATTTGTCTTCTGTTCATCTTCTGTAATATCTGTTAAAGGGATTGAAGAGAATGAAGAGAAAATTCACGATTATATTTAAAAATTTATTCATCGTTTTTTTCTCTACAAAATACAGCATTTACTTTAAAGTTGCCACTGTTTTTATGTTAATTATTTGTTACCCCCTGTATCCTGATGTCTGTGTATTCTGATATTCAATAGATTCCGCCAACTTTTCGAGTGTTCCAGTCGGGATTGTTTTCAAATACCGGTAAACGGTCCGGACTGCTTGTTTGTCCTCCTGTATCGGTCAATGCATTCAGAAACGCAATGATGTCTTTGATTTCTGACTTTTTGAGATTGAGGGCATCTGATGAAAGTGTCTGATGTTGCAGCTTAATTCCAATACCGGCTCCGCCGCCCAAATTGTAAAACTCCATGACTTTCTGAAGATCGGGATAAGATCCGTTGTGCATATATGGTGCCGTCAAAGCCACGTTTCTCAATCCGGGTGTTTTAAATGAATAGTTATAGAATTCGAGCTGATCTTTCAGCAGGGCCTCTCCTCTTCCTTTATCAGTTCCAGGCAGCGGCACATCAGCAAAAGGATCTTCAGGTACCCCGAGCACCTCCGATTCAGACTCTGTATAAAATGGTGGCACTGTACCGTTGAAAACCGGGGCAAAATGACAGCTTGCGCAGGCCGCTTTTCCAGCAAACAGATTGTATCCTCTTACTATTTCTTTGTATTCTTTATTCTTTTCTGTGTATTCACCCCGTATCATTTTATCAAACAGGGAATTAAATCCATACAAACCGGAAATATAGGCCGCCATGGCAAATCGTATATTCTGCGAATTAACTGCCAAATGTGCTTCGGTGTTAAATGCCGCGGCAAACAATTGCCTGTATTCTGCACTTTGTTTCAGAGTCTCACTTATGCGATCCCAGTCTGTATTAAACTCCTTGGCACTTGTTATCACATGTTCCATCTGATCACAGAGATCCCTTGCCCTTAAATCGTGAAAATACCGGTCGCTGAAAACGGCATTAAATACAGTTGGTGAATTTCTTTTGACAGTCCCCATATGATCAAATGTTTCACTCTTGCTTCTGGCATCCGCAAATCCTTTTAACGGATCGTGACATGAAGCGCAAGATCGCTGATGGTTCCCGGACAATAAAGGTTCGAAAAAGAGCAAACGACCAAGTTCGCGACTTTTCTCATTCACCAGTCTTGATGGCATATCCAGATAATACAACGGATCCAGAAAGTCTGCTGCAAACAAACCGCCTGCATTATAATTCACAGCCTGTTTAAAGGATATTACTTCTCCTGGCATTTCGTAGCCGGATATTTTGTGCATCAGCAATATCTCTTTGTAAAGCGGATCGAGAAAATCCTTTTGAAAACTGAACCGGTCGAGTTTATCGAAATCATTGTTTTTACGGAGAAACAAAACACTTCTATCCAGCAAATCAAACAAATGCATTGAAGAACCTGCCTGTTTCTGATCCAGTTCGCTTTTTAAAATAATGAAGTCTTCTTTTATTACGGCTAAGGAACTTATTGCATCAGTTAATGCATTATCGGTACCTGGTAAATCAAAACCGCTAAGTCCCATGGTACTGATGCGAATGATTGAACTTCGGGCTGCTGCAAATACCATCCAGCTGTGAATGCGTTTCGGCACATAAACTTCCATTGCAGAAATCATCTTATCGCATTGTTTCAGGACTTCGGCAGCACTGCTGTCATTCAAAGTATTAGCCATTAATTCGTCTATCACCTGTAAACCTTCCGGCGATTTGATATTGGGACCAAAACTATTCTCTTCAAGCCGGGGAAGCGGTGCTCCGTTTATATAATCGTTTACAAAATCAGGATCGGAAAAAGCCAGTAAATACTCGAGGGCTTTATAAGAAGACCTGAGCTTTGAATACGAAATATTTATTTTCTTCTGATCAACACCATTCTTGTCCGACTCTTTCACAAGAGACCTGAAACTTAATAGTGAAGTTTTGAATTGAGTACAGCGATTTGAAAAATTCCGCATAATGATTTCCTGGCTGTTTTCAGCATTGTTGCGAAATGCCGAAATAAAAATAAATGCCGCCATCAATACACAGATCAGTAATTTTCCTTTAAGATTAAACATTTTTATTCTACCAAATAAATTTTGTGAAAGTCTGTAAACAGAAAAGAACCGGCATTTGAACCGGTTCGGTGTTGTTGTGTAAGTCCGGTTTTTTTCGGTTTAAACCCTGGCTTCAAAAAGTTCGGGAGAACCGGACCAACACAGCAACGATTTTCTGGTGTCGAGAATTTTAGTTTATTATTCTACGATAAATTTCTGGGTAATGCCATCAGAATTACGGATAAAGTAAACGCCTTTCTCCAGATTCTCGACATTGATATATTGCACGTCTCTTGCTACAAGTATTCTCTGGCCGGCAGCATTGTATACAGCCACATCGGTCACTTTATTGAAATGAAGTTCGCGGGCAACAGGGTTTGGATAAACGCTGAACATGCTGTTGTTCTGTTCAGGTGTTGCGAAAAGCGATGAACTCTGCACTTTAAATCCTGAGATAGCGAAAGTCAGCGAATTGTTGTAAGGTGGTGTATTATTACCGCTCGGGTGCTGACTGTTAAGCAACATGGTATTTTCGTCTATCATAACAGCACCTGTTATTTCGGCGCCGGGTGCACAGGCACTGATTCTGATCAGGTGGGAGTAATTCGGGTTGGGTATACTCATATCGAGCAGGTATGTTTCGCAAATGGTTTGTGTCAAACCGCCCGGCATACGATTCCAGCTCAGACCGTTTAGATCTTCCTGAATTATCATATAATCTTTACCTCCTATTCTGGCGAAGTCGATACCATCCGGATTGGATAAATGAATTGGTGGGTAAGCAAATCTGTTTTGTGATCCTGAAGCTGAAGCCAGTGGCCCGCCTTCAATATACGAACGCACAGTATTAGTGGCAGGGTCGAATTCTATCACACGACCATAGTAGTCAAAGAATTTACCGGCGCGCACTGAATCTGCTGCAGCAGCGTCTGTTCCTGGGAATGCCACGCCTTTTAAAATTTTGTACCTCGTTTTATATCCATCTACCAGACTGGGTGAAACAACACCATATCGGGCAATTCCGGAATTGTATGTAAATGCGTCCCTGCCGGTTTCACAGATATAAATTTTACCATTGAATAATTGTCCCCATTCGAGACGGTTGAACATCGTAGCACCTCTTCTTATAGCCACAGTATTTAACTGAAGTAAAGTGTCGAGATTGTTTTCGATAGCTATCCATTTACCGGCAATATCATGCTTGTAAACGTAAAGTTGTCCGCTGGTAAAATCGCCTGCACTGTTTGCAACAAATTTGGCCAGTATGCCAGGTGAAGCATCTTCAAAGAGATACACTGTTTTATTATCAGGCATTACTACACCGCCTTCCCATCCGGCACGACCCCAGTTGTATTGCTTTCTGACGCCTTTGGCTGTTTTAGGATCTATTTCAACCATCCAGTTCAGATTCTGGAAACGCTTAATCACTTTACCGTTAAAACCCGGGAAACCTGCCGGTGTAGTGGTTCCGATTATGAAGTCTGAAGTATCGGTGAATCCATTGCCTCCGGCATAAATCCCCTGATTGCTTCCCTGCATCCATTCTTCGGCAGTCCATATGCGGCCGTTGCTGTTGATACCACCGCAGTTCATTCCGGTTTCACCAACCGTATTTACAAAGTCAATGTTGAAGAATTTACCTTTTCTTCCGTCGCTCAAAGTCTGATCTACCACTTCCAGTACATCACCTGTGCTTCTTTTAAGTTTGAACATAGTCATGCCACCACCGTCACCAAGTTTGCTGTCTTTGATTGTCATTTCGTGATTGACAACTGCCCATCCCAGTTCGCCATTGCCTGCGTTTGGATCTTTAACGAATGCGATGTAGTCGTGCCATTGTTTTGCGGGAGCTTTTCCGGCAGGATTGCCATAAGCAGCAGTGTGCTGAACTGTATCCAGACCACCTGTAAAAACAACCTGTTGTTTCAGTGGTGAGCGGGGCATCCATACTGTCTTCACTGACCAGGCAGTATCTATGTTAAGTGGAAACGGAGACTGCGCATTTAAATGCTGAAATGCTGCAGCAAAAAATGCAATTGAAAGTAATTTGAATTTCATATTCGAATGATTTATTTGTATGCTGCAAATAAGCTTCAGTCAGATATTTCAAATTGTATTTTAGTATTAAATTTAAAGCAATTTTTTATGAATCAAATGCGAATTTTATGTAAATTTCAGGAGGAGACGAAAGACTAGAGACGAAAGACTAGAGACTAGAGACTAGAGACCAGAGAATAGAGAATAGAGACTAAAGACAGAGGAGAAGAGGAGGAGATATAAGAGTAGAAGAAAGCTCGCCGTGAATACAAGTCGACGGAATACTCTGCTTTTATGAGGATCTTTTTAATGAATCGGGTCCAGAAGAGACATCGTATAAAGCATTTCTCTGAAAATCTCATTTACTTTTTCGCTGTAAACCCGCGTCTCATTTTCGCTGTCGTCTGCTTCTTTCGGGTCGGTATAAGGAAGAGAGATTCGCTTATATGCACCTTTTACTATAGGACAAGCATCGTCGGCCTGCGAACAGACCATTACTGCAATAAAATTCTTTCCGGGATTGTAACTTTCGTCAAATCTTTTGGAATAATAAATATCAAGATTGTAATCATTATCAGAAACCGGTATATAGAATTTGGGATTATCGCCGGCCGAAACCTGATTCACTCTGAAACCGGCCCTTTTCAGTGCCAGAACCATTCTGTAATTGAATGCGCTTGCTTCTGTACCTCCCGAAAAACAGTGAACTTCCTTTAAATTGCAATAAAGTGCAGCAGTTTTAAGGGCAAGTTGCCCCAGTTGACTCCTTCGCGAATTATGTGTGCAGATGACTGTGATATCAGCATGTCCGAATTGATTGATTGAATCGCGGATCGCTTCCGAAAGAATTTTCAATTCGCTCTTTCTGCTTTCGGGAATCAGTCCGAAACCGGATATAAGTTTCAGGGCTAATTCATTTAATTCAGGATATAATGTCATTTTCTTTGTAAAGTTTTTTTCTGAAATAATGAGCCAATCTGACCAGAAGTATCAAAGCCGGCACTTCAACCAGCGGGCCAATAACACCGGCAAATGCCTGTGCGCTGTTGATGCCGAACACACCAATCGAAACAGCAATGGCAAGTTCAAAATTATTTCCTGATGCAGTAAATGAAATGGAAGTCGCTTTTTTGTAATCAGCTCCTGCCCATTTGCTCATTAAAAAAGTAAAAACAAACATCAGTGTAAAAAAAACAATAAGCGGTATGGCAATTTTAATGACATCTCCCGGAATATCAACTATCATCTCTCCTTTCAAACTGAACATAAGTACAATAGTAAATAATAAGGCAATTAATGTTAATGGCGAAATAAAAGGAATGAACTTTCTGTTCAGCCAGTCTTCGCCCTTAGTTTTAATAATAATATAGCGGCTTACAAGCGCAGCCAGAAATGGCACTCCGAGATATAACCCAACAGTAGAAGCGATTTCTTTGATAGTGATATCAATACTAAGACCTTTAATGCCAAACAATGGCAGCATTATTTCGAGATAGAAATACGCATAAAGGCTAAAAAAGAAAACCTGTAAAAGACTGTTGATTCCAACCAGACCTGCCACATACTCGCGATTTCCTCCCGCCAGTTCATTCCACACAATAACCATTGCTATACATGGAGCCAGTCCGATGATAATCAAACCGATCATGTAATCGGGATTGTCTCTCAAAAACGTGATAGACAACAGAAACATCAGAAAAGGCCCTATAATCCATGTAATGAAAAAAGATAATAACAATAGTCTGGTGTTCGAAAACACTTTTGGAATTTCTCTGAATTTTACTTTTACCAAAGGTGGATACATCATCAGTATCAAGCCAATTGCCAGCGGTATGTTGCTGGTACCATGCGAAAAAGAATTAATGAACTCTGAACTGGAGGGTATAAAGTATCCTATGGACACCCCTGCCGCCATAGCAAGAAAAATCCACAGGGTGAGATATCTGTCGAGAAATCCAAGCCGTTTGCGCCTGGAAATTACGCCTGAATGTCTGTTTTCCATATAATGTAATCAGCAGCATCCGCCACCGGGTGTGCAACAAGCCACCGGCTCTTTAACTCCTATTTCACTCAGTTTTACCTTTCGTTTTCCCTCAGGTATGCCGCATGAATCTGAAGCCAGACAATCGGTAAATTTCTTTGTAAGTACAAAATTCTTTCCGTTGAATTCAAGTCCGAATTTTCCTATAGTATCAGCCTGGTATTCTACTTCTACTTCATGATCTTCTATACCTAGCACCTTTTGAGACAGCTCTATTATTTTACGAAGTTTTTCCGGTTTAAGGCGATGGTCTGTATCATTGGCATTCCACAATTGAAAACTGACTAGTTTCTCATTGCGGACAGTACCACCGCAATCTATAAAATGTTTGTGAACAAGACCGACTTCTGTAACATGAAAATGTTCGGGAACCGGAGTGCCGTCATGTAATTCAAAATTGACTTCATCCAGTGTAAGCAGGCGTTCTTTAATTTCTGATAGTTTCATATAATATTATTTTTTGATTTTATTCAACCGACTTAAGTCGGCGCTTAATAGCATGTATTAATTTCTTTTTTCAAATTCCGTTTTATTGTCCGATTAACAACACTTAATTTTAATTTTTTCGGACACTTTTCCAAAATAGGTCATCAGTTTCTGTATGGCTTTTTCTTCTACACAATAACATATTGCTTTGCCTTCTACACTGCCTTTAATCAAACCGGCGTTTTTCAGCTCTTTCAGGTGCTGAGAAACTGTAGGTTGCGCTAGAGGAAGCACATTAACAATATCGCTGCAGATACAGGCATCCACACTAAGCAAATAGTCTATGATTGCAACTCTGGCAGGATGGGCCAGTGCCTTCATCATCACTGCAATTTCGTTGTGTGTTTTGCTGAATCCCTCTGTTTTACTTATACCCATACTGATGAAATTATTATTTTCACATTGCAATATTACGATATTAATCGGAATAAAAAAAACTTTTCAATTTTTTATTTTTGAAGCTGATGAAAGAGGTGTCTTTCAATAGATCAAATAAATGATACAGCTCCTCAAACAGTCTTTAGCTTATGATTTAAATTTCATTAGCATACAAGTTCTGAGATTGGAATTAGAAACTTAAAAAATGTTTGATATTTATTCTGATAAAACAGCAAACCTGTATATCATTCCGTCGTTGCCAATCAAACAATAAACACCGGCAGGCCAGGCTTTAATCGAAATGCTTTCCACATTATTTACGCAGGTCATATAACGTCCTTCGCTATTTACAATTATCCCATTAAGGGATTTACTGAAAAACAAATCGCTTCCACTGACAGGATTTGGAAATAAATAAATGTCAGCCGATGTTTTAGCTTCGTTTACACTGCTGTTGGGATCAAAAGTACAACGGCCTATTGTATAGCCATAGTCGGCGGTATAGATATTCAGGTATAAGGCCCCGTCACTAATATGCATTGAAGAATATGAATTGCAAAGGGCATCGTATTGAAGGCCTGGAATAATTTTAACTTCCTTGGTACCTGCATCCGTGCCATCACTTACCCATAAGCGACATGAAGTTCCGTTGTTAAGTATAAAAAACAAACGATTATTGTAAACTTTCATACCGGTGCATTCTGATCCATTGCTGCCCGGATTGAAATCCTTAAGCAAACGTGTTGTCAATCCCGACGCATCTGTGCTCCAGATTTCTTCGCCTCCGATACCATCGTTAAGTGTGAAGTATATTCTGTTGCCATAAGCAGTCAAAAGTCTTTGGGGATTGGTAAACAACTGTGGATTTTTATCTGTAAGCATCACTGTTCCACCCGGCGTTCCGTCGCTGCTCCATATTTCAAACCCCTTGACTCCGTCATTGGCTGTAAAATAAAGCTTTTGTCCGATTACAGTAAACTGAGAAGGAAAAGCATCGCCGCTCTGATTAATTTGTTTGATTAAAGCAGTCCCAGAAAGACTTCCATCGGTTTTCCATAATTGCAAACCTTTCAGTGTATCCACACCTCCAAAAAAGTATTCACCGTTTAATTCTGTAAAAGCTGTTGTGCACATAATCAAATCGGGATGTAAACGATTTAGTCCCGCACCGGAAGTATCTGCTACCATCAATACCTGACGGCCTGCAATCTCAAGCTGCAAAAACAACCTGTCACCTTTTACTTTAAGGTAGCCGGGATTTTTTAGGTTAACAATTAAACGCCTGGAAATTCCGTTGTCCAGATTGCTTTTCCAAAGTTCGGCGATGCTCAAATCTGTGATTTGATAACGGAAATAATAAACCCATCTGTCATTTTCAGGAACTGTTATTCCGCCGACACTGAAATTTCTGCTGCTATCGAGTGCACAGGTAAGACAGCTCACGCCAGTATCTGACAAATCAAGCGATCTCAGTTGTATACCGTAATCCGGATCCGAAGCTGTAAACAATAGTTTGTCGGCTATTGGCGTCAACTCACCGGGACTGCTTATTGCTCCGCTGTATTTGTCAGTTGCAATGGTATCCGTTTTACCGAAAGAAAACAGATAATACGGTGAAAGTTTGTTTTTACGGGCTGAAAAGTAAAGTCTGCTGTTCCAGTCGCAAAAACCCAGAGGTTCAGAACCATTCTGAAGAATTGTAGTCGGATTGATTCGCAGGGGCTTAATCACATAAGCCTGAGACAGTCCGCAAATCGCCTGAGAAATTGAAAAAACAAAAAGTATAAATTTCATAACATCACATAATTAAATATATGCGAAGTTATGAAAACAATCCCTTTTATCCGAGATAAGTTTTGAGAATCTTGCTTTTGGAAGATTTGCGCAAACGTCTGAGTGCTTTCTCTTTAATCTGACGGACACGTTCGCGGGTCAGGCCGACTTTTTCAGAAATGTCTTCAAGTGTGTGAGCCGGTCCACCGTCCAAACCATAGTAATAACGCAGAACGTCACGCTCTTTTTCGCTCAGTGTAGAAATCACGCGGTTGATTTCCTTCTGCAGTGATTCGTTCATCAGCGGTACATCCGGATTAGGTTCGTCGTTGTTATCGAGTACTCCGAGCAATGTATTGTCTTCACCTTCGGTAAGCGGAGCATCTATGGACAGGTGTCTGCCACTTGATTTAAGTGCATTTTCAACTTCTATGATAGGGATTTCGAGAACAGTTGCTATCTCTTCTGCTGTAGGTTCGCGTTCAAATTCCTGCTCCAGTTTTGCTGCAGCAGCGCTTATACGTCCTATTGAACCAACTTTATTAAGCGGAAGACGGACAATACGCGACTGGTCGGCCAGAGCCTGCAGTATAGACTGGCGAATCCACCAAACGGCGTAAGAGATGAATTTGAATCCCCTTGTTTCATCGAACCTCTTTGCAGCTTTAATTAAGCCGAGGTTACCTTCATTTATCAGATCTCCCAGAGTCAGACCCTGATTTTGGTATTGTTTACTGACAGAAACCACGAATCTGAGATTGGCATTTACCAGACGTTCGAGAGCAGCCTGATCACCTTCCCTGATTCTCCTTGCCAACTCAACCTCTTCCTGGGCATCTATCATCTGCACTTTAGAAATCTCGTTGAGGTATTTGTCGAGTGATTTGTTTTCGCGGTTGGTGAACTGTTTTGATATTTTAAGCTGTCTCATTTTCGGGGTAATCTGGAATTTTTTTTGAAGGCTGCAAATATACCCTTTTTATGCGATAAACATACGGTTACAAAGGATTTTCATGCAATTCTATTATCCGCAAAAACCCTGCCAAACTTAAACAAAACCGGCCTTTTGTCATATTTATTTTAAACGCGATTTTAAAGTGGATTAAATAATTGATTTGAGTGCTTTTACAGATTTTTAAGACATTGCCATTTAAATTAATCACGTCATTACGAATGAACCAATTTATGCAGGTATAAATTTCATGCCTGAACATTATTTCAATTTGAGAATGCAGCCGGCGCACAGGTAAACTCAGGCCTGCCTTCTGTTAGCCTTAGCTATTCACGTATCAATCAAATTTATTTTTAAACTGAGGCTCACTGCCTTAATATTGCAGTCTAATACAAATCATTATGGCTTTCACATTACCCGAACTCAACTATGCCTATGATGCCCTCGAATCTTATATCGATGCCCGCACCATGGAGATTCACCACAGCAAACACCACAATGCCTATGTCACCAATCTCAATGCCGCAATAGCCGGAACTGAGGCTGAAAATTCAAGTATAGAAGAAATCTGTAAAAACATTTCCAAATACCCTATGCCTGTAAGAAATAACGGCGGTGGCCATTACAACCACAGTCTTTTCTGGACCATCATGAAAAAAAATGACGGAGCGCTACCTCAGGGCAAGCTCGCTGCGGCAATAGAAAGCGATCTTGGCGGATTCGAAAAATTCAGGGAGGAATTCAGCAAGGCTGCTACCACAAGATTTGGAAGCGGATGGGCGTGGTTATCTGTAGCCAACGGCAAATTGTTCATCAGCAGTACCCCTAACCAGGACAACCCTTTGATGGTATTGGACGGCATTCAGAACGGCACACCAATTCTGGGTATCGATGTGTGGGAACACGCTTATTACCTGAATTACCAGAACCGCAGACCTGACTATATCTCTGCTTTTTTCAATGTCATCAATTGGGAAGAAGTAAGCAGAAGATACGAAGCTGCCCTGTAAGACATTAATAACACACATTTGAAAAACGGATAGACTGCTATCCGTTTTTTTTATGCAAAAGACATACAAGTCAGCACAACCACAGACAATCCAAGTATAAAACCTGAGTAAATCTGCTTTTCAGTATGTGCATTCAGATAAAGTCTGGCCCAGGCACTTAATCCAGCTAAAACTACTGAACAAAGGAGCAGGAAATTAAATACGGATAAATGTTCATTCAGCGTCAGAAAAAAATACAGTCCGGCCAGACCTCCGCTTCCGATAGCATGAGTGCTGATTGTAAACCGTAAATTTATAAGAATGTTCAGTAAAAGACAGACTGCCGATGCACCCATAAAAATGAGGGGCAATCCCTTTAATTCAATTTTATACAACTGAAAAATTGTAAAAATAAGCAGCATGACCAGTATTCCATAAGGCAATAATCGCTGTCTGGGATTACTGATGGCGAAATCGTCAATAAAGCGGAACTTTTTTAGAAGATATACTGAAAGCAGTGGCATAATCAGTGTATTAACCGCTATGAACATTGATATGGTGTAGAAATGCGACTCGTAGAATTTACTGACGAAATACGGATGATAACGCAGAATGCTGAAAATACCGAAATTAAGGAGAATCAGCGGATGAAACAGTACAGAGATGATACCGGCAACTGTTCTCATTGGCTGATTATTCGGCCAGAACAGGAACCTGTCTTGGTTTGTACATTTTAGCCTTCTCGGCTATTACTTTGATGTGCTCCGGTGTTGTCCCGCAGCAGCCACCTATCATATTCACCCAACCTTCCTTTATAAACTCCTCAACAACTTTACCCATGGCTTCAGGCGATTCGTCATATTGCCCGAACTCGTTTGGCAAGCCGGCATTCGGATACGCAGTAACATAAACCCAGGCCACTTTGCTGAGCTCGCTGATATGAGGAATCATGTCTTTGGCTCCAAGGGCACAGTTAAGTCCTATACTCAGCAAATCGGCATGTGAAACAGAGTTCCAGAATGCTTCGGGTGTCTGGCCGCTAAGTGTGCGACCGCTGGCATCTGTGATTGTTCCCGAAACCATGATGGGAAAGTCTACGCCTCTCTCTGCCCGTATTGTATTTGCAGCAAACAAACCTGCTTTGACATTGAGGGTATCGGTTACGGTTTCGAGCAATATCATGTCGGCACCACCATCGAGCAATCCGTTAATCTGAACTTTAAAAGCCTCCACAAGTGTATTGAAATCCAGCGCGCGGTATCCCGGGTTATTGACATCAGGCGACATGGATGTCATTTTTGTTGTAGGCCCCATGGCACCGGCAACAAAGCGCGGTTTGGATGGATCTTTCCTCGTGTATTCTGCTGCAACTTCTTTAGCCAGTTTTGCTGCTTCCAGATTAATTTCATAACAGAGATCAGCCAT
>CAZRKA010000020.1:9610-27129 GCA_964600345.1 uncultured Chitinophaga sp. | reverse complement strand
ATACTTAAAAAACTCTGCAATACTTACCACGCCTACCAGCTCAAAGGCCGTTGGATACTAAAACGCTGTGCATGGTACACCATGATTGCCTGGGGCGATATTTCTGTTCAGCCTCAGGTAGAAGAAGACATCACCGAGGTGTGCTGGGTGAAGAAAGACTTTATTCAATCACCAGGCTTTGATACATACGAATCGCTGAGGGAACTTTTCAGCTCTATCGAATTCCCGAAACAGCACAAACACTGAGAGGTGTTTGTATCAGCTTCCGGACGTATAAGTTTCAATTGTAATCCTGTAGCCGGAACTGTTTATCCATCCTTTCAGTTTCCGGTCTTCTTTTTTGCTGAACTGCCGCACTACTTCTCGGATAATGAGGTAATACACCCCACCCGGTAAGAAAAGAGAAATTAAAATAACTTCTACAGTGCTTATTTTTCTCCATCTTTTGCCCGGAAAGTAGAGTGCATAAACTTCATTTGTGTGAAAGGTTCTGCCGATTCTTTCATAAAAGTAATTGACAAAGTAAAACTGACTGTCGTTCAGTAAAGCTATTTTTCCTGAATGCTGTTTTCCGCTACTGTCGCGAAAACTGAATTTGTCGTAATTTTTAACGCTCCTGACAAGAGTAGAATCCTTCCATACTTTCAAAGACCGTGTATTGTTTTGTGCGATAGCACCAAAGCTGCTGATTAAAAACAGTAAACCATATATCAGCAGTGTTCTAGTCATGAAACTTTTTTTCTCCTGCCGTAATTGCTACTTTCAAAACATTCTCTTCGGGAACCAGCGGACAACTGTATTTCGCATTGTAATGGCAGTAGGGATTGAACGCACGGTTGAAATCAATTCTTATGAATTCTGTTTCGCCGTTATAAGGCATTTCGATATAGCGTCCTCCACCGTAAGATTCTTTTCCTGAACTCGCATCCCTGAACGGAATGAATAATCCTTCATTTGCCTCCCTGTCGTGACTGTAAGCAATCAGATGGCAAACGGAATCACCTATTTTGAATTCGAGAGTACCAAAAGTGAAATAGTCGGGACTGCGGTCCGTATTTGTTTTAAAAGTAAACACAAGGGGCGGCAGCCGGCGTAGTTTGGCATTAACTATGTAAGCGGAATCCGGATCAAAGTAATACAGTCCTTTAAAACCTTTGATATCCTTATCCTCAATGATTCCGTCAGTCAGATATCTGGTGTTTTTATCACGGCGTTCTTTTTCCAGCGTTTTTACATAGGCAGGATCGGCATTATAAGTCGGATTCCGGCTGCATGAAAATGCGAACAAAGTCAGAATTAAAAGAGATAGGGAATGATGTAAAGTCCGGCCAGCCATAATAGTATAACTCCCACAATATTAAGAAAAAATCCGCCAAAGGCCATATCCCTGATTTTGATTTTACCCGAACTGAAAACTACGGCGTTGGGTGGTGTGCTGATTGGAAACATAAATGCAAAACTGCAGGCAATGGTGACTGTTATTCCCATGATATGCGGGTTGAGATTGCCCATAGACTGTGATATGCCGAAAACCACAGGTATATAAATCTGCGAGAGTGCTACATTGCTCATCAGTTCGGTCAGGAAAAGCGCAGAGAGTATGACCAGAAACAATAAACCGGAAAAGTTACCCTGCTGCGACTGCTGAATCCAGTCACCTGCAGCTTTAATGACACCGGTAGTTTCAAGTCCTTTGGCCATGCACATGCCGCCGCCGAACAGCACCAATATTCCCCAGCTAATATACTTAAGATCGCCAAGGTTGAGGAGTTTTTCTCTGCTCTTCTTTTCTTTGGGAATCAAAAATAACAGCAAGCCGAATACCATTGCCACCAAAAATTCTTCAACCTTGAATCCGTATCCTGCTTCTTTGATAATTGCGTTAATTGGTTGAGAAAAAATCCAGAAAAAGGCGGCCATAGAAAAAATAATCAGACTGCGCTTCTCAGATGATTTGATTCTTCCCAACTGATCTGCTTGTCTGTCGAGTAGTTCGGCAACCTCAGGCAGTGATTTCATTCTGATTCTGAATAAGACATTCACCATCAGCTGGTAAGTTATCCAAAGCATCAGTAAACTCAGGGGGACGCCCAGAACCATCCACTTCAGAAAGCTCACCTCACTGTGCAGTAAATTTTCGGCGTAACCTTTGTATACGATGTTTGGCGGCGTGCCGATGATGGTGGCTATACCTCCGATATTGGCTGCATAGGCTATACTCAGCATGATGCAGGTAAAGAAGACCTTGTTGTTTTTATTGTCTTTGTCGCTGACAATATTGATGATGGAAATGGCCACGGGCAGCATCATGATAGCGGTGGCAGTATTGCTGATCCACATGCTGATGAGGCAGGTGCTCAGCATCATCCCCCAGATAATGCCTCTGGGATTGTCTCCTGTTAGAGCCAGTAGTTTAAATGCGATACGCTTATGCAGGTTCCATTTTTCGACACTGTAAGCAAGAAGAAAACCACCCAGGAAAAGCAGTATGGTTTTATTGAAATAGTTCTGAACCGCATCACTGATGTTCAATATGCCGTGAAGAGGCATGAGTATCAAAGGCAGCAGTGAGGACAGCCACAGTGGGATCGGTTCTGCTATCCATAAATTGATCAGCAGTGCGGCTATGCCGATAGAGAGGTTAAAACTGTGTTCAGACTGAGTGTCGAAAGGAGAGAATAAGCAGTAAATGTAAACAGTCAGGCCCGGTAAGGAAGCGAGCAGTTGATACAGTCCGGGTTTTTTGATGATGGCCGGATTCAACTTTTTCTTGCCAGTTTCTTTTTCTGAGCCATGGTCATCGAATTAATCTTGCGGTATTGGGCGGCTTTTTTCTTCGGGACCTTTATTTTCAATTTCTGACCTTTGTAGATATTGTCTTTCTTCATGCCATTCCACTTCCGGATATCGCTTACGCGGCAGTCGAACAGATCGGCAAGCAACAGCAAACCATCGCCCTGCTTGACGGTGTAGATGATGGTAACGGTAGCACTTTCCTTCTTGACGGCTTTGGGAGCCGCTTCTTCTTCCTCTTCCTCATTTTGCCGGGTGTTCATAGAATCCGTCTGTTTGATGGGTTTCAGCACCAGCGGATTGTCGTCCATAATCAGCGAATCGCTAAGACCTGAATCGGAACTGACCTGAGCAGGCGGATAAAGAATCAACAATTTGCTGTGGTATTCAGCAACTTTGTCTTTCGGTAATTTAAGTCCCTTGCTGTTGTATGAAACGGGTACAATATCCAGCCTCAGTTCTGCATTGCTCAGTCGCAAAACATCAACCGAGAGATTGAGATTATACGAAATGGCATTCAAACCTATTTCACGCTGCACATGCACAGTGTCGGTATCTGGTAGTTTGTATTTTACAGGCAGTATTTTGTGCTCGGCATAAAAATTCCAGATATACCAGAAAGCCATAAAATTAACAGCTGCATTCTGGTATTCGGCACTCAGCATGTTGTGTACTTTGGCGTAATCCAGACTATTGCCGGCTTTGTGTATCGCCATGTTCATATTGATGGGTCCGGTGCGGAAAGCTACAAGACTCTTCAGCCAGTCCTGATAAATAAAGTTCAGTTCCTTGAAATAGGCTACCGCTGCTTCAGTGCTTCTGCCTGCATCGCGTCTTTCGTCGATATAGCTGTTGGTATTGAGCTTGAATTTCTTGGCAATGGCATACGTCATAGACCACATGCCGCTGCCGCCGTCCTGATCTACATATAGCGGATCGCAGTTGCTATAGGCCGCAGTTGTAAGAAACAATTGTTTGGGTATTCCCGCAGCTTCAAATCCAGCACTGTATTGCTGGTTGTAATATTGTGTTTTACCAAGAAGTATGGCTGTGCTGTTGTTCAGATTGCGGACATAGACAGCAATCTGTTTTTTAACCTGTTCGTTGTAAAAGATTGGGACCTGCGAATTGGTTTTCAGTAATTTGACAAAATACGGATCGCGGATATAGGTTGAATCAGCCGGGTCGGCAAAGAGACTTGAAAAGACAAAAAAGAAAGATATGGCAGGTAAAATACGCTTCATGATTGATATTAACGGAATACAGAATCCGTAAATTGTTACGAAATTAATAAATTAACGTTTTAAACTGAAAGAAAAGTTATCCTTAAATGTTGATAGCAAACATTGTAAATTCTTAGTAGTTTATATGCTTTATTAAAAACAGCCATAAATAACAAACTTTGTGTCCTTAGCGCCTTCCTCGTGTTCCTTGTGCAATTGGCTTTCCGGTTTTTTTATGCCTTCGTCATTAAGAGAAATATTGTATGGAGGCATATAACACAAAGTCCACCAGGGAGAACAACACAAAGAACACCATGGAATATCTTCGACTTTGTGGTTTTTATTTCTTCTAAGTACTTTCACCAAAAACACATATTGTGTGCTTAGTGCCTTCCTTGCGTTCCTTGTGCAATTGGCTTTCCTGTTTCTATATGCCGCCAGGCATCTGGAGAAATATGGTTTGGAAATATCTTATTACCTCTTCGTGGTTTAAATTCTGCTGCAAACTTTCACAAATACTCCCATCATTAACAGGTTTCTTCCTAATCACATACGGTGTCGGGTATAATTTCCTACTTTTGCATTATGCACAATGACAGCAGACTGAGCGCCTTTAAACGCTTGCTGGATATAATGGACGAACTGAGGGAGAAATGCCCCTGGGACAGGGAACAAACCACCGAATCCATCCGGCACCTCACCATCGAAGAAACGTACGAACTGAGTGACGCCATCATCAGCGGCGACAGCGAAGAGATCAAAAAGGAACTTGGTGATATCTTACTTCATATTGTTTTTTATGCCCGCATTGGTTCCGAAACCGGCCGGTATGATATCGAATCGGTGATCAATCAACTCTGCGAAAAACTGATAAGAAGACATCCGCATATCTATGGCGATTTTGATGCGAAAGATGCCGATGCAGTCAAACAAAACTGGGAACAGATCAAGCTGAAGGAAAAAGGAAATAAAGTAAAATCGGTCTTAAGCGGTGTACCTAAATCAATGCCTTCTCTGGTAAAAGCTTTGCGTATGCAGGACAAAGCCGCTCAGGTGGGTTTCGACTGGCCCGACAAGCAGCAGGTATGGGATAAAGTTGAGGAGGAAATGGCAGAATTCAGACAGGCAGTTTCGGCCAAAGAGAGGGAAGAGGAGTTCGGCGATCTGCTATTTTCACTGATCAATTACGCCCGTTTCGAAAACATCAATCCCGACGATGCCCTCGAGCGCTGCAACCATAAATTTAAAACGCGTTTCGAATACATAGAAGCCAAAGCCATTGAACAGGGTATAGACCTTCGTGAGGCAGGACTCGAAAGGATGGAGCGCTGGTGGATAGAAGCCAAATCAGGTCCGGATAAGTCGCAGTAAAGTAATTTCTCCTGCTAACTATAGAAAGCCAAGATTATACAATACTAAAATCAAGAAAAAATTAACTTAACGAGCAAAGCAAAGCATCAGTATCGTCTGGTAACAGTCCCGGAAGCAGAGGGAAACAAGTTTTAGTCAGAGGTATCTGAGTTTAAGGCACAGGGAATAAGGTATTAGTGTTGGGGTAAAAGATCAGTCCCGCAGGGTAAAGTGATACAAGATGAAGGAAACTGCTTATAGAAAATGGGGAAAAGCTATTTCCCCAAAGAATAATACAGACCTGCATTCAAACCCAGGTTCCACAGATAGGTGCCAAGCGGACTATCGCTGTGCACATTGTTCAAACCCTGACGGTATTGCATTTCGGCACTTAAACGCCAGCTCTCATTGATTCTGTGGGTATAACCTCCACTTAAGAGCAGCATTAATTGATTGCCGGCTTTGCCATTGGCATTGCGGATTTCTTCTCTGCCGTCGCTGTACATCAGTTTTGTAATCGTTTTATGTTCAAGCAAAAACTGGTAAGCGGCACCAATGCCCATGATAAAATTGCTTTCCCTGACAGGATGAAAAACATAGCGAAGAGGTATGCCCAGCCATTTGTATCGGATTCTGAGATTCGCCTTACCGATTGTCTGATAGGAGGCGTTGATGATGTCGAGATCTTTCATCGCGTAACCGTTGTCTGAAAAGAGAATTCCGGATTCAAAGTATTGTCTTTGTCCGTACCACTTGCTGACTAATAAACCGGCACTGTATGCAAATGCAGGAATTTCGCTGTTGTTGCGGGTTTTTACAAGATGATTGGAAGAGCTGGTTTTTTCTGAATTGCTCAGGAAACGATAACTCAGTTCGGGCGAAAATACCACGCCGAATTCGAACTTATTTTTGCTACCCTGAGCCGAAGCAATAACTGAGAGTACAAATACCAGGAAGATGAATACAATCTTAAGCCGGACGCCGGCTGAAATAGCATTTGTAGTCAGATGAGAATATAAAACAGATTCAGACCGGAAATTAAGCCTGGATATAGAGCTGAACGACCGGTGTTTTACTGTATCACGACAGGCGGGCGGCAAGTGCATTGTTGTACATTTCGGCTGAAGTACCCACTGTTCCGTATGATAAGCCGTCGATTACCATCTCAGAGCCTTCAGTTTTACCTATGTGCAGACAGGCAATGCCGGCTGATTTGAAATGAGATTCAAATGCGGATTTTTGTTCCGGATTTATGCTGACGATAACTCTACCCTGAGCTTCTCCGAACAACCAGGCATCTTTTCTGAAATTTGCATCGCTGCAAACATCAAATCCGATATTGCCCTGCATGGCAGATTCGGCGAGGGTAATAAAAATGCCGCCTTCACTTACATCGTGAGCTGAAGCGATTAATCCTGCACAAATAGCTTTGTATAGCGCATCGTGCAGATTTTTCTCTTCGTCGAGGTTGAGATAAGGCGCAGGAGAGAAAGCCACCTTGTGGAATTTGGCGAGATACTGGCTGCTGCTGATATCATTCTGCGAAATGCCAATCAGATAAATCAGATTGCCTGCTTTGCCGAATGCCGAACCTGTGTGGTGTTCAGGTTTTTCTATAATACCCACCATGCCGATTGTCGGAGTCGGATAAACTGCCGTACCATCTGTACTCTGGTTGTAGAAACTCACATTACCTCCGGTAACCGGTGTGCCGAATTTCAGGCAGGCTTTGCCCATGCCGTCGATACTGTGTTTGAACTGATAATATACTTCTTTGTCGTATGGGTTTCCAAAATTAAGACAATTGGTAATGGCTCCCGGTATGCCGCCGGTACAAACAATATTTCTGGCGGCTTCGGCAACGGCTATGGCACATCCTGTTTCAGGATCGGCATATACATAACGGCTGTTGCAATCTACAGTCAGTGCAAGCGATTTGTTGCTGCCCTTCACTTTAACAACTGCCGCATCACTGTGTTTGTTGGTGCTCTGATTAACAGTTCCAACCATGCTGTCGTATTGGTTAAACACCCACTTTTTGGAAGCGATGTTTGGTTCTTTAAGCAGGAATTGAGCAACAGATACCAGGTCTGCAGGTTGTTCAATTTTATCTATGCTATAGGCTTTTATTTTTTCGAAATACTTAGGCTCGCTCCATTCGCGTTTGTAAACTGGGGCGCCACCGCCCAGCACAAGACTTTCAGCAGGGATGTCTGCTTCGAGTGTGCCGTTCATGAAGTACTGAACACGATCGCCTTCTGTCACTTCGCCGATCTGAGAATAGGTGAGTTCCCATTTTTTAAATATCGCCTCAGCAAGATGTTCTTTGCCTTTCTCAAGAATAACCAGCATACGCTCCTGACTTTCTGAAAGAAGAATTTCCCAGCCCTTCATGTTTTCCTGACGCAGCGGAACCTTGTCGAGATGTATCTTCATGCCGGTTTTGCTTTTAGCCGCCATCTCGCTGGTACTGCAGGTGATGCCTGCCGCACCCATGTCCTGCATGCCGATAACGGCACCGGTTTCAATCAGTTCCATGCTGGCTTCCAGTATTAGTTTTTCCCAGAAAGGATCGCCAACCTGAACACTCGGCAGGTCTTTGACACTGTCTTCAGAGATATCCTTGCTGGCAAAAGCAGCACCGTGTATACCGTCTTTGCCGGTGGCAGCGCCGAAAATATAAACAGGATTGCCAATACCTTCTGCAATTGCAGAAATGGTTTTGCCTACTTTGGCGATACCTACGCTCATGGCATTTACCAGTATATTGGTTTCGTAACAATCATCGAAGTAAACCTCTCCGCCAACCGTAGGTATGCCGAATGCATTGCCGTAGTCGCCGATTCCTTTTACAACGCCTTTCAAAAGCCATTTGGTACGGGCGGTGTCAATGTTTCCGAATCTGAGTGAGTTGAGCTGGGCAATCGGACGGGCACCCATAGAGAAAATATCGCGGTTGATACCACCTACACCCGTAGCTGCACCCTGATAAGGTTCTATGGCAGATGGATGGTTGTGAGATTCGATTTTAAAACAGCAGGCCAGACCGTCGCCGATGTCTACCAGACCTGCATTTTCCTCACCGGCTTTTGCCAGCATGGCAGGACCTTCCTTGGGAAGGGTTTTGAGCCAGGTGATGGAATTTTTGTAGGAGCAGTGTTCGCTCCACATCACCGAATAAATACTGAGTTCGGTAAAGTTGGGTTTGCGTCCGAGTATAGAGGTTATTTTTTCAAATTCCTCAGGTAAAAGACCTAATTGCTGCGCTTGTTCGAGGCTTGCTTCCATTTTGCTGCAAAAATAAAGGTAATTTCCCTGTGAATAAACACGAAGTTTCAACATTATTCCGGGTGAAAAACCTGAAAGAAATATCGAACTCACTGACCTGTTTTCCAAATGTTTCCGGTTACCTTTCAGTACCAGCCATTAAGCATGCATAACATCTAGTGTGTTGGTGTAAGTCTGAAGGCTTGTTATCCCTATGTTTATTTAATTGAAACACTTCTTAAAAGGAAAAATGAAAAAGCGCTTAATACAAACATAAGACCAGTTTTAAGAATGTTAAGCTGATTTGTAAATTTCGGATCATATTACAGAACTTGTATATTAAAAGGGCTTCGATTACGTTTAACAAGCATAGAAAGAAATAAAAGTATGAATAAAATTGTCATTGCTGTATGTCTGATTTTGAGTTTCAACTCTTGTAAAAAAGAGTCACAGAAGGTTTCAGAAACCTTAAACTTTGAAGCATATGGTGGTTTAAAAGTTGGTCAATACAGGGTATATGAAACTTATTATATTGACCAGAATGGACATGAAACCCGTGACACTATTAATATGGATAGTGTAGTAATAACAGATCAAGTGACCTTAAACGGAAATCAATATTACCGGGAAACTCATTTTTCAAATAAAATTAAGATTTTTGATGATTATTTGAGGGATTCACTTCACTACATGGTGAATCATAGAGGACAGATATATTATTCTTCACTTGATTTTCAGATTATATTCAAATCAGATTTCGTGATATATGGTGATACCGTTTGTAAGAGAGAATTTTTCATGTGTGACAAAGATAAGATTACTACTATTCCGGCCGGAAGTTTTCAAACGATTACATATAGGAATAAGATGTACAACTATCCGAAAGTAAATGGTCAGTACCCTATAACAAATGCCGATATGATTTATGCTAAAGATGTGGGCTTAATATTTGAATCTGCATATTCTGCGGGTTCAATAGATACACATAGCGAAAGGCGATTGGTGAGATATGGTAAAAACTGAGAAGTTTTAAGAATTACCTCAGTGCGCTTTTTTACATAGAGATGAATGAAGTTTTCAATTTTTTATTGCAGCTGATTCAATTTTCAATTTTTTGCAAACTAACCCGATTCTGAATTAACGAATTACTTGAATAATGTGTAAATAAACCGTCAAAAAAACCTGAGTTTTCAAATTCTGGGGATAATCCGGATGATGGAGCCGAATTGAAACAGGTAATTACCGGCAGGTAAAAATCCAGTATCAAGCAGGTTTAATCCCGTATCAAGCATCTGATCAGAAATCAATCTGCCATCTAAACTAAATATTTTAAGCAGGCCTGGCACATCTGTTTCGATGTAAAATTGTTTATCAATTGGCATAGGGTATATCTTGAATCCGGAATTATCCGGGGCAAAAACTGAACTAAACTTGTCTGTGTAGATGCGAATGCTGTCAGTATACGTACAGGCATTAATGTCGCTTACAGTGCAAGTGATGGTATAGGCTCCGGGTGCTCCGAGCTGGTAAGCCCAGAAAAGATTATTGCGGGTGCTGGCACCTGTCGACCACTGGTATGTGGCAAAAGGTTTATCGGTGCTCATGCTTATCTGATGATAGCGGTTAAAGAAAGTATCAGAAACAATGTTAAACAAAGGCAAAGGCAGGGCAGTAAGCATGACAGTCTTCTCGGCATTACAGCCAATTATATTTTCAAGTCTGAGTTTGACAGACATTGTTTTGTTGACCTCTATATCCAGAAAGCTGTCGCTGAAGTTCAGCAGAGTGTCATTTCGATACCAAAGGAAATCAAGCGGCAGAGGATAGGGATACGGATTGGGGTTAAGGTTTACGCTTTCGCCGGGGCAAACAGAAGTATCAGAGAGATTGATTACAGGTTTGTCTATGGCAATAATATTCAGCGTATCCGAATATGAACAGCCTATAGCCAGTGACGCACGCAGAACAATTTGCGCATTTGAATTGAAGGATCTGCTGATAAATGTATCATTTACATTTTGATTTATTCCGTTGATAAACCATGTCCATGAAGGTGTACCTTGTCTGTTGATATTGACTGCGCGAATTTCATTTACGACGTTCTTGCAAACCGAGTGTGATTGATTGCCGACGATGAAGTTAAAACCACCACCTGCGTATACAATCAGGGTATCGCTGAGATTACAGTAGCCCGAGTCATTGACATGCAAAACTACAGGTAATGTTAAGGATCTGAGCTTAATTCGCAGTGCATTAAATGTATCGCCGGCATTCGATTTGCCATAAGGGTATTCCCACTGCAATTGATAGCCATTGCTGATGCCGGTAAGCGGTCCGAGCAGCAAGCTGTCATTGAAACATATCACAGTGTCTTTCAGGCCTGTGATTTCTATTTTAGATGGTCCGAGACTGAAGGTGTCAATAAGTTTATACGGGCAGTTTTCGGGCAGGTTGTTGATAATGACTTCGACGCCGAAGCTGGCTGCCGTTTGTGTGGTAAAAGTATCTGTCCTTGAGTTGGAACTGAACAAAGTTTTTGAGGGATCATTGATATTAAATACTCTGTAGTTATAGGTGTAATTTTTAAGCGAAAAGTAAACACTGTCTATAGGAATACAATCAAGCCTGAGCGCATTGCAGGCGATGCGCCGGTAGTTTCTGATTACAGGCGCCTGACGTTTTTTGAGTATTAAATGATTGCGCGAAACCATATTGGCATTACAGGCTTTATCATAAGCTCTGAAAGCAACAAAATTACGCCTTCCTGATGCGGCATTAGGAATCCAGCAGAACTGCATTTCCTTTTCGCGGCTGTTAGGATCCAGGAATTGAATGTTGGCGCCCTGAATACCGTTATTCCATTCTACAAAAACTTCATCGGCTGTATCAACATCACTTGCAGTCTGATACATACACAGTTGCGTGTTCTGGCAGATGCTGAAATTTGCAACACCTCTCAGTACGGGGGTTTTATTGACAGATGAATCGACACGCGCAGACATTTCCCTGCAGGTATATGCTGCAAGAACAAATTTGTTAGTACTGTCTTTGCGATATACAGAAACTTTGAATTTGATAGTGCCTTTTTCATTGTTTCTGTTGGGAAAAAAGGTTATCTCACATCGGTTATTGTCGAAGTAAAATCCCCTTGGTGGGTTTGCTGATGGAATGGCCGTGCAGTTGATAGTAGCGGGGTTAGGTGAACAATAAGGACTCATTGGTCTTTCAGAAGAATAACCGGCGGTATAATTTGCCGGTGTATTTTCATCGTGCAAGGCAGGAGCAAGGTCAAATACCAGTGAGTCTTCTTTATTGAATGCAAGCGGCGCGGGTGTGTAATTGACTACCTGCTGGTAAAGGTAATTGAATTTGGGCTCGAAACTGAATTCGGGCGTGCGCAGATCATTCAGTTTGACACAGAGATTAAGCATGGCATCGAGGTAAAACATGCCATTGCCACCTGAATGTGTTGTCGTCGAAAAATCGCGCAGGTATTGGTGAATGGCGAATTTAACCTGGCAGAGATTATTGCTCACAATCACATTATAAGGTGCTGCAGCAAAATTGACTGTATCGGTATAGGTGTGCTTTTCGTAACCGGGATTCGATTTGCTATTCTGAACATTGCAGGGATTCCCGCAAGTGTCGTTGATTTTACTGATTGAAATTCTGGCGAAATTCATCGGAATTTTAAACGTGTCTGATATAACAAAGCCATTCAGATTGTTGAGAGATATTCCATCACATTTTCTGTAAACATGTGCGGTTATCAGATAGGTTTTGCTGCCCAGCTGTCTGTAATAGATTTCGGCACCTGCCAGTTTTTGTGCTTTGAGCGATAATGTCAGACAATATAGGAAAAGAAAAAAAGCAATCCTTGTCATGTATAGATATAAGAATTTAAAATTATTGCTTTATGATTTTATAGTTGTGAATCCCACATTTAAGGATGTAAACACCTGCCGGTAATTGTTCCAGGGGAAAGGTATTCATCCCTTCAGTCAATGTGCCGCTGAGTAACAGTTTGCCGTCGCTGCCGGAAAGAACGAATGCCGATTCTGTATTTGTTTCAATGTGCAGCACAGCGTTAACAGGGTTGGGGTAAATGCGGAAACCGGGATCAGCAGTCAGGTCAAGTCCGAGTTTGCGGTCGGTATAAATATCGAAGCTGTCGGTCCTCATGCAGCCGTTTTTGTCTGTAACCCTGCACCACACGGTGTACTTACCGGGACTGCCCAACTGATAGGCCCAGAATTCGGTGCTGCCGGTGTTGTTGCCGTTGAACCATGCATAGGAGCTGTAACCGGTATCGGCAGACAACACAATTTTGTGGTAGGGGTTATAGAATGTGTCGGTTGTGAATTTTATTTTCGAAGTCAAAGGATGGGTATCAAGTTCTTTTTCAGCTTCGGCAAAACAAGTGCCTTCGTTACCTGCCCTGATTTTATATCTGGTTTTGGCGTTTCCTTTGTACACGATGAAACTATCGGTATTTGAAAGCGGATTTCCGTTTACATACCATTGGATACTATTATTGATAGTGGAATTGCTGATGAGCGCAGTAAGTATGATGGAATCGCCGCGGCAGATTTTATCTCTTCCGGTAAGACTAACTTGCGGATTGTTAATCGGAGTAATGTAGAACGAATCGCTAAGTTCGCAGAGGTTAAAATCTGTCGCTTTCACTTTGATGAAAGAAGGCTGTTGGACAATCGGCGTATAGCTGAGGCTGAACGATTTTAATGTATCAGTACCGGGTATACACCATTGAATTCTGAACGGCGCAAAACTGAGACTGTCAAGAGATGCGGAAGCAGCAGAATCTTTACATACTTTTACCCTGTCATTTAGCAGTTTCATTGACATGGCCGGATAATTCTGAATCGAAAGCGAGTCGTCCACAATGCAATGGTTATCATCAGTAGACCTGAGATAGAGTTTGCCCTTGTCTTTGACAGTAAAGCTGAATTTATTGCTGTAGCTTATGCTGTCTATGCCATTAAAACGCCATCTGTACAAGACAGGTTGTTTCTGTATACTCGAAACAAAGGCCGAGTATTCCGCTTGAGTATTCAGACATAGGGTGTTCAAAGTGTCTGAAAGTAAACCGACTGTTGTTTTCTTGATATTAAAAAAACGAATAAGTTTTTCAGATTGGCAGTTTTGAGTATTACTCAGTAAAACTTTAATGGAAGATAAGGCATGTATCTGAGTTTGTAAAGCTGAATCACCCGTATTGATCAGGGTATCGTTCTTATACCAGTTGATGCTGCTGAGTCCGGGTATTATGTAGGGATTGAATTTGAGATTGGCCACATAAGAGGCGCAAACCTGGGTATCTTTGGTAATGTTGAGTTCTGCTTTTGGAAATGCGTTCTGGATCAGAATCGTGTCGCTTACTTCGGTAAAACATTTGTTGCCCGGTGCAAAAATCCGGTACTTAACGTAATGAATACCTTCCGTGTTAATTGTTAAGTTCACACCATTGTTAGTTGTACCGACAAGAATATTTTCTTTGGTATATACATTCGCAAACGATTGCAAAGTGGTTAGATTGTCTTTACTTTTCACATCATAGTTGAACACATTACAGGAATCAATACTGTATGTTTTGTTGTATTCAAGTAATGGATCGTTTTTAATAACAAAGGTGCGCGAATTAATAGCTAAATTACATGCCTGATCGTAAACCTGTATGGTGAAATACGTCCATTTGCCAATGGTTTTCGGATCGTGTTTCAAAGTCAGACTGGCACTTTTTTCTCTCACGGTATCATAAATGGTGAGATCGAAATTCGGGTAGCCCTCATCCCAGGTAAAATGAGTGGTGTCTACCGTTGTCTGTTTGGGAAGAAAGGGCTCATCTGTTGTTTGAAAATTGAGTGTCATTCCTTCCGAACAAAAAGTAAAAACAGAACCGGAAGGAGAATTGCTAACTCTTACTGGGTTATTATCCGGAGAAATCATCGGAGTGACCAGCATTTCCCGGCAGGTAAATCCAAGTTGTACCCATTGCTGACCGATGCGCCTGTATTCTCTGATTTTAAATCGCATATATCCCATTTCGTTGCCATTAGTCGGGGTTACTACAATGTGGCATAATGCAGGATCGAAATAGAATCCCCTGGGTGGATTAGAATTGGGCAAGGCCCTGCAGTTGGTGACACTTGGGTTAGGAGGACAATATGGAGTAATTGGAATATCTGCACTGTAGCCCTGATTATAAGTGATATTCTTATTGTAATCTGACTGTACAGGTTCGAGTGAGAAAGCGAGCGAATCATAGTCAGCAGAATCAAGCGGGCCGGGCGAATAGGTCAATGGCTGGTTAAGCGCCATCAGGAATTTGGGTTCCATGGAGAAGATGGGCGACTTGTTCTTCTTGACAGCGGTATCGCAGATATTGACACCCGCATCGAGATAGAAATTGCCGGTTCCGTGGGTGGTGGTGCGGTTGTCGCGACCTCCCTGCCTGACTGCAAAATGCACAAAGCATTTACCTGCTGTTACAAACTTACTGTAGCTGATGTGATTGAAGTCTACAAAGGCAACAAAGGTGTGTTTTTCAAAGCCCGGATTTCCCCAGTCGTTTACTTTATGACAGGGATTTCCGCAGGTGTCGTTGATACGTTTGATGGCAGTGCGGGTAAAATTAATATTCTGGCGCATGGTATCTGCCGCCACAAATCCACTGAGACTATTCAATGGGTCTGATTCGCATTCGCGGTAAATATGGGCCGTAACTTTATAGTGATTGGCTCCTACAAGTTCGTAATAGATTTCGCCTCCGGCCAGTCTTTGTGCCGCCAGGTTTGTGCTAAAAATGAATAGAAGAAAAGAAGTGCAGAGTAGTAGATTTTTCATAGGCCGAATCCTTTTACTCTTACGAAGTTAGGGGTATTTTCCGGCAAGTATTGCAGCAATTTCCATATTTGACGGTTTGCTGACAATGGGCAGACTTATTGCAGATTCACAAATGCAATACCCTCTTTAGAAAGATGCCGCTGATCATACCAAGCAAAATGCCTCCCGATAAAATCAGAATGAGATTCAGCAGGGCAATCAACAGATTATTAGCGCTCAGTTCACGTGTAAATTCAATTAAATTAATACAGTAGACAGACAATGCCCATGCAGCGAAACATCCGGCAATCCAGAAAGCGGCCCTTTGCGAATAATGCTTCAATATAAAATACTGCAGAATGCCGGCGCATAATCCACCTGCCATGACAAAAAGCGGTAATTTGTATGTGACAGTACCTGCGGGCAGGAGATCATAAACAATGAAAGGCAATCCCATGCCAATGGCCGATAACCAGATCCAGGTTTTTTCAATGTCGGTCTGTCTACGGAGATACAGCCATTGCATAAAACCAACCCCGCTTCCCATGCCTATGCCTAAGTAAAATTGTTTGTCTTCAATGCCCACAGAGTCCAGAAGCGATGATAATATGATAATCAGAACAACGCCAAAAAGCCAGCCAAGAAAACTGAAGACTGTGAATTTCAGAATTCTGAAATTCTTCATTTCTTTTTCCATATAAAATAGTGTTTAATATAGTTTAGTTTCATTGGCAAAAATAAGGTTTCGGAATACGAAACAATTGTTTTCAGCTTTTGAAATTCAGAATTTTCGTTGAATTATATACTTAACATCGACCAAAATAATTAAAAGATATGCCGGAAAGATTCTTTTAAAGGTCATGCAATAAGCATTCGGCCCTGTTGAATGAGCCATTCCCGAACAAATAATTACAAAAGGCTTATCCTTTTTTGAAGAAGAAACTGATGATAAATATCAGATTTAATATAAGTGTGATGATATTTACAACAGAGGCAAATGGAGGTGCACCTTCAGGCCATAATTGTCCCAGTAGTACAATCGAATTGAGTATCAACAGAATGATTAAGATGAGTTTACTGTTTTGTTTCATGGTTTAAATTTTTAAGCCTGCGAATATAATTTTTTAATAGAAAAAAGTAAGACAAGTGAAGAGAATTACGATTTTAAAATATTGAAATTATTCCACGTATAACACCAGCCCTTTCAGGTATTCGCCTTCCGGATGAAAAAGATTCACGGGGTGATCGGCCGGCTGGGTGAGGCGGTGCAGTATGCGAACTGATCTTCCGCTGTCTATTGCTGCCGAGTAAACTGTTTGCTGAAAAGTGTGACTGTCTATGACCTGAGAGCAACTGAATGTAAACAGCAATCCACCGGATTTCACCTGCTTTAACCCTTCCGCATTAAGGCGTTTATATCCTTTGATAGCATTGTGTTTGGCGCCCATATTCTTAGCAAATGCAGGCGGATCCAGAATGACGATATCAAAAGTTTCATCATTGCGTTTGAAAAACTGAAAGGTGTCTTCGGCAAAAGCTACGTGATTAGCGGCACCAGGTAAATTGAGTTCCATGTTTCGGTTCAGCAATTCGATTGCATTTTTAGACACATCTACAGAGACAACTTTTTGAGCATGACAGGCAAGGGCATAAACCGAAAATCCCCCGGTATAGGCAAATGTATTTAAAACAGTTTTACCCGGGGCGTAATGTCCGAGTAAAGCCCTGTTATCTCTCTGGTCGAGGAAAAAACCGGTCTTCTGGCCGAGTTTCCAGTCTACGAAGAACTTCAATCCGTTTTCTAGCACAATCTCTTCGCCACCATCTCCATACAAATAGCCATTTTCGGCACCGGGAACTGAGCCGTGTAGTGTTTCACTGCTCTTGTTGTAAACCGCTTTAAGTTCCGGTCCGAGCACCTGTTTCAACGCTGCAGCAATATCTTCAATCAGAGCGTACAGGCCACTGCTGTGACACTGAATGACAGCAGTTCCGGCGTAATAGTCTATGATCAGACCCGGGATTCCATCTCCTTCGCCGTGC
>CAZRKA010000020.1:0-9600 GCA_964600345.1 uncultured Chitinophaga sp. | reverse complement strand
CTGAGACGGAAACTGTTGCTGATTCGCTTTTCCCAAAAGGCAGTATCAATTGTCTCATCCTCAAACGACAGTATCCTGACAGCTATGCTTCCGTACTGCACATAACCCGTTGCCAGATATAGCCCGTTGACATCAGAAACCCTGACAAGGCTGCCTTCTTCATTTTTTCTGACATCATCCATCAGCGCACCGCTGAATATCCATGGATGTTTTCTCTCCAGAGATTTTTCCTTGCCTGGTTTGAGTCTGATTACGGAGTAGTCTGTCATTATTCTGCAAAAATGAGACTTTTGTCACCATATTACTGATTTATTTTGATTATTTTTGTTATTTATTCATGCGCTTTCTACTTGCAACGATTTTGTTTTTACTGTGTCTTATCAGCGATTTAGGTGCCCAGGTGCTTTTAGAGTCTCTTGCCAAACAGGAAATGAACCGCTTTCAGAACTTCAGACATTATTACGCCAAGCGATCGACGCCGGGAAATACAGATATCACATTTGTGCGTCTGCGTATAGAACCGGATTTGCAGACAGGTGAAATCAGAAGGGCTTCGGTAGATTATAAATTCAGAACACTGGAAGACATCACAGAACTGGACTTCGACCTGAGAGACGAGTTCACGGTTGACAGTGTGGTTTTCCGGGGGAATCAACTGTTGTATAACCACAACAACCGGCTTCTGATGGTTTATTTCGGAACAAGCATAAGTCAGGGAACTTTTGATTCGCTTTGTATTTATTACCACGGACAGCCTGACATGAGTACCAGAGCCTGGATACGCGATGTCAATATTTCCGGTGCAAGTATTTCAACCTTATCACAACCATACGGTGCTGCCTACTGGTGGCCTTGCAGAGAAAATCTGACTGACAAAATAGATTCGCTCGATGTTATTTTAACAGTAGATACGCCCTATATGGCAGTATCCAACGGTTTGCAGACAGGGATTCAGGATTTAGTTGACAAGCGCATATACAGCTATAAACATCGTTATCCGATTGCCACTTATCTGGTTGCGGTTACATTTTCGAAATACGCCGAATACACTCAAAAAGCATGGCTGAGTTCGCAAAACAAGGAAATTGATATTGTGAATTACGTTTTTCTTCACAACGATAATATAGATACCAGAAACAAAACTTTTGAGACAGTGAAGATCATGCGCCTGTTTGACAGTCTTTTCGGACCGTATCCGTTTCACAAGGAGCAATACGGTCATGCGCAGTTTGCCTGGGGTGGTGGCATGGAGCATCAAACCATGAGCTTCATGGTGAATTTTAATTACGACCTTGTGGCTCACGAACTTGCTCATCAGTGGTTTGGCGATAAGCTAACCTGCGGAAGCTGGAAGGAAATATGGCTGAACGAAGGTTTTGCCACTTATGCGAACCTGCTTTGCTACGACTTTATAGGCGACAGGCAGCAGTGGTATCACAATCTGCGACAGACTAAGAACAGCGTGATGTCATTGCCCGGAGGATCTGTGTATGCAACAGATACGGTAGATGTGAATCAGTTGTTCGACTACCGGACTAAATACCAGAAAGGCGCCATGGTGATGCATCAGCTGCGATGGCTGATAGGCGATAATGCCTTTTTTGCTTCCTTACGTCAGTATTTGCAGGATCAAGCGCTGGCGTATAATTTTGTCAAACAAAACGACCTTCAGTCATACTTCGAGTCAAATTCGGGAATGAATCTCGACGATTATTTCAACGACTGGATAAAGGGAGAAGGTTATCCTCTTTATGTGGTTAAATGGAATCAGAAAGGGCGCACACTCGAATTGAATATCAGTCAGACAAACAGTTTGAATTCGGCTGTAACCTATAATGTTCCCCTGCCTTTTCTGGTCAGAGGCCTCAACGCCGATACCATGATAAGAGTGGATATCAATGGTCTGAACCAAACATACAGTATTGATCTTGACTTTAAAGTAAAGGAACTGGTATTCGATCCTGAAGAATGGGTTTTGGCAAAGGCGCTCATACAATTTCCTATTGGCAATGCAGACGATATTCTGATTTACCCAAATCCTTTTGGTACTTACCTGTATCTTTCATCATCGAAGGAAGTGATAACTGCTGTCGAAATCTACGACAATCTGGGTCGGCACATTTACACTGATAAACATGAAGACGGGATCAAACCGGGGAGCATAGTTACCCTGAATATGGATGCGTATGCTACAGGTATGTACTATATCGTTGTGAAGACAGATAAATCGGAGCTGGCGCGAATCATCATCAAAAATTAAATAATATCATGAAAAACAAACTCATATACTTAAGTCTTTTAATCACTATTTTCAGCGCATGTAAACCTGATGATCCTGAAAAACCTGATGATAATAATACGGCGGGACAAACCCTGACGGTTAAATTCAATGGTTTATTCGGCCTCGAAAACATCAACTGGAGTAATTATTATATTACGGCAGCAGGTGACAGCATCAGGTTTGACAAACTCAAATTTATTCTGTCTGAATTCACACTTGAAAAGAGCAACGGCGAATTTATAAGCCTCCCCGGAACTTATGCTTACCTGTCTATAAGGGATGGCAGAGACAGTGTGGTGCTGAAGAATATACCCAAAGGCACTTACAAATCATTCCGCTTTAAAGTAGGACTCGATTCGGCCATCAACCATTCTGATCCTGCAGTGTATGCCCTTGATCATCCGCTTAGTCCTGCTCTGAACGAAATGCACTGGGGATGGGCAGGCGGCTATATATTCAATGTCATCGAGGGTTACTTCAAGAACAATGGAGCTATTGCGGGTTTCTCATTTCACATTGCTTTAGTGCGCAACAGTCGTATCCATTCATTTGTACAAAACTACGAAATTAGCGGCAATCACAGGCTTTTGATAGACCTTCGCGCAGACAGGTATTTCAGCAATATTGTCAACTTCAGTCTTAAAAACGACGGTTCATTTTCTCATTCAGGAGATGTAGATCCGGTGATGGATAAATTCATTCAAAACGTAAACGGCATTTTCGAATTCAACAGTTTCAAATAATGAAGTTAAAGATATTTTTAATTTCGGTTTTTATCAGTGCAATTCTGTTTAAGAGTTGTAAGAAGGATGAGGCTGCCATTACAGGTCCCGAACCGTTTCAAATTGAAACCAAAGCGAGCTATCCACAGCTTCATTTGCCACAGAACAATCAACTGACAAAAGAGGGTGTTCAGTTGGGAAGGATGTTGTTTTACGATCCCATCATGTCGCTTGATAAGACAGTTAGCTGTGCCACCTGTCATCTTCAAAGCAAGGCATTTACCGATGGACTAAAAGTAAGCAAAGGCATACGGGGTCAGGTTCTCTCACGCAATTCGATGGCCTTGTTCAATCTGATGTGGCAGAGCAAGTTCTTTTGGGATGGCAGGGTCAATACCTTGCGCGAACAGGTTCTGATACCGATACAGGCGCACAACGAAATGGATATTAATCTTTATGATCTTGTATTGAGGTTTGAAAGCAGTGAATCCTATAAAAAGCAATTCAATGCTGCCTTCCCGGGCGAAAAAATAAGTCCTTTGCTTATCAGCAAAGCACTTGAACAATTTCTGGTGACTTTGATTTCTTTTGATGCACCGATAGACAGGTTAAAAGGAAAGACAGATACCCTGAATTATATCAGTGCATCTGCACTGCGCGGATTGAGATTATTCATGCAGCCGGTTGAAAATGGCGGAGCAGATTGTTTCCATTGTCACAGCAACAATCCATTCTTTGGCAATACCAGTGCGGCAGGCTCTATGGCCAACAACGGACTGGATAAAGTTTTCACTGACAATGGCTTTGGAAGTGTGACAGGACTGGATGACGACAATGGCAGATTCAAGATTCCTTCGCTTCGCAATGTGGAACTGACAGCGCCTTATATGCACGACGGAAGATTTGCTAACCTGGAAGAAGTTCTCGATTTTTATTCGGAGGGTATACAACTTTCATCGCCTAATCTGGACATCAATATTCTGTCGCACGGCAAACAACTAAATCTGACTGATCAGCAGAAAGAAGATATTATTGAGTTTCTCAAAACGCTCACCGATAATACTTTCATTACTAATCCGGCTTTCAGTTCACCGTTTTAATTGCGAATATCGGTTTGTTGAGACCTGTAATTTTTGTTTAAAACCGTTTACTTATTTTTGTGCTTAAGGTAATCCAGTATCAGCACTTTTCTTGCATTAGCACCTGAATCAAGGGTTTTAAAACGGTATTTACTTATAAGGCTGTCTTTGTATAAATTGCCGTGAAATACAATGTCGTTTACCCTCAACTGATTGAATTTTCCTCTTGCAATGCCCGGGTTAACGACTGAATAAAAATAGAATTCCGGATCGTAAGGAGCAGCAAGATACTTGCATTGTTCGGGTTCCTTGTAACTTCTGAGCATTTGGCTCAACTCGTAATGCGTCATATCCAGCAGAAGTCCGCTTCTGAATGCTATAAATTCAAACTTTGTTTTTACAGGATAAATACATGCGACGCAAACCGCTGCTATTAATCCCATCCTTATAGCAGGTATTTCGAAATGTTGATACAGGAAATCGAAAAATAGGGCGATAATGATTGAGATTATCGGCAAAAGCGGCATGTCGTACCAGTGAATTCTGGTTTGGGCAATGCTGAGGAACAATAGATAAACACATAATATAAGACTAAAATATGCAAAGGTTTTTTTGCCGTATATCAATCCGCATATTAGTGCAGGGGGCAAAACCCAGATCAGGATAGAATACCTGTAAGTAAACAGATTGACTATATAGTAATACCATTCGGACGTATGGCCTTCAGGTGGAGAAGAAAACCTTCCCCAGAAATCATTTTGAATAACGGCATCGATATATCCCTCTGCTGCATTTTCTCTCAGTAGACAATAAATCAGAAACGGAATTACCGACATAAGACAGGCCAGAGCTGTTTTAAGGAAGCGTTTGATATCCGGTTTGAAGACCAGTGAACTGAATACGAGTGGTATTACCAGTAATGCCGCTGCACTTTTGCTTAATATGGCCATACTGAAAAAAATACTGAAACGCAAGAGTGCAGTATCGGACCTCTTGAACAGAAAATTGTGAAAATGGTAAACAGTCAGCAGAACAAAGAGACTTAATAGGGCGTCATAATCACCTGTCAGGCTGCCGTGCAATTGAATGAAACCATCGCTGAACGCCAGTAGCAAGGCAGCGAACAAAGCGGTATAATAAGATGAACTTCGCTTGAATACAATAAAGGCGCAATACAGTATGCAAATAAAACCGGCAAGTGCAGCCGGGAAGCGAAGCGAAAATTCATTCATCCCGAAAATATAGGCTGAAATTACCTGCAGCCAAATCATTAAAGGAGGTTTCGTGTTGTATAGATCCGGATTGTTTTCAAAAGTGGTGACAAGAAAATTGCCATTCTGATACATTTCAGCCGCATTTACTGCAAGCCTCGACTCGTCCCGCTGTACAACGGGTAATTCGTTTAGCTTGTAAAACTGAAGAAAGATGATATAGAATAAAGTCAACCCGCCAATGATGGCCTGTACATGGGTTTTTTCGAATATTGATCGGGTCATGAGGTCAGCTCATCGCCGCAAAACCTGATTCTTCTCTGGCCTTCATATCCATTATCTGCTCGAGTGCGTCGGGAATAACATCACTGCAAATAACTATAAAGCTTCCATTTTCAGCATTTTCGATGGTATGTACAATGGCTTCTTTTTCCTGAGGAATGACTGTGATTTTCTTGTTCTTGTCGAGATGCTTAATACCTGTAATCATGAGGTTGATAATTTCATCTTCAGTTCTTCCTCTCAGATTCCGGTCCTGCCTGATAATGATTTCATCAAAAATCCTTGCAGCTTCTTCTCCAAGAGAGATAGTGTCTTCGTCGCGGCGATCACCGACACCTGCTATTATACCTACTTTTTTGGAAGCATCGGTTTTGGCTAGAAATTTCCCTATAGCTACCAGTCCTGCAGTATTGTGAGCATAATCTACCATGACAGTAAAGTTTCTGAAATTAAACATATTCATACGACCCGGGGTCTGAGCAGGCGAGGGAATGAATGTTTGCAATGCTGAACGGATATCTTCAATTTTAAAGTTTCTGATGAAGGAAGCCAGAACAACGGGAAGAGCATTGGCTATGTTGAATTCTGCTCTACCTCCAAAGGTCATAGGCACATTGGTTACTTTCTCGACCCTGATTTTCCAGGTGCCTTTCATAATGCTGATATTTCCGTTTTCGTATACTGCCGCAAGACCTCCTTTTTTACAATGGTCTATTATACGCTGATTGGTTTCGTCCATGCTGAAGAGTGCCACATTGCATTCCAGGTTTTCGCGCATTTTGTATACCAGATCATCATCTGCATTTAATATGGCATAACCCTCAGGAAATACGGATTCGACAACCACGGATTTTACCCGGGCGAGTTGTTCGAGGGTATCGATTCCCTGCAATCCCAGGTGATCTGCTGCTATATTTGTAATGATGCCAATGTCGCAATTGTGAAAACCAAGTCCGGCTCTTAAAATTCCGCCTCTTGCCGATTCAAGTACAGCAAAATCAACTGTGGGATCTTTAAGGACGAATTCGGCAGATACCGGTCCTGTACAATCGCCCTTCATCATCATTTCGTTCTGAATATAAACACCGTCGGTAGTGGTGTATCCGACTTTGTAACCAACCTGCTTACAAACATGAGCCATCAGCCTGGTAGTGGTAGTTTTGCCGTTGGTTCCCGATACCGCTATGATCGGAATTCTCGCACTTGTGCCGGGTGGATACAGCATATCGATAACAGGTTCTGCAACGTTCCGCGGTAATCCGTCTGTTGGCTCGAGGTGCATTCTGAAACCGGGTGCTGCATTGACTTCGAGAATAGCACCTCCGTTTTCCGTAATCGGGATACTTAAATCGGGAGCCATGATATCAATACCGCATATATCCAGACCTATGATTCTGGCTATCCTTTCGCACATAAAAATATTGCTGGGGTGCACATGATCTGTAATGTCTTCGGCTGTTCCACCCGTACTGATATTTGCCGTAGGCTTGAGCAGCAATTCGTATCCTTTCGGCAATACGGTCTCAAGCGTTAAATTCTTTTCTGTCAGAATTTGTTGCGTAAACTTGTCAACCTTAATCGAGGTAAGCACTTTCTCGTGACCATAACCTCTTCTTGGATCTGAATTTACAATATCGATAAGCTCCTGTATATTGTGTTTGCCATCGCCACTTACGGCGGCAGGTGTCCTTTTGGCGGCGGCAACAAACTTGTAATTGATAACCAGAATACGGTGATCATAACCTGTGATGAATTTCTCTACTATGACGGATCTTGAATATTGTTTAGCAGCTTCGAAACCCGTTTTAAGTTCTTCCCAGTTGTTGAGATTGGTGGTGGCACCTTTGCCGTGGTTGCCATTGATAGGTTTGGTGACAAGCGGATAACCAATACGGCTTGCTGCTGCCTCGAGATCTTCGAGATCGACACATATTTTACCTTTTGGAACCGGAATCTGAGCCGATTCGAGCAGCAATTTTGTATCTTCTTTATCACAGGCAATTTCAACAGCGATGCTGCTTGTAGTACTTGCAACGGTGGCCTGAATGCGTTTCTGGTTTATGCCGTAACCCAACTGCACCAGCGACCTTCCGTTCAATCTTATGAATGGAATATTTCGTTTGATGGCTTCTTCAACTATACTTCCTGTACTTGGACCAAGTCTTTCCTCTTCGCGGATTTCGCGCAAACGCTGAATATCATCTTCGAGGTGATAAGGTTCGCCGCTGATCAGGCTTTCAGCTATCCTAACTGCCGATTTAGCGGCGTAAATACCGGCTTTTGTTTCCCAGTAATTGAAGACTACATTGTACACACCCGGAGTAGAAGTCTGGCGCGTTCTTCCGAATCCGCAATTCATTCCTGCCAGCGTTTGAATTTCGAGTGCAATATGTTCTATAACATGCCCCATCCAGGTACCTTCTGCAACTCTTTGAAAAAATCCACCAGGTACACCCGGACTGCAGCGGTGAGCATGCATGGTAGGAAACATGGTCTTTAAACGCTCGCCAAAACCTTCAATTTTGTTGGTAGGTTTCTCCTCCATTTCTTCCAGGTCAAGTCGCATGACTATGAGTTTATGCCTTCTTATACTCCAGTAGTTGGGACCGTTCATGGTCTTAATGTCAATGATCTTCATAGGCTTTTTATTAAAATTGAGGGCTTATACCATGCAATAAAGTATAGATTTATCAATAAAACAAATTTTAGACAGTATATCCTTTCCGCTGATATACATTGAAGGAGATGCTTTTGCCCCGGCAATTAAAAGTTAAATGGAAAATCCGGGTATTATCTCAAGTGAATTCAATAAACGGGTTACATACAAACGCAAAGAATTGGAACAGAGTATTGGTTTAAGTTCGGTATGCCAATATATTCATGATACGGGAGTACGTATAAAAGCAAAGTGCTTATCCGGAATTGATTAATTATCCTTTAAAGAAAACAGAAAAGTTTCGATTACGGAATCTGAATTTAATTCAAGCGGAGAAAAATTAATTAACTGCAGTTAAATATTTTACAGAAGGAGCAGCATTTCGCGACCGGTCATTTTGCCTTCACTGTCTCTCACAATGACATAGTATACCGAACGCGCCATACCTGAGGTTTCAAAACTATGGATGGTGTTGCTGAGTACGGAGCGGCTGTAAATCATTTTGCCGCTCATATCAATGATAGATACGGAATAATACTTGCCGGCAGCACCTTCAATAGAAATATTGAAATTATCATTTTCTTTTAGCGGGTTTGGATATAATCTGAAACCGGCAAAACCGGGTTGATCCGGCAAAGTGTCGTATGTGATTTCGCGAATGGGCAAACCGGTCCGGAACATATTAATACAATAGCGCATCATATAGGCTTGCTGATGTGTAAACATCGCGGCACATGCGCCAAGTGTATAATCCATGAAATTTTCTGTCTGATCCGGCAGGTCGTTTGATCCGTCGGTGCAGGAATTTTGATTTGAACAACTTGCATTTGAACTCATTGCATTAGGAGTGTCAAATATGCCGTCGTCTACACTGCATCCGGTTTGACTGCTGCCATCGCCCCAAACGTGTCTTAGTCCGAGATAATGACCTACCTCGTGAATGGCGGCTTTGCCCATGGTGTAACCCAAAGGTGCCTGTGGATTGTTGCTGCCAACAATTTTATAATGTAAAACCACACCGGATTCAAGATGTGTGCTGTCTTTGGTTACATTTCCAAACTGGCTCCAGTTTGGTGCACCGGTGGGAGGGGTTGCAAAACCATAGGTTATAGAATAAAAGGAAGGATATTCCATGTTGCAAATCCAGATATTCATGTAGGAGGTTGGGTCCCAGGCATTTTTTCCGCCATTGCCTGTATATTTCATGTCGGTGTTGTATGAACCCCAGCGGTTAATTGCAAAAGTGGTTCTGTTGGTGCTTGTTCTTGTAATGCCGTTAGTAGGGTTACCTGAAGGATCTGTTTTGGCTATGCTGAACTGCACTTTGACATCGGCTACAAGCGATTTGAAAATACTTCGTATATACAGT
>CAZRKA010000019.1:0-27512 GCA_964600345.1 uncultured Chitinophaga sp. | reverse complement strand
CCCGGGTTGATGCGCCGAAGGCGCATCAACCCGGGCAAACACAAAACAATAATGAAAAAATATTCCATAGAACTAATCTATTCGATAGTTTTCATAACATTATCCGTCATACTGAATATTCAATTCATAGACGGATCCAACATCAACCATCCAATCGCCGGTCACGACGAATACATCGCCGTCAAAGAAGTCTATTCTATCTTACAACCCGCCTCACCCAAACACTTTTTCATGGCTGTGATAAGCGGTAATGCACTTTATTACGGCCGCATCATGTTCTATGTCGATGCACTGTTTGCATTTATTCCATATAAAATTTGGGGAATAAGCGGAATGGTATTCAGCATCAGGATGCTGCATGCAATTCTGATACTTGTTTCTCTGATATTACTCGGAAGAGCTTTCCTGAGCAATACATGGCAGAGAATTATTTTTCTTATTGCCTCCACCTCATTGTATTATACCTTGTATTTTGTGATGATGCCAAAACCTGAGCCTTATCAACTCCTTTTTCTTGCCTTGTTTCTGAAAGGATTTAAGAAATCTGAATGGAAATTCACACCGCATTTTATATGGCTTGGCATTGCCTATGGTTTAAAATTTAATATACTGCTGATATTGCCTGTAGTATTCTTTGTTCCTTTGTTTACAGATAATAAATTCCGGTTTGCTTCAAATATTATTCCCGGACTGAAAGCTTTGTTGTATATGCTTACGGGTATTATAGTTGCTATCCCATGCCTGCTACTCACACCTCTCAGACCAATATTTTTGAAAACATATTTACACGAAACTTTCGGGGGCACCGAAAAATTATATGATAACAGTGCAGTAAGTTTTATAGACTGGTTTAACGGTGGTTTCGGCAGTACCTATCTCGGTCTTGATTTTCTGGCATGGGCATTCATGGCATTAGTGTTTTATGGATTGTATTTCTCTTTTAACAATTTCAAAAAGCACAATGATGCGGCAGGCTTGATTTTGATTATCTGCGGACTTATTCTCAATACCATCATTATGTTGAAGACTAAGAGAATCTGGCCGCATTATCTGTGGACGGGATATCTGTTGATGTTGCTGGGTATTTTAAATGTACTTGGCAGGGAAATCGTGAATACGAGGGGAAAGATCGCCGGCGCTTTGTTACTGCTCATCTGTTCTTCCTCATTGTTTTTCTTTTTAAAAAGAGAATTACCGGTGTATACGGGATTGTCTGAAAGAAGCGAAGCTGTATATAATCATGCCATGAGTTTAAAAGCAATTGACTACGTAAAAACTAAATTCAGAGGCAAACGCATTGCTACAGATGGTACAGTGCTTTATCCTTTTGCCGATTTTGTTTCTGTAGACATCTATCACCCTTTCGAAGACCATACCCCCGACCGCACAGAAACACCGTTTAACTGGTATGTAGATTTTCCCGAAAAGATATGGGGCGATTCGAACGAGGCTATTATATTCTACAGAAGACATCCGGAAAGAATGCTGAGAGAAAATCCGAATGTGTATCTTGGTCGTCACCGCGAGCTATACGATTTGTATCTGAAAAAAGTTAATAACGAATTTGTGCGCGACACTGCTTTTGGAGAACTTATCGTTTACAGAAAAAGATAAATGAAGGACAGTATATTTTATTTTGTCGACGATATAGACACCTCCTTCGTATTGAATGACATCAGAAAACTGGCTCCTCAAACAAAAGAACTTGTCATTCTGTCGGCCGAAGCAATTGATAAAACACATGAGCTGCCTTCCAATGTAACAGTAATTGACGAATTTATAAACTGGAAACGCTTCAAACCGGCAAGAATACTTTCTGCCCACTTTTTTACCATCATCGGTATTTACTTAAAGTCGTGTTTCCGCGATGGCAGGATATTAAATCCGAAAACAGCCATTGCATTGATTTGTTCTAACATTCATAAGGCTGAAGAGGCCATGAAAGCAATCAATTTAGTAAAACCTGATGGCAGGGATAAAAGTCTCTTCATCGCTTTCTGGTTCTACGATTGCATCTATCTGGCTTTCCTGAAAAAGTGGAAATTTGCAGGCAAAGCGGTATGCAGGGCACATGGCGGCGATTTGTTTGAAGAAAGGAGTTCGCTTAGCGGAAAAATACTGTTCAGAGATTTTCAGTTAAAACATCTCGATTACGTTTTTTCGGTTTCTGAAACCGGGACCGGATATCTGAAACAAAAATACCCTGAATACTCAGACAAAATTCACACTTCGTTTCTCGGTTCGCCGTTTCATAATAATATCAATCCCTTCAGTGAGCAAGAATTTACAATTGTAAGCTGTGCCAAAATAAGAGATGTCAAGCGCATACATCTGATTGCTGAGGCATTGCTGGATATAGGAATAAACATAAGCTGGTTTCACCTGGGCGACGAAAATCTGAATGCCGCAAATGATCCAAGCATAGAACTTTATGTAAGGGCAGTGGAAAAACTGAGAATGAAACCTGAAATCAGATTTACAAATGCAGGATATATGTCTAATCCGGATATCATGAGTTTTTACGGCCGACAACCCTTAAGCCTGTTTATCAGTGTTTCTGAAGCTGAGGGAATTCCTGTCAGTATGATGGAGGCTATCAGCTTTGGAATTCCGGTACTGTCTACCGATGTAGGTGCCTGCAGAGAAATTGTATGCGGTGAAACCGGTATGCTGATAGATGCTGATTCGACGCCTGAATTAATAAGGAACAAGATTCTCGAATTCAAAAATTCAGAAATGAATTCGCCTGCATTCAGAAAAGGCGTCAGAGCTTATTGGGAAAGAAATTTTAATGAAGATATCAATTACCGCAATTTTATAAAACAGATCGATGAATAAGAAAGTTGAAATAATTGCCGAAATCGCACAGGCGCACGACGGTAGTCTTGGCATTGCTCATTCGTATATCGATGCCCTGTATGGCAGTGGTGTCGACACGATAAAATTTCAGATGCATATCGCAGAAGCCGAGAGTAGCGAATATGAACAGTTCAGGGTAAATTTCAGTTACGAAGACAAAACCAGATTTGATTACTGGCAACGTATGGGATTTACATTCGAACAATGGCAGGGTTTGAAACAACATTGTGAAGAAAAGGGATTCAGATTTCTCTGTTCCCCTTTTTCGGTTCAGGCTGTTGAATGGATGGAAAGACTGGGCGTAGACAGATACAAGATTGCCAGCGGTGAGGTAAACAACCTGCTTATGCTCGGTAAAATCTGCAATACCGGAAAAGAGATTTTGTTGTCGAGCGGAATGAGCAGCTATGATGAAATTTTAAATGGTATCAGTTTTATTCGCTCACATAATGGTAATTTTGCAGGCGTGTTTCAATGTACGACTGCTTATCCGACACCGCCCGAAAAATACGGTCTGAATGTTTTGAACGAACTGAGAAAAATAAGCAATTCGAAAGTGGGATTGAGCGATCATTCAGGGGAGATTTTTGCGCCTCTGGCCGCAGCGGCCCTTGGGGCAGATATGCTCGAAATGCATGTGGTTTTTGACAAACAGATGTTCGGGCCGGATGCCTCATCATCCCTCACCATTAACGATTTTAAAATATTATGCGACGGTGTCAGGAAAATTGAAAGGGCGATTGCAAATCCGCTCGACAAAAACAGGACTGAAGCGTACAGTGAACTTAAAACTATGTTCGGAAAATCGCTGACATGTTCGAGAGATCTGGAAAAGGGGCATGTAATTACCCTCTGCGATCTTGAATCGAGCAAACCCGGAAAAATGGGAATTGGCGCCGAAGATTACAAAGAACTGATAGGAAAAAAACTAAATAAGAATTTAAAAATACACAGCTTTATTCAACACAGCGATTTAGAATGAAAAAAAGAAAGATTTGCGTTATAATAACTGCAAGACCCAGTTACAGTCGCATCAGAACTGCGCTGAAAGCCATAGACAATCATCCTGATCTGGAATTGCAACTGGTAGTGGCAGCATCTGCCCTTCTCGACCGCTATGGCTCAACCATTAATTATATAGAAGCCGATGGATTTAAAATATCTGAAAAAGTATATATGGTCATCGAAGGAGCAACATTAACCAGCTCGGCCAAAACCACAGGTATTGGTATTATGGAACTGGCGACTACTTTCGATAATCTCAAACCTGATATGGTGTGTACTATCGGCGACAGATACGAAACTATGGCCACCGCCATTGCCGCCAGTTACATGAACATTCCGCTGGTGCATATTCAGGGTGGTGAAGTAACAGGTAATATTGATGAAAAAGTAAGACATGCCATTTCAAAACTTTCTGACCTGCATCTTGTGTCGAATGACGATGCCAGACAAAGGCTGATTAAAATGGGCGAATACGCAAATAACATTCACATTACGGGTTGTCCGAGTATAGATATCGCACGGCATGTTAAAGACAAACCCGAAATGGATTTCGATCCCTGTCAGAAATACGGCGGTGTTGGTAAATATATCGATTACAATAGCGATTATATTGTTGTGATGCAGCATCCCGTTACCACCGAATTTGATTCGGCAAAACAACAGGCCGAAGCCCTTATAAATGTTGTTCACGATCTGAACATACCGGTGTTCTGGTTCTGGCCAAATCCGGATGCAGGAAGTGATGGTACAAGCAATGCACTGAGGTCGTACAGGGAGGAACATCCTGATAACCATATACGTTTTTTCAAGAATCTCGAAGGAGCGGATTTTCTTAAACTTCTTTACAATTCAAAATGTCTGATCGGAAACAGCAGTGTAGGCATCAGAGAATGTTCTTATCTGGGCATCCCGGTAGTTAACATCGGCAGCAGGCAAAACAGAAGACTAAGGGGAAGCAATGTCAGAGATACGGGATATGAAACAGAAGAATTGAGAAAAGCAATCAGCGATCAGATAGCCCACGGACACTACCCGGGCGAAGATTTATACGGAAATGGCAGCGCAGGTACAAGTATTGCAGATGTCCTCGCCGCAGTACAAATAGAAATAAAAAAAGTAATCAGTTATTAATAATTATATGTCAACCACACTACACGGACTGCCCGAACAGGTCATCTTTTGTAAAAAATGCTGTATTTCAAATCAGAGACCCAGCACAAAAAGAGAATTTTCAAAAAAATCAAGCAAGGATACAGAAACAGTTGGTTTCGGTGACGACGGTATCTGCGATACCTGCAAATGGTTTGAATTTAAAAAAACCATAAACTGGGATGATCGCGAAAAACAACTGATGGCCCTTTGCGATAAGTTCAGGAGAAACGACGGTACTTATGATGTCATTGTGCCATCGAGCGGCGGCAAAGACAGTTTTTACGTGGCTCATCAGCTTAAATATAAATACGGAATGAATCCCCTGACTGTTACATGGGCACCCCATCAATACACAGATATAGGATGGAAAAATTTCGAAAGTATGATTGATGCCGGATTTGATAATGTACTGGTGACACCCAACGGAAAAATTCACAGGGTGCTTACAAGGCTGGCATTCGAAAATCTGGTCAATCCGTTTCAGCCTTTCATCATAGGACAAAAGAATGTAGCTCCAAGAGCTGCATTGCAGTACGGAGTGCAGTTAATTATGTACGGCGAAAATCAGGCAGAGGCACACAATAAACTGGAAGAGAATTTCAGTCCCCTGATGGATATTTCACACTTCTGCAAAAAGGAAGGTGAGGAATTGTATTTCGGCGGTGTGCATATCAACGACCTGGGAAAATACGGCATCGAAGACAAGGATTTGTTTTTGTATAAACCACTCGAAGAAAAGAAAATCAGAGAAGCCGGAATAGAAGTGCATTTCTACAGTTTTTATAAAAACTGGTCGCCGCAGGAAAACTATTATTACGCCATGGAACATTCCGGATTTAAATCAAACCCCGATGGTCGAAGTGAAGGTACTTACACCAAATTTGCCAGCCTTGATGATAAAATTGACGGTCAGCATTACTACACCATGTACATAAAATTCGGGCAGGGAAGAGCCATGAATGATGTCAACAGGGATATCAGAGACGGATTTATATCAAGAGAAGAAGGCATAGAACTGATCAACAAATACGACGGCGAGTTTCCTAAAAAGTATTTTCAGGAAGTACTGGATTACATGGGTATAAGCGAAGAACGCTACTGGGAGGTAATTGATAAAGCGCGTTCGCCACATCTCTGGGAGAAAGTAAACGGTGAGTGGCAATTGAAACACAAAACAGTTTAAAGCGGTATATGAACATATATACGGTAGTTAGCGGAATTTTTTAAGCAAATAATGAAACGTCTTATCGCCAGACTTGATATCAAGGGCAACAGACTGATTAAAGGAATACACCTCGAAGGATGGCGCTTTTTACCGGGCGACCCCAACGACTATTGTTATAAATACTATCTGCATGGAGCCGATGAAATAATTTATGTTGATGCGGTTGCAAGTCTTTATAACCGCGATTCGCTGAAAGAAATCATTCGCAAAACAACGGAAAGCGTTTTTGTTCCAATAACTGTTGGCGGCGGAATCAGAACAGCCGGTGATGCCTTCGAGATTTTAAGAAGCGGTGCCGATAAAGTTGCCATCTGTTCACAGGCGGTTAAGACGCCTGAAATTATTTCTGAAGTAGCTTCCAAGTTCGGCAATCAATGCATGGTACTGTCGATACAGGCAAAAAAGAACAGCGAGGGAAAATACAATGTCTGGTATGATGTCGCCAGAGAAAAAACCGAAATCGATGTGATTGAATGGGCCAGGAAAGGTGAAGAACTGGGAGCAGGAGAAATTCTGCTGACATGCATAGACCACGAAGGGCTTGAACGCGGCATGGATACTGATTTAATAGCCAGGATCTCTGAAGCTGTAAATATTCCGGTAATTGTTAGTGGTGGTTTCGGAAAACCGGCTGATTTTGTATCGGCAATAAAAAGCGGTGCTGATGCTGTTGCAATAGCCAAATCGCTGCACTACGAGAAATACAGTATTGAAGAAATCAAAAATGAAGCGCGCAAAGCAGGTATTAAAGTCAGGTAAATGAAGAGAGTAGCCATTATCGATTATGGAATGAGCAATCTGCTCAGTATATGCAGGGCTTTTGAACACGTTGGCGCAGAAGTTAAAATTGTTCATACACCCGAAGAAATAGCAAGAGCCGAATATCTTGTGTTACCCGGCGTAGGCGCATTTCCGGACGGAATGAAGGAACTGAACGACAGAAATTTAAGCGAATCTATCAGGCAGTATGCCGCATCGGGCAAACCTCTTCTCGGTGTTTGTCTCGGTATGCAGATGTTACTGAGCAGGGGATTCGAATACAGCGAAACCCCCGGACTGGCAATAATTCCGGGAGATGTCTTACCTCTTCCACTCAATATGCCGTCTTATAAAGTACCCAACATCAACTGGCATGCCATTAACGAACCGACACAAGGTCGCTGGAAAAACACATTGATGGAAAATACCGCTCCCGCAACCTGTTATTATTTTGTCCATTCGTATTATGCAGCACCGACCGACGAATCAAATATACTTGCGCTAAGTGATTTCGGTGATCTGAAATTTGCGGCCGCTGTTATCAAAGACAATGTTACCGGCACACAATTTCACCCTGAAAAAAGCGGTGAGGATGGTCTGCAGTTGCTGCGCAATTTTCTCAACAAATAGATAGTCCCGAGAGCTTCAGCTTTCTGAATTAACATGAAAATACTCACTATTATTCCTGCCCGGGGAGGCTCAAAAGGTATTCCCGGTAAAAACATCATAGATGTTAACGGCAAACCTTTGATTGCCTATACCATAGAACCGGCTGTTAAAGCAAAGGAATCAGGACTGACTGACAAGGTAATTGTATCTACCGATTCTAAAGAGATTGCAGATGTTGCCAGGCGTTTTGGTGCGGAGGTGCCATTTCTGAGACCTGAATCCATTTCCGGAGATAAAGCAAAATCCGTCGAATTCCTTCAGCATGCTCTCGATTTTTACGAAGAATCAGGAATACATTTTGATGCTGTTTTGCTGCTGCAACCCACCTCGCCCCTTAGAACTGAAAAAGACATCAATGACGCACTGAAATTATTTGAAGAAAGTAAGAACGACAGTCTGATTTCGGTTTATGAAGAAGAGTATATCAACGATCTGGTTATCTATAAACTTGCAGCCGACGGCAAAACATCTGTGCCTGTTAGCCCGCTGCACAACAAAGGCGTTAGAAGGCAGGACCACGGTTCTCTTTATGTCAGAAACGGCTGTATTTATATCAGCAGTTCCGAACTGATCAGAAAGGGATTTGTTATCGGAGAAAATCCGCTGATGCTGATCATGCAAAAAAACAGATCAGTGAATGTCGATACTTTCGAAGATCTGGAATTACTCAAAAAATATTTATGAAAATCGGTATTCTCGAAGCCGCAGATTTTTCCAAAGCTGCAATTTCAGTTCTGAAAAAAGCAGGTAGTGTAAGTAAGTTCGACGGGCGTGATCTGAAGACCTTTCTGGCAGACAAGGAAATATTATTTGTCAGACTGAATAAACACATCAATGCAGAATTTTTAAGTCACGCCAAAAAACTGAAATTTATATGCTCGCCGACAACCGGATTGAATCACATTGATACAGGGTATTGCCAAAACAGAGGTATTAAAATCATTTCACTAAAAGGTGAAACGGCATTTCTGAAAACTATTCGCGCAACGCCCGAACATACACTCGGACTTATAATTTCATTATACCGCAATTACGCGGGTGCATTTCTGAATTCAAAAAACAGCGACTGGAACCGCGATAAATACAGAGGTTATGAAATTTATGGGAGTAAAATCGGTATTATCGGACTTGGCAGAGTCGGATCTCTTCTTGCTAAATATCTGAAGGCAATGGACGCCGATGTAAGTTTTTATGACACGGATTTAAAAAAGTCAGGAAGGGGTTTGAACAGATGCAGTTCGATATCCGAATTAATCAGGAAATCGGATACTGTTGTTTTATGCAGCAGTTATGATTCTGAAACAGGGTCGATTATCAATAAAAAAGAAATTGAGGCCATGAAAGGCAAGTTTTTTGTCAATACCGCCAGAGCAGAATTAAGCGACGAAAATTATCTGCTGAATAAGGCAGGAGTTGGCCATTTTAAAGGCATTGCCATAGATGTCATACAAAATGAACAGGCCGTGACTAACCTGCTCGGAGACTGGCTTAAAATAACAGGGAAATACAATGTCGTAATCACACCGCATACAGGTGGTGCAACATTTACCTCAATGGCGAGAACCGAAGAATTTATTTGCAGTAAACTTTTGAATATACTTGGAAGATAGACGTATATTTCTTTGTGATGTTTTGAATGAAACTGAACTGAAGTTTGCAATCAGACTCAATTCAAACTGTGTGATTTGTAACGAAGTTGATCTCCCATTTCCACTGCCTTTATCAATCGAAATCATTAATTCGGAAGTATACCGTATTGAGGGTACATGGCTGGCATACGATTACAATAAGAAAATAGTTGAATCTCTGCTTTCCCGAAAGAAGAGGTATTTTTATATCAATGGCTACGACCTGAGCAAAGCCATTAATAAAATGGTTTATTGGACCAATTACCGCACGGGTGCATTAAAGTATGCACTCGGTAATTTAAAAGGTGATTATACGCTTGTTCGGGATATGCCTTATTTGCCGGGTAAATGGTGGAAGGAGATTCTTAAGTTCTTCCGATTCTTCCTGCTTTCGAAACGAAATAATCATTTATCAAAGTATGCACGCGAAAGAAAGGAAATAAATGGCCGTATTGGAATTCTCGTAAACAATGAGTTTGAACTTAAGTTTTACCGCAACATCATCGAAAGGCTTAAATCAAGCGGACTGATAATTTTTCACTATGGCAATATTTCTGCCGATATTCTGGAACAGTACGCTGCATCTGTGCTTAAAACAGATCTGTCGCTTTTACATTCAGGGGCTAAACCAAAATTTACCAATCCGTTTTTTCTGAGTAAAGAAGAACTCAATGTCCTGAATATTGTTTGTGCCGAATGGAAAAATACTGCAGACGAATTGCTGAGATATGAGTTCATTAAGTCGAGCGGTATAAATAAACTTCTCATTAATGTCGGCGAAAATCTCCCGCTCCGAAATCTGATGAAGTCGGTTTTTGGGAATGACATCATGGTATACAACACTATGAACGGAATGAAATCAGGCGAAGCACACGATTCTGATATCTTCTTCGATAAATGGTTTATCTGGGACGAGAGAATGAAAGAGATTCTCGCCGGAAAATGCGGTATAGCAGATGATAAAATGATAGTATGCGGTCATCTTGCCCAGGATCAGATTGCTCATTACACCTATCACAATTCAATCGGGATTAAAGACAATGAAATCGAAAAAATTGTCATTTCTGTTTTTTCAGTCAGGGGAAAAAGAAAGGAAAAGAAAGAGACTTTTGCTGTCTTATACGACTTCATTAAAAGCCATCCGGAATGCCTGCTGCTTGTAAAGCCGCATCCGCTTGAAAAAGCATCCGACTATATTCTCCCGCCTGCAGGTACAGAGAATGTGATTTTTATTCCCGAAAAATTAAAGAATTCAAAAGAAGCGCTTTACGATCAGTTGCTGATTACTGATCTTAGTATTGTATTCGGCTCTACAGTTGCACTCGAAAGCAGCTGGATGGGTGTTCCATGCATAAGCATTGAGTACAGAGAGCAGTCGTTTATATACAGTGCCGGCCAGTCGGATATTACACATCTTAAATCAATAGATGAACTCGGAAATATATTGTTGAAAACCATCAAAAGGAAAAAAGACAAGCCCGTAACAACAGTAAATGTGGCTGACAAAACTGTAAAAGAACTTCTCTCCTAAACTAAAACACACACTATAATGTTAATTGCTAAAAACTATCTCTCTGAAAAAGACTATCGGAAATACAAGGCTCAGGGCGTAAAAATATTTCTGTTCAACGAAATAGATTTTATTCCACCAGAGGACGGTAACGATGTTTTTTATAACTGCACCATAAACAGAGTAGCCAGCACCTGGTATACCTGGAATGAAAACAATGTACTTATCTTATCGCTTCTCAGGAAATGTCCGGATTTGTTTATGTTTCATGGATACAACATTACACTTGCCGTTCAGAAAGCAATGTTCTGGTCGAATTTCAAAACAGGATTTCTGTGGTATACTGTAAAAGAGATTTTTCCGGCCGAAAAAATCTTTTATATAGACCCTCTTCATCAGTCAGGGAAATCCGGCGTGCTTTACAGGTATTTCCGTAATCTGCTGAATGCTCAGGGTGGTAAATCAAAATTATCCGGCAATGAAACAAAGGCCTTTAAATACGCCGTACACATTAAAAACAACTTTCAGATCAATCTTTATCGCGATATTCTGAGAAAGGTAAAAGATGACAAGGATTTTGCAGTTATTGCCGATCCGGCTGTCGATATTTCTTACCTTTCAGGACTTGGCTTTTCCAATATTCAGATTCCCGAAGTAGATCAATCTTGTAAGCCGCTGAAATGGATTAATTTTTTAAGCTTAAAAAAAGGAGAATGGTATGTTTTAAATACAATTTTGCTGCACTGGAAAGAAATATGTTATCATTTGCAATCGGCATTGAATTTAAAACACAAAGGACTGAAAGCAGCATTGATTAATGAGGCTGAAAACGGCATTTACGGGGCCATTATGTCTGAGGTACTTCACAGCAACGGTACAACAGTTTACAATACCATGAACGGCATTAAATCAGGCGAGGCTCAGGATGCGTTTATCAATTTTGACAAGTGGTTTGTGTGGGACGAACAGATGAAAGAAATGCTGCACATATTGAATGGTATAGATAAAAATAAATTGCTCGTTAGCGGACACCTTATGGAAGATCTGATTAAGAATTATACTTACAGTCATTCACTTGATCTGGATCCGGAGATGCTGAAAGACAAAAAAGTCATTTCTTTATTTTCTGTAAAAGGACGCAGATATGTAAAACTTGAAACAATCAGATTTTTATACAATTTGCTGGCGAATGACGATTCATATTTTTTGTTGATAAGACCACATCCCTCAGAAAAACCGGAAGATTACATATTGCCTGAACAACCCTTAAAAAATCTTGCATATATCACTTACAACAGCCGAAATCTGTACGAAACCCTTCACGACCAGTTGCTGCTTTCAGATTTATCTGTTGTATTCGGATCAACTGTAGCACTCGATTCAAAATGGATGGGTGTACCTTGCATCACTTTCGAAATAAGAGAACAATCGCTGATATATTGTGTTGACGGAGAAAAAATAATTCATGTCAAAACGATTGAAGAACTGCAGAATGAAATAGGTAATTTAAAACAAAAAAAGCAGCATGAAAATTTGTCTGCCGGCGCATCGGTATCAGATTTTATTTTGAAAGAAATTAAAAGCAATTGATGGCATTTTTCAGTCATAAATATCCCCAGAATATTTGGGCCGGTGAAATTGTTTCTATTTTCAGAAAAGGCATCATTAAACACGATCTTAATTCGCTTGTCTGCGATGCACCCTGCGGCAATGGCATTATAGGGAATCTGGTAAGCAGAAAACTGAGCGAATACAAATTTACTTTGCTCGATAATGATCCGGGTCTGAAAAACTCACCATACACTCAAAATCTTACAGAGAGGATATCGCTTATTAACGGAGATATTTTTGCCTTTCAACCCGAAGGAAACTCCAACACCTGGCTCCTGATTAATTCTCTGTATTGCCTTCCTGATGCGGAACAGCTTATTGCCGGTAAAAAAGCAGCTTACAGAAATATAATTGCAGTTTTTCCGGATACAGAATCATCTAATTTCAGGTATTTTAAAATAAAAAATCCCGGCTTTCAGAATCCCTCTTTGATGGATATTAAATCTACAAAAGAACTTTTTCATAAATCGGGTTTTAAAATGGTTTATGAAAAGAGAGTTACCAGATTGCCGTTTCATAAATTGAATAAAATATGTGAAACCCTGCATGTGCCGCCGGTATTAAAAAATATTGTCTTTTCTGTACTTGATAAAATAATGTTTTTTTTACCGGGTCAATATACGATTATTGCATTCATCAGGTATGAAGAACATAATACTCTCATTTGATTATGAGATTTATTTTGACAGCAGCAACCGCTATTCGCCTTTGCTTGACAATACGCGTGAAATCCTCAGAATATCTTCTGAATACAATACCAGACTTGTCTTTTTTATTGATATTTACTATCTGATAAAACTGGAGGAATTTGGATTGACAGATGTGTTCAATCAAATAAGAAATCAGATACAGGATGTGTTAAGAAATGGTCATGAAATTCAGTATCACTACCATCCTCACTGGATAAATGCCGAATACCGGAAAGAAAATGATACATGGCATTTTGATAATACCGAATATTCCCTTTCGGACATCATCAGAAAATACGGAAAAGAATTTGCTTTCGACAGCTTTAACAAAGGCATTCTGAAAATGAAAAAGCTCTTCAATTACAGTCCGATGGCATATCGCTCGGGAGGATTGTCCATAGACCGCAATCAGGAAGATTTGATACAGCTTTTACTCGACAACAAGTTTCAGTTCGATTCGAGTGTTATGCCGGGATTATATCTTAACGGAAAGTATATTTCTATAGACCATACTTCTGCACCCGAGTCAGCTACCTGGAAGATAGACAGCAAAAGCGGTTTTATGAATAAAAGTGCAGGTAGCAACAGTTGTCTCAGGGAAATACCCGTGATGTCGCTTAAAAAACAGGATATTAAAGCTCTGGACCGTTTTTTAACAAGCGTGAAATACAGAATTGCCGGCAAAGTGGGTGGAAACTCTTATAGTGCAGTTTCTGAAGAAACGGGCAAACCATTTGATCTCGGAATCAGCGAATCTGTTTATCCTATCAGTATTACTTTCGATAAATCAAATATCAGAGATATTATTCTTCTGAAATTTTTCACCAAAGAATTCTTCCGGAACAAAGGTGATTTGATGTGCATACTGTCACATCCAAAGAGCTTTTTAAAAGAATCATTTGTAGTAATGAAAAACTATTTTGAATGGGTATCTGAAAAGTCGGGAGAATACCGCTTCTGTGTATTTAATGAACTGAGTTCAGATTGAAAAAACCCTTATTGTTTATTGCATACCAGTTTCCGCCAATGGGTGGACCCGGTGTTCAGAGAAGTGCGCGGTTTGCCCGCCACCTGGGAGAATTTGGATACGAACCCGTTGTATTCACCATACGTGAAAATGATATCATTAAATCTGGTGCTCAAACAGACAAATCTCTGATGTCAGGACTTCCGGCAGATCTCAAAATTGTCAGGGTACCTTTTGCCCAGCCGGTTTCTTTGATCAGTTTCTTAAACAAATTAAGGATATACCGTTTTTTCTGGTTTTTTTTCTATCCCCTGCTATGGGAAAGAATGGCACTATGGCCATTTTTATCATACAGTAAAGCCAAAGAGACAATCAAACAAAATCATATTAAAGTGGTATACTCGAGTTCCGGTCCTTTTTCTTCCTTAATCCTTGCACGGCTGCTTAAACGAAGACTAAATGTAAAATGGGTGGCCGATTTGCGAGATCCGTTTACAGATGCCTATGCCTGGTCTTTTCCATCCCGTCTGCACTGGCTGATTTCAAGATATTTTGAACAGCGCGTTTTGTCCTCTTGCGATCACCTGATTGTCAATACACCTGAGGTAAAAAAGCGATATCTGGAAAGAGGTATTTTAACTGACGAAAAAATATCGGTTATCACAAATGGTTTCTGAACGTCCATTAATTGTAGCATATTCAGGCAGTCTTGATGCTTACCGCCCAAAATCAAAAAACGGTTTTTGGGGAAAGATCCTGCAATGGTTCTGGACATACAAACACGATACTGTCGATTCGTCTACCAGAACTGCCTACTTTCTTATTAAAGCGGTAAAGGTTTTAAAAGATGAATACGGGATAATACCAGCCGGATTGCAGATAAAGTTGTGGGGAAAGATAGACCCTCTCAACAAAGTCCATGCTATTGAACATGGTGTAGAAGATTATTTCAGTTTCGGCTCTTATCTGCCTAAGCACGAGTCGCTGAAACAACTTGATGAAGCCGACATGCTTTTTTTGCCGCTCGAAAGGTCTAACATCAAGGGTAAAGAGACATTGTTTATCCCCGGAAAGTTGTTCGAGTACCTGCATATTGGCAAACCGATACTTGCACCCTGCGAAGAATCTGATTGCAGACGGATACTTGAACAATCGGGTATAGGTGTTTGTGCCGAACCAACCGGGTTTAAAGAGATAGCCAGCATACTGTTTGGTATTTTGAAAGAAAGAGAAAAACTCAGGCTTTATATACCTGACAAAGCGTATATTGAGACATTTTCGTTCAGGAATAAGACAGGCGAACTGGCAGCAATACTGGATAAATTATAAGTCTGTCATATGTGTTTCAGTTAAAGCTTAAACCAATTATTGAAGATTATAATCGTCGAATGAATATGACAATTTGCCTTTAGCTGTGGATAGCTGTAAAAAATTATATCATAGTTTTGAATCGTATGTTCGCATATTAAAATTGTCTCCCGTAAAATCATTATCATATTCCGGGCATTGCATACAAACAGTATTTGATTTACTGAATATACAACCTTATTGTGAAAAAATAGAAATTGAATTCTAATGATGAAACAACCTGAAGCACAAGATAGATTATAAATGAAAAAAATTTTAGGCATATCGGCATTTTACCACGATTCGGCAGCAGCAATTACCATAGGGGGAAAAGTGATAGCCGCTGCACAGGAAGAGCGGTTTACCCGTGATAAACACACCCCTGACTTTCCTGAACATGCCGTCAGATATTGTCTGGAGGAAACAGGGCTTAAAATTGATGAACTTGATGCCATTGTATTTTACGATAAGCCTTTCTTAAAGTTCGAACGTCTGCTCGAAACATACTACGCATTTGCACCTAAAGGATTTCTATCATTCATAAAGGCAATACCGGTTTGGCTAAATGAAAAAATATTCCTTAAAAAACTCATTTTCGATCACCTCAAAAAAATCGGCAACTTCGATAAGAAGAAGCTGAAGATACTTTTTCCCGAACATCACCTGTCTCATGCTGCAAGTGCATTTTTTGTTTCGCCTTTCGAAAAATCCGCCATATTAACCATAGACGGTGTCGGCGAATGGAGCACTGCATCAATTGCCATCGGAGAAGGTAAAGAAATACGCCTTTTGAAGGAACTTGATTTTCCACATTCCGTCGGACTGCTATATTCGGCGTTTACATATTATCTCGGGTTTACAGTCAATTCCGGCGAGTATAAACTCATGGGACTGGCACCATACGGCAACCCTGATTCGGAAGAAACAGACCGCTTTGTAAAACTGATTAAACAATATCTGGTAGATATAAAGGAAGACGGATCAATATGGCTTGATCAGAAGTATTTTAATTATGCCACAGGTCTCAGGATGGTGCACGACAAAAAATGGGAAAAGATTTTCGGTTTTAAGAGAAGAGGCGACGAGGATGAGATTCAGCAGCATCATTGCAATCTGGCAATTGCCATTCAGCAGGTAACCGAAGAAATTGTGATACGGATGGCCAGGGAGGCAAAGCGAATAAGCGGAGCAAATTACCTCTGTATGGCAGGTGGTGTTGCCCTCAACTGCGTGGCAAACGGCAAATTATTAAGAGAAAAAATTTTCGAAGAAATTTATATTCAGCCTGCAGCGGGTGATGCCGGAGGAGCATTGGGTGCAGCTCTGGCAGCCTCTCATATGTATTTTGGAGAAGAAAGACAAAAAGGCAGATTTTACGATTCAATGTCGGGATCCTACCTTGGTCCGTCGTACTCAGATAAGGAAATTGAACTTACCTGCCGCAGTGTTAAAGCAGTTTATAAGCGATACGACAATTTTAATGAATTGTGCGATTTCGTAGCATCTAAACTGGCCGCGGGAAATGTCACAGGCTGGTTTCAGGGAAGAATGGAATTCGGTCCCAGAGCATTAGGCAACAGAAGTATATTAGGAGATGCCAGAAATCCTGAAATGCAGAAAAAACTTAACCTTAAAATCAAATACAGAGAGGGCTTCAGACCATTTGCACCATCTGTTCTTGCCGAAGATTCAAAAGCGTTTTTCGATCTGGAATCAAAATCGCCCTATATGCTGATTGTGGCTCCTGTTAATGAAAGCAGAAGGAAAGCACTGCCTTCAAACTATAACGACATGCCTCTCTGGGACAGACTTTATTACAGCAGAAGCGATATACAGTCGGTTACCCATCTGGATTTCTCTGCAAGAATTCAGACTGTTCATCCCGAGAGCAATCCCGAATACCACAAGCTCATTTCATCGTTCAAAAATCAAACAGGCTATGGCTTGCTTGTCAATACAAGTTTTAATGTCAGAGGCGAGCCGATAGTATGCACTCCGCACGATGCATTCAGATGCTTTATGAGTACCGAAATGGATTTTCTGGTAATAGGAAATTATGTTTTTGATAAAACTCAGCAACTCGACTGGCAGAACAAGGAAAAATGGATGGTCAGTTTCAAAAAAGATTAAATGTGGTATAAAAAACTCCTTTCGGTATTTTTTGGATTATTCCTTGCATTCGTACTTTGCGAGATTGTCCTCAGAATTTACAATCCTTTCCAATCGCGTATCAGAGGAAATGAAATAATACTCAAAAGCAATTTCAGAAAAAAAGTAATTATTGATCCGGCCGTCCCGGGTCTGGAAAAGGAGGTAAAATACAGTACCAACTCACTTGGATTCAGAGGCCCCGAAGCGCCTGAGAACTGGGACGCAGCCACAAGTATATTAAGCGTTGGCGGCAGCACAACAGAATGTTCCCTGCTTTCCGACGATTCTACCTGGACAGCAAGATTGTATGCTGATCTGAAAAAAGACCATCCGGATGTATGGATGAACAATGCGGGACTCGATGGATGTTCTTCATACGGACATCTTATTCTGATGCGCGATTATATCGTAAGACTCAAACCGGATTATGTGTTATTTCTTGTTGGAATCAACGATCTGGTCAAGTCGTCGTTCAACAATGAAGACGGCTTTCTGATTAAACGCAAAGAAGCGTGGTGGAGAAGCCTGATTAAAAAATCGGAGCTGATTACGACCCTTTCAAATGTGGTTTCTGCATTCAGGTCTCAGAAAGCCGATGTGGCTCATGGGTTTGATCCATACGCATACAAGTCGAACGACCTCAATACCATGGATAGTACAAAGCGAAAATCGACTGAAGCCGGACTTGGAAAAATGATTTCAGATTATATTTCAAGAATCGATAAGTTGAGTGAAATCTGCAGCAACAATGGTATCACACCCGTTTTTGTAACCCAGCCTAAATTCGACGACAGCAGCGCCTATTCATGGATAGTAATGAAGAGATACAACGATGCACTTGCGGCTTACTGTCAGAGTAAAGGATTTTATTGCATAGACCTCGGCAACAAATTGCCAAAAGATGTCAGATACTTTTACGATCAGATACATTACACGAATGCAGGTGCGGCTAAAATTGCCGAAATACTGAAACCTGAACTAATCAATATAATTAACAAAAAATAAATCTAATATGGAATTTTTAGCCGATCTGTGGAAATTCATGAAGCAAAGAAAAAAATTCTGGCTTTTACCGGTAATTATTGTTTTACTTTTGCTGGGAGTGCTTCTGGTAATTGGAACATCGGGAGCCCTTGCACCTTTCATCTATACCCTGTTCTGATATGAAAGCCATGAATAGCAATCCGGTCAAAACAGCCCTTACCATATCGGTCGGGTTTTTGGTGGTATTTATGCTTACCGGATACAAATGGGCTCTTTGGACCGCTTTGATCGTAGGACTATGCGGTGTGTTTTCCGCTGTATTGAGTAAATGGATAGAAATTATCTGGATGAAACTGGCATTGGTACTGAGTTATATAGTTCCCAACATTATTATGGGTCTGATTTTCTTTTGTTTCCTGTTGCCGATTTCCCTGTTGTCCAGAGTTTTCAGAAAAGGCGATGCACTTCACCTTAAAAACAACAGCGTCACGGTTTACAAAGAAAAGCCGGGCGCCTACGACAAGTCGCACTTTGAGAATATGTGGTGATTAGATACAGACTGACCGAAATCAATTTTTAAACCCTTAGAACAAGATTACTTTGCAAACGGAAATAATTAACGGAGAAATGCAGAAAATTCTGGAAGATCATTCCTATATCCGCGAAATTCTTGCACTGGAAAAGCAATATCCGGACAGAAAAACATTCCACACACATGCAGAGCCTTTGCTTAGAAGAATGGGTTCGGACGATGAGTTTTTAAAACTGATAATCAGACGGAATTTTGACGATCAGGGATACTTGTCACAGGAATGGAGTCTTTATAATATACCATTCTTCTATATATACGAAACGGCAGATTTTTATCTCAAAATCCATTTTTTCCCTTCGATGAAGAACTATGTTCCCGGTACAGCTGCACATTGTATTCACCATCACAACAATTACATACTCACAACCGCAGCTATATTCGGCTCGGGTTATGAAACTCTGCTTTTCGACAAGAATGTCAAAACGGATAACGAAACACTTAAGGCAGAACTTAAAATTAACAAACACTTTACGCAAAAAGAATTTCCAGTTCACCGCATTGATGCATGGGAACCTCATCTGGTATTCAATCCTGAGAAGTTTTCAGCTACACTGCAATTGTGGACTCCTGATGTAAAACGCGTGACAGATAATCTGAGAACCAATCCTCTGCTTAAAGCCATGAAAGACCCTCTCAGAAAGCTTATTTATTTACTTGGAATGGAAAAGAACTTCGGTATAGCATCTAAACTTACCTATCAATGGTATCCGGAAGACAATCATTTCAAAGCCATTGAAGAAAATGTTTATTTTGAACCAACCCGAAAAGCTAAGGGTCCGGAGGTTGATGCCTACAGCATGCAAACAGTTTTTTATTTTATTCAGAAAAGGGCTATCGCTGATTTATCTTATCTGAGCGAAGTATTGAACAGGAAAAATACACCTGCATATTACAAACCATTTATCTCTGCACTTATCAAAGACGAAGAGATACCGGAAACTTTCTGCAAAGAAACCATTAATATTCCTGCCCAAACATACAGCATTCAGGATGTATATAAGGCAGCCGGAAATGCCTTGTAAGCATATTCTGATTCAGCAATGCGCATAATTTATTATTCTCCTCATCCTACCCACGATATAGTAAGTGAGGTTGGTTACGCTACACATCAGCGTGAAGTTATACTGGCTCTCCGGAAAGCGGGACACGAAGTGTATCCGCTGATCATGGGTGGTACCGAAAAGGCAAATCTGAATCCGCTCAGCAGCGAACAGTATCAGCCTTCAGTAATCAAAAAAATACTTAAAAGTATACTGCCCAAATTTATATGGACCAGTCTTAATAACTATAAACTGATATTGCACGACCGCCGTGCAGGTGAATTACTTGAAAAGGAAATTCTGAGTCAAAAACCCGACCTTATATATGAGCGTTCCGAATACCTGCAGGATTCGGGTGCTAAAGCTGCCCGCAAATTCGGTATCAAATACTTTCTTGAAGTAAACGCACCCTTTGTTGAAGAGATGAATGAATTTGAAGGATATTCTCTGTATCATTCAAAGGCTCATAAAATTGAGTCGTTAAAACTTAAATCCGCCGATAAAGTGTTTTGTGTTTCTTCAGCACTCTCTGATTTTCTGGTAAGCAGATATCATTGTCATCGGGATAAGATTATAGTACAGCCAAATTGCATAAATCCGGCTAAAACAAGTACCGACAATGAACAGGTTAGTAGGTTAAGACAGGAGTGGAATGCCGGACATTGCCGTGTAATAGGTTTTGTTGGATCGATGTTTCCATATCACGGCGTCGATTTACTGATAAACGCCTATGCGCAGGTCAGCAAAAAGTTTCCTGATACAAAACTCCTGATAGTAGGTGACGGGGTGGTATTAAACGATCTTAAATCCATGTGCCGCAAGCTGGATATAATGCAGAAAGTTATTTTTACCGGTAAAATTCCGCATGCCGAAGTGTTCAATTATATTAGAGCTATGGATATTTGCATAATGGCAAAATCGAACTGGTATGGTTCGCCTGTTAAACTTTTTGAATACGGCCTAATGCAGAAACCGGTTATTGCCCCCGATACTATTCCAGTTAAGGATGTAATCGGGAATGATATTGATGCACTGATTACAGGCAACGACGAAGTGTCTCTGGCTTCGGCTATCGAAAAACTTCTCGTTAATCCGGAATTAGCTGCTAAACTGGCCCTGAATTTTCACAATAAAGTATTATCGCTTTATACCTGGGAAAAAGCAGCCGAAAGAATTATCTCAGAATGCGAATAGCAATAATTTCGGACGGTGTTCATCCGTATGTTATCGGTGGTATGCAAAGGCATACATACTACCTGTGCAAATACCTCAGCCGGCTGGGTGTATCAATTACCCTTCTGCACTTTAACAAGAGCGATAAGGATATTTCAAAAATGGAAATATTTACTGAAGAAGAGAACAAAAACATCGAAAGTATCGTTATCCCTTTTCCTGAATCGGACAAACTGCCCGGACATTATCTGAGAGCATCGCATAAGTATTCTTCAATTATTTATGAAAGGCTGAAAGACAGGTTAAGCGAATTTGATTTTATATATACCAAGGGTTTCAGTGGCTGGCGACTGATAGAAGAAAAACTGAAATCACCTGCGGGATTTCCTCCGATAGGTGTCAAATTTCACGGTTATGAAATGTTTCAGAAACAGGCCGATCTGATCAGCAGACTTAAATCGCTATTACTAAGACGACCCGTCAGATGGATTAGCAGGAATGCTGATTTTGTTTTTTCTTACGGCTCGGGTATAACTGACATTATTAAATCTTTGGGTGTTAAACCCGAACGTATTATTGAAATTCCTGCCGGTATAGAATCGGAATGGATATCCGGAAATGTTCTGAAAGTATCCGAACCACCGGTTTTCGTTTATCTGGGTCGTTACGAAAGAAGAAAAGGTATCGAAGAGCTCAATATGGTTTTAAAAGAATTATCAGAGGAGGGAAAAGATATACAATTCAGGTTTATCGGACCTTTTGCTGAAAATCAAAAACTGAAATCAGAGAAATTTATTTACTACGGAACAATAACTGACAATGAGCGTATCAGGCAAATACTGGATCAGGCAGATTTTTTGGTATGCCCCAGCTGGAGCGAAGGTATGCCCAATGTTATCATGGAAGCCATGTCGCGAGGTCTTGCAGTTATAGCCAGCGAAGTAGGAGCAGTTCCTCTTCTCGTCGACAGCGATAACGGTTTTCTTGTTAAGCCCGGAGACAAGCCGGCTTTGAAGAACGCCATTTTAAAAGCATTGAATTCAGATAAACAGACAATACTGACCATGAAGCATGTTTCGAGAAATAAAATCAAAGACAATTTTCGTTACGAAATCATACTGGAGCGTTTTGTTAAACAAATAAAAAATACAATCAGATAAATGATGAATAAAATCAAACAATTAAAATTACATGTATTGTTAATATATGTATTGCTTGCATTTCCAATGTTCTACTTTGCGTTTAAATTTGGTGTTTTATTACAGGGATACAAAGATGCCGAGTCTTACCTGAAACTGTATGCAAACCTGAGTTCTCCCGATGTGGAAGCACCGTTTAACATGCGTCTGATCAGTGCGGGAATTATACATCTGATGGACAAAGCAGGTCTGATGTATTATACCGAATGTGCAATTGATGCATATCCCCAGTTCGATAAAAGTCTTTTTTTCAATAATATTTTTTTCAATTTTTTCTGCATAAGCCTTGGTTCATTTTCGCTGTTTACTATTTTCAGAAAACTGAATTTCAATATACTTCTATCGTTCATGGCAGGACTTATATATCTGCTTGGGTTCGGAACACTTTTTTATCTGATGATGCCGGGTCCTGATGCCCTTTCGGTACTTATTTTTACCTGGATTGTATATTTTTATATCAGAAAGCATTATGCCGTAGCACCTTTGTTTATGCTGCTAATTCTGCAACGCGAATATTATTTTCTGGCGTTTATGGTCATTTCCATGATGGATTTTATCAAACACAGACATAAATATTATATGCTGGTATTCCTGCTTAATATTTTGTGTTTCGTAACTTATTTTGCACTGCGAAAAACTATTTTTCACACCCATCACTGGCAACATCAAACCTCGCCTGAATTCCTGCTGACAACGCTTTTCAACAGCGATCTGCAACTTGTGCCATTAATCAAACAATCGCTGATGACCATGAATGTTTATCTGATTTATATATTCATTCTCGTATATAAAAAGATAAAAGGTTTGGAAATCAATACCCATCATCTGCTTATAACACTGCTGCTGCTTGCCGAAATCACGATATTGAGTTACGCAGCGACATTTGGTACCAATAACGGCAGGTATTTTTATCTGAATATTCCTTATTTCCTGTATCTGATGATGCTTGAGATTAAGCCTTTCTATTCTTATCTGCTCAGAGATACCTTGCGTGATTCAGAGGCAAGCGATCTGAAATAAGCCTGTTTTTTCTCTTTCATACGGCGGTCTACTATTTTACGGCTGATATAGTACATGAAGAAAAACAGAAAAAATCCGTTTCCGAAATAGTTACCGGTTCTAACCAGTCTAACCACAAACCAAATAAATATACCCTGATTCATCAGTGTATAATCTCTCAGTTCAGGATCGTCGTATCCCTTTCTCAGAAGAAAGTTTTTCAGCAGAAAGATCAGAACCATTCCCAATCCCATTAAACCTGTTTCCGACATCAGTCTAACAAACATTGAATTGGCATCTGCCGTATTAAACACACCGTAACGAATAACGAAATCCTTGTCGAAATACCTGCTGAAGTACTTTTTATAATTTGTTTCATGCGTTCCTAAACCGGTTCCGGTAAATGGTTTTTCGGTAAACGAGGCTTTGGCAATTACATAGTTGGAATACAGGGCAAAACTGCTGGTATTAAGTTCGTTAATGTCTTCCTTACGCGTCGAGTTATTAGAAAATGCAGTGATGGTCTGAGTAAACTTTATATTAAATTCCTCCCATTCTTTCTGAACGTTATTGAATAAAACGACAAAGAACAAGAGGAAAATTGGCAGCAGAATTATCTTCCAGCTCTTGAAAGACAGATACTTTTTGTCGACAAGCCAGAAAAAGAACACGCCACCTATTCCAAGAAATCCTGCAGACGAAAATGTAAAAATGAAACAAAGGGCAATTACACCAGTAACCACCAGATTGTTGAAGCGGCTGTTGATCCTTTCAAAAGCAGTCATTTTGTAAAATGAAAAGAACAATGCCGGCAAAAGGACAACAGCAAGAAAATATGGTTCACCCATTATGCCGAATATTCTGTAAAATCCTGAAGTGGTAGTCCTCATTTTTTCGTTGATATGGATACCCGATAAATTAAGTACCTCTTCAAGCAGACCTTCGGCAGCAACAAAAAAAGCGAGAAAGACATACATTCTGAATATCTTCTTTATCTCGAAATTGTTGTATGCAAGAAATGTGTAATAGGCAATAGAAGTAAATAAAACACCAAATATCTGTTTTGCCACACCAAGCGTGAAAGTATTGTCAATTGTGCAAATGACAAGAGTTGAAACAATGAGGGCGCCTATAGAAATACTGAACCATGCAGGTATAAGTTTTATCTTTTTATAAGTAAAGATATAATACATGATACTCAGTATGAAAGTGAGGTAGTAAACATAAAAGTCGAATGGTATCCGGTACCTCAGAAAAATAAAATCGTCCATAAATACAGATGCAACCATCGCCCAGTTCAGAAAGGTTTTGTATTTCATGGATTGAATTATCTTTGCAAATGTAGAAATTTTGCGTGTATTAATATTATATACAGAACTGGCGGGCTATGTTCTTGGAAATATCAACCGCTTCCTGAACACCCACAGCGGTTCAAGGGTTATGTTGATACACTATCCGGTAAATCCTGAGGCTCCTTTCGTATTCAACATACCGGAAGGCTCGGAATTTCTTGTTTACAAGAAGGAAAACGAAGAAAATATCAGAAACAGAATAAAAGCCTTCGATCCGGAAACGGTGCTTTGTTCGGGATGGAGTAATGCTTATTATCTCGATCTGATTAAGCACTTACCCAAAGGTGTTAAGAAGGTAGTTTGTTTCGACAATCACTGGAAGGGCAGTCTGAAACAATATGTGTTGCGCATACTTTCACCATTTTATTTACTCAGGTTATTCAGGTACGCCTGGGTCCCCGGACAACCGCAAAAGGAATATGCGCTCAAACTTGGATTTAAACCCTCTGATGTTTTTACAGGACTTTATCCTGCCGACACCGATTTATTTTCTGCAATAGGACAGAAAAAACTGAAACGCAGCGGACCTTATCCTAAAATAATAATCAGCGTTGCCAGGTATATACCGCAAAAAGATTTGCCGACCCTCTGGAGGGCTTTCATAAATGCAAACCGCAAAACAGGGATGCAATGGCAATTAAAATGTTTCGGACTGGGAGAGCAATTTGAACAACGCATTGAAGATCCATATATCAGTCATCTGGGATTCAAACAACCTCAGGAAATGGAATCACTGATTCTGGATGCCGGTATTTTTGTGCTGCCAAGCATTGAGGAGCCATGGGGCGTAGCCGTTCACGAAATGGCACTTAGCGCTCTTCCGCTGGTTCTCAGCAACAAAGTTGGCGCTGCCAGTATGTTTTTAAATAAAGACAACGGATTCATGTTTGAGGCAGGAAATGCAGAACAACTTGAATCAGTTCTCGAAAAAATGATGCTTATGTCTGATGACGAACTGCGGAAAATGGCATCGGCGAGCTATTGCAACGGTCGTCAGTTGCTGAGCGACGACTGGTATGGAACCTTACTTAAAATCAGTTTATCCTGAATCTAATTTGAAACAAGAAAAAACCATACTCATACTCACCGACTGGTATGTCCCGGGTTATAAAGCCGGAGGGCCTATACAATCTGTATATAACCTTTCCAATTTACTTAGCAGACATATGAAAGTGAAAGTTCTCTGCGGTAATATGGATTTGAATTCTGATACAGCTTATCCGGAGATTCAGGCAAATACATGGACAGTCTTAGGCGAAAATCATGAAGTTTTTTATTTGGACCTGAAAAAACCGGCATTAAAATTAATTAAACAAATTATGAAGGAAAATAGAAGTAATATATTATATATTAATGGATTATATTCATTTAAATTTAGTCTATTTCCGGCTTTACTTGCTCTGTATTTTAATGTTTCAAAGACTTTTATTTCGGTAAGAGGGATGCTGCATGCATCCGCCCTCAGTGTCAAACCCTATAAGAAACAAATATTCCTTGCATTTGCCAGAGGTTTCGGATTGTATAAAAAGTGCACCATGCTGTCTGCCGGTCCGGGTGAAAGCAGCGAAATTATCAGTTCGCTCGGCAAGGTAAATATTGCAGAAGTTCCCAATGTGCCGCTTATTCCACACAGTATAAAAAAACTTAATGGTTTTCGTTCAGGGAATCGTTTGCCTGCTCTTTTGTTTCTTGGCAGGATAGCACCCGAGAAAAATCCGGTAACACTGCTTAAAGCGCTAAAATTACTTAAGAAACCATGCACCGTTAGTTTTTGCGGGTCAGGTTTGGATAAAAAGTACTTTGAAGCTTTCGGTAGCGAATTAAAAACATTGCCGTCTGAATTAGAATGCACTTATCTCGGCGATGTTCCACACAATAAGATTGCGGAGCTTTTTGAACAACACGATTTTTTAGTTTTACCCAGTCTCGGAGAGAATTTCGGGCATGCTATTTATGAAAGCATGGCCTACGGACTTCCGGTAATCATTGGCAACAATACGCCCTGGAAAGGCATAGAATCCCTGAAGGCAGGAATCGAAACCGATCCAAATGATATAAAGGCCCTGGCAGCAGCAATTGACCGATTTATTTCAATGAATGAAACCATATATAACGAATGGAGTAAAGCTGCGCGGGATTATGCTTTAAGCTATTTTGACAACGCCAACTTTGAATCGGTTTATCTCAGAGTATTCAAATAAGTGCAGTGAGAATCAATTGGACATCGGTTGAGAAAATTAAACCCCACATTTCTCAAAAACCCATGCTTCTGATTACTTTTGCAGTGGAATCATGAAAAAAGCCGTCAGACTTGATGCCTATAACAACGAGCACTTCAGCACAGGGGCATCGAAGCTGAAGCGCATACTATGGCATTTTGTAAATGCTGTTTTTTTCAATTCATTTTTTCATTTTTATTCACTCAAGGTTTTTTTGCTTAAGCTTTTTGGTGCCGAAATCGGAATCAATGTGGTGATAAAACCAAGGGTTAATATCAAATATCCCTGGAACCTGATTGTTGGCAATAATGTATGGATAGGGGAATAAGTATGGATTGATAATTTAAGCACTGTTCAGATTGGCAATAACGTCTGTCTCTCT
>CAZRKA010000018.1:23140-27639 GCA_964600345.1 uncultured Chitinophaga sp. | reverse complement strand
ATGAAAAATAAAGAAGCATGTGTTGCCTGTGGATTGGCATTCAGATCGCTGCCAAATGCGAGATATGGTTGATACGAAGGCCAGGAAGCGTATTCTATTATACTGATTCTTGCGAGTTCAAAAGTAGAATAAGTGAGATCCCAGTCGCCGCTGCCGTAAAAACCCCAGTTGCGCGGCAGCCAAAGATCGCTTGCAAACAGTGCCCATGTTAAAAACAATATCATTACCCATGCCGGTTTCGATATCACTTTATGAAATTTATCCATAGGCGTTAAAGAGAAAGGGGCTTTATGCCCCTTCCGATTATTTGAGTTTAAAAGCTTTTTTTACCTTGTCGACATAATCGAGCTTTTCCCAGGTGAAGAGTTCAACTTTCATGGTTTTTGATTTTCCCTCAGGGGTTTTGAAGGTTTTACTGACAACCTTGTTTTCCCTTCCCATATGACCGTAGGCTGCAGTTTCACTGTATATTGGATTTCTGAGTTTCAGTCTTTGTTCGATGAAATAAGGTCGCATGTCAAAAATGCCTTCTACTATTCTGCCTATTTCACCATCGTTCATTTTAACCTTAGAGGTACCGAAAGTATTGACATTGATGCTGGTTGGTTTTGCAACGCCAATTGCGTAGCTTACCTGAACCAGAACTTCTTTACAAAGACCTGCGGCAACTAGATTTTTGGCTATATGTCTTGTGGCATAGGCAGCACTTCTGTCTACCTTGCTCGGATCTTTTCCGCTGAAGGCACCACCGCCGTGAGCACCTTTTCCGCCATATGTATCAACAATTATTTTACGGCCTGTTAATCCTGTGTCGCCATGCGGTCCGCCGATTACAAACTTTCCGGTCGGGTTGATATGGTATTTTATTTTATCGTTAAATAGTTTTTTGTATTTAGGATATTTGGCTTTTACCCTGGGTATCAGAATCTCAATAATGTCTTTTTTAATTTTAGCCAGCATGCGCGGTTCTGTGTCAAAATCGTCGTGCTGGGTAGAAACAACTATCGCATCGATTCTTACAGGTTCGTTTTTGTCGTTGTATTCCAGTGTCACCTGACTTTTGGCATCCGGACGCAGATATTTAATGGCTTTGTTCTCTCTTCTGAGGTCTGCAAGTTCGATTAGAATTTTATGTGAAAGATCGAGGGCAAGAGGCATGTAATTATCAGTTTCGACAGTGGCATAACCAAACATCATACCCTGGTCGCCGGCTCCCTGTTCTTCCTTTTTCTTTTTGTCGACACCCTGGTTGATGTCTGAACTCTGTTCGTGAATGGCAGAAAGCACACCGCATGAATTGGCTTCAAACATATATTCACTTTTGGTGTAACCGATTTTTTTAATCACATCTCTTGCTATGGTTTGTACATCGAGATATGCAGACGATTTTACTTCTCCGGCAAGGATTACCTGTCCTGTAGTAACAAGCGTTTCACAAGCAACCTTACTCTGAGGATCGAAGGCCAGAAAATTGTCAATAAGTGCGTCACTGATCTGATCGGCTACCTTGTCGGGATGACCTTCGGATACAGATTCTGAAGTAAATAAATAAGGCATAATTTTAAAATTGTTGCAAAAGTAAGCGTTTACTTCAAGCTATGCAATAATGCAGAAAATACATTTAGCAGAAAATACATTTATGCACTGAAAAATCAACTTTATTTTCAGGTGTGTATTTCTTCACCTTCCATTTTGCTTACCGCAACTGTTGCCACCGCATTTCCCACTACATTGGTAGCAGTTCTTCCCATATCCAGAAACTGGTCTATTGGCAGTAAAAGGGCCAGACCTGCTTCGGGTATCCCGAATCCTGAAATTGTTGCGGCAATTACCACCAGCGAGGCTCTTGGTACACCGGCAATTCCTTTGCTCGTAACCATCAGAATCAAAAGCATTGTGATTTGCTGACTGAGACTTAAATCAATGCCATAAGCCTGAGCAATCAGCAATGAACCGAAAGTCATGTACATCATACTGCCGTCAAGATTGAAAGAATATCCAAGAGGCAAAACAAAACTGCTGATCTTTTCTTTTATGCCGAAGCGATCAAGCTGATTGAGCAGTTTTGGATAGGCAGATTCGCTGCTGGCGGTTGCAAAGGCAAGCATAAGCGGTTCTCTGATATGACTGAGAAGCGACCAGGTTTTGCGCCTGATCATGGCATAACAAAGTCCCAGTAATATGATCCAAAGTATTCCTAAACCACCGTAGAACATAGCTATCAATTTACTGTATTCCATAAGAATTCCGATACCCTTGTCGGCAATAACCACAGAAATTGAAGAAAATACGGCGAGAGGAGCCAGCCACATAATCATATTGGTTAAGCGCAGCATAGCGTGAGCAAGCGAATCCATCAGACTTATCAGCGCTACACCTTTTTCGCCTATTCCCGAAAGGGCGAGACCAAAGAAAATAGAAAATACTACAATCTGTAAAACTGTCTTATGACTTGAAAGTGATAAAATAATATTTTCGGGTATAAGCTGATCTACAAAATGAAGCAGTGTAAACTCCTCTGTTTTTAACACCGCGGCACCGTTCTGTGCAAGTTCGGAAGCAAATGCATTTCCGGGTTGAAGTAAATTGACCAGTATCAAACCCAGAGTAAGTGAAGTAAGACTTGCAAAAATAAACCAGCCTATGGTTTTAATCCCCATGCGGCCAACAGTCCTTGCATCGCCGATGTTTGCAACGCCCACTACCAGCGTGCTTAATACCAGTGGACCAATAATCAGCTTGATCAGGCGGAGGAATATATAACTGCCGAGTGAGGTAAATTTGATGAAGAAATCGATGCCGGAACGATTATCCGAGAATTGTATGTTTACGAGGGCACCTGCCAGTATTCCAAGTACCAGTCCGCCGAGTATCCAGTAAGTCAGTTTGTTTTTCATATTTATTTATCCGAACAGCCATTCAAAGGCCTCTTCGATTTTACCGATTTTAATGAGTTTTATTTTGCTGCCGTTATTTTCAATCCCCTTATTGTATTTCGAAATCATCATTTCGCAGAAACCAAGTTTTTCTGCTTCAGAAATGCGCTGTTCAATTCTCGAAACCGCTCTTACTTCACCGCTTAGTCCAATTTCTCCTGCAAAGGCGATATTACTGCTGATGGCAATATTCTGATAAGAAGATAGTATTGCAGCAACAATACCCAGATCAAGCCCCGGGTCTTCCAGCTTCATTCCACCTGCTATATTGATGAAAACATCTTTCACGCCGAGTTGAAATCCACATCTTTTTTCAAGGACTGCCAGCAGCATACTTAGTCTCCTGAGATCAAATCCGTTGCTGGTGCGCTGAGGAGTTCCATAAACGGCGCTGCTGACCAGGGATTGAGTTTCGAGTAGTATCGGACGAATACCTTCAACCGCACAACTGATGGTAATGCCGCTGAGGATTTCCTCGCGCTCGCTGATGAGGATTTCTGATGGATTTTCAATTTCTCTCAATCCATTGCCTTTCATTTCATAAATGCCTATTTCGCTGGCCGAACCGAACCTGTTTTTAAGCGTTCGGAGTATTCTGTAGTTGTAATGCCTGTCGCCTTCAAACTGTAGAACGGTGTCTACCATGTGTTCGAGTACTTTTGGTCCGGCAATATTTCCGTCCTTGTTGATGTGCCCTATAAGAAATACCGGCACATTGCTTTCCTTGGCAAATCTGATCAGTTCGGCGGTGCATTCTTTAATCTGACTGATACTACCCGGAGGCGAATCTATCAGATCGCTTGAAAGAGTCTGTACCGAATCAATGATGAGTACTTCCGGAATATCCCTTCGCAAATGGCTGATAAGAGCAGTAAGTGAAGTTTCACATATCACATAACAGCCCTGATTGCTGATACCGATTCGTTCGGCCCGCATTTTTATCTGTGATTCGCTTTCTTCACCACTTACATAAAGCACTTTCTTATCGAGTTTTAACGCCAGTTGCAGTAAAAGGGTAGATTTTCCAATGCCGGGTTCGCCGCCGATAAGGGTAACAGATCCGCTTACGAGTCCGCCTCCCAGTACCCTGTTCAGTTCATTATCGCTGAGCAGAAAGCGTTGTTCAGCACCCTCTTGTATATCGCTTATTTTTACTGCTTCGTTTTTTTTACGGTCCGAACCTGTCCAGCTTTGTTTTGCAGTACCCTGCTTCTGGACAATTTCTTCGGTAAAACTGTTCCAGGCTTCGCAAGAAGGGCATTTGCCAAGCCATTTCGACGCTGCATGTCCGCAATTTTTACAGAAAAACTTAATTACAGCCTTTGTCATTATAAGGTCACAAAAGTGCGGTATAAATCATAAAACTGCAGCATTGAGATTTAAATAAGTGTAAAAATAATGAGATTTAACCAATAATTAATTTTAAAAGTGGAATAATTTTCTATTTTTGCGGTCTTAATTATTAAGTTAAATTTAAAATAGATTAAAATGAAAAAATTATTCGCGTTAATCCTCGTTACTGTGTTTCTTTCTGCCAATGTAAGTACTGTTTATGCACAGGCC
>CAZRKA010000018.1:20129-23130 GCA_964600345.1 uncultured Chitinophaga sp. | reverse complement strand
ACAGCAGGCGATGAGCCGGCCGCTGGCCACGCTCGTCGCGCGCGGCGCGGTGACTGCAGCTAAAGCTGCCAATACCGCCGCTGTTGGTGAAGAAACCAAAAAAGAAGAAGTCAGCGGTCATCAGGCTATAAAAGACAAGTTCATCGAAGGTGATCCTATATGGATGGCGCCGGTATTGATTTGTTTCCTTATAGGTCTGGCTATAGTAATCGAAAGAATTATATCACTTTTCCTTTCAGGTATCAATACTCAGAAGTTCATTGAAAGAATTGAAGAGATTATCAAAACCAAAGGTGTTGAAGCTGCCAAAGAAGAATGCAGAAATACCAAAGGTCCAGTTGCAAGTATATACTACCAGGGTCTCGACCGTATAGATGAAGGTATCGACAAAGTTGAGCACGCTGTTCAATCTTATGGCTCAGTTCAAATGGGTCAGCTCGAAAAAGGAATGGTTTGGATATCTCTGTTTATTGCACTCGCTCCAATGCTCGGGTTCCTGGGTACCGTTATCGGTATGATTCAGGCTTTTGATAAAATTGCTGCTGCAGGGGATATTTCTCCAACAATTGTGGCAGACGGTATCAAAGTAGCTCTCTTAACTACTGTAGCCGGTCTGATAGTAGCCATCATTCTCCAGATTTTTTATAACTTAATTCTTTCAAAGATAGATTCTATCGCCAACGAAATGGAAGATGCTTCAATTTCATTGACTGATATTTTAATCAAAAACAAAATTGTACAGTAATGAACAAGCTCGCTAAAAATATATTTTACGGCATAACTCTCGGCCTGTCTATTTTTATAACAATCTGGATTTTGGGCGCCGGCAAAACTACTGTTGGTGCACCGGTTAGTTACGGACTGATATTGATGTATATTTTAACGGTACTGGCCATATTGGTAGCTCTGGTATTATCCGCTAAAGGTCTTGTAAACAAACCTAAGTCAGCAATTATGTCCGGAGTAGGTATAGGAATACTGATTATTTTGATAGTAATAGGATATATGATAGATGATCACAAGGTAACTCTTTCTTATACAAAATACGGTGTTGATACTGAATCATATTCCGGTATCATTGGCGGAAGCCTTATTGCCACCTGGATCGTATTAGGGGCTGCTGTATTGATTACTGTCTACGCTTCATTGTCCGATTTTATTAAACGAATGTAATTTTTTATCATGGCACGCAAACAAAGGGCTGTACCCGAAATTAACGCAGGTTCCATGGCGGATATCGCCTTCCTGCTGCTTATCTTTTTTCTTGTAACAACAAGCATTGACAGCGACAAGGGTATTGCCATTAAACTTCCGCCAAAATTACCGCCGGCACAAGATCCGCCGACCATTAAAAAACGCAATATCTGGGAAGTACTTATAAACAAGAACGATCAGCTATTGGTTGAAGGCGAATGGATGAATATTGACCAGCTTTGTGATGCAACAAAGAAGTTTATTGCCAATCCATCCAAGAGTGAAGCATTAAGTCAAAATCCTGATAAAGCAGTTGTCTCCCTTAAAAATGACAAGGGTACCACCTATGGTGCTTATATTTCTGTCCAGAACGAACTTAAAAGAGCATATAACGAACTGAGGGATGAATATTGCCAGAGTAAATTCGGCAGAAAATTTGACGATTTTCCGAAAGGCAGCAAACAGCAACAGGAAGCACTTAAAGCATTTCCACAAAAAATTTCTGAGGCAGAACCCGAAGAAATTGGCGGCGAAAACCCTTATAAATAAACATTGTAGATTTTATCATGGCAAAATTTAAAAAAAGTGCAGGCGCCGGTTCGCAGTCAATCAATACAGCTTCCCTGCCTGATATCGTGTTCATGCTGCTGTTCTTTTTCATGGTGGTAACCAAGATGAAGGATGCAGAAGTAAAGGTTACAGTATCGGTTCCATCTGCATCTGAAGTAACAACTCTCGATAATAAACAGGTAGTGACCTACATGTATATCGGAAAACCTAAACAGCCTGAAATTTATGGTACTTCAACGCGCATTCAGCTGAATGATGCCTTTAAAGATCCTAAATCAATTCCGGTATGGGTCGAAGAAGAAAAGAAAAGAATACCGGCTGTTTTTATAAATTTGTTTACAGTTTCGATTAAAGCAGACAAACACATCAAAATGGGTATACTTAACGATGTTAAATTGAAGCTGCGCGAAGCCAATGCTTTAAGAATAGTTTATTCGTCAAATAAAGGCAAATCACTTGCCGACGACGAATAATAAATCAAATAACTCTTTACAAAAAAGACCCCGTGATATTCACGGGGTCTTTATATTTAATTGAGTTTCAATTTTACCAGATCAGGATTCTCTGATCAGCCGGTATCCACATTTTGTCGCCTTCTTTCACGCCAAATGCTTCGTAAAACTCGTCGAGATGCTTTAACGGACCGTTGATTCGGTATCGCGCAGGAGAATGGGGATCGGTTTGCAGGCGATTGCGCAATTCTTCATCTTTAATATTGTTGTGCCATACCTGAGCCCAGCTGATAAAAAATCTTTGCTGCCAGGTAAAACCGTCAATTTTGGCCGGTTCGGGTTTGCCTTCAAGCGAGCGTTTAAGTGCATAGTAGGCAAGGGTTAATCCGCCCAGATCGGCGATATTCTCTCCAATCGTCAGTTCTCCGTTGATGTGAACTCCTGGGAGTGCTTCAAACGAATTGAAATATGCGATGTATTTCTTGCCAAGGACATTGAAATTATCTGCATCCTGCTTTGACCACCAGTTTCTGAGATTTCCGGTTTCATCGTACTGGGCACCCTGGTCGTCGAAACCGTGCGTAAATTCGTGTCCAATAACTGCAATAATTCCGCCGTAGTTAATAGCGTCGTCGGCATCGGGGTTAAAGAAAGGCGCCTGAAGTATACCTGCCGGGAAAACGATTTCATTATTCAGGGGATTGTAATAGGCATTGACAGTCTGAGGGGGCATATACCAGCGTTTTCTGTCTACCGGTTTTCCGATATCATTCAGCATTTTATTG
>CAZRKA010000018.1:0-20119 GCA_964600345.1 uncultured Chitinophaga sp. | reverse complement strand
ATTGTGACTCCACAGCGTATTGCTGATTACATTTTCAATTAATGCGTCTGATTTCACACTGATATTGCTGTAATCGTCCCATTGATCAGGATAACCAATTTTGTATGTAAAAGTGGAGAGTTTTTTCTTGGCCATAGCTTTGGTACTATCGCTCATCCAGCTAAGTTTATCAACTCTTTCGCTGTATACCGCTCTGACATTATCTATCATTTCGGCCACTTTTTTCTTCGAAGATTCAGGGAAATACGCTTTGGTGTAAAGTCGGCCAAGAATATTACCTTCACCTAAACCTTCAGTTATGTCAATGGCCTGTATATCTCTTTTTTTCTGTTCTTTAATTCCACTTTTAATACGGCCGTAAAAATTAAAACGCTCATTTTTTATCGATTTAGGCAAAAAGGTCGCAAATGTGTTAATTAATTTATAATAAGTATATAATTTTAAGGTTTCTATATTCGTTTTGCTCAATAAAGTGTTGAGTCCTGAAAAGTACTTTTTATTTTGAACGATTATTGTATCAGCGGATATGCCTTGCTTTAATGCAAAATTATTCCAGTCAACATTTTTTGAAAGGGTTTTGAGTTCGGAACTTGCAATTTTATTATAGGTTTTTATCGGATCGCGCAGTTCAACATTACTCAACTGAATCGAAGCCAGTGAAGTTTCAAATTTTAAGAGGGTTTCTCCGGCTTTGCCCTTGAATTCGTTTCCACTTTGCAGCATCATGTTGTCTACATGCTTTACAAATTCGGCCCTTATCATTTTCATTCTTTCATCATTTCCACTGTAATAGCTTTTCTCGCCGAGGCTTAATCCGCCCTGAGTCCATTTGACTGCATTCATTTTGCTGTTCCGGTCGTCGGCATCGACATAGATACCCAGTACGCTCGGCACGCCGATTTTCTGTAATTCTCCGCTTACGGCAGCCCACTGCTTAAGGTCGGTGATGGCATTGATCTGCGAGATATAAGCTGCAAGCGGACTCACGCCCAGTTTTTCGATACGCATAGTATCCATAAACGATTTATACATATCCGCAATTTTCTGCTCGTCGCTTCCGGCTTTATTTTCTTTATTCTTAAGCGTATTTTCGATGATGCCTTTTAGCTTTACTTCGCTGTTTTCCTTGTCGAGTATGCCAAATGCACCCCAGTTTCCTTCTGTAGCCGGAATAGGGTTGAGCTTTTTCCATCCGCCGTTTACAAAACTGTCAAAATCGTCCTGAGGGCGGTAACGTCTGTCGAGAGAGCTGGTATCAAAACCGGGTATGATTTTTGACTTGCTTACTTCGTTGGCGGTTTCTTTCTTCTTGGGAGGATTGGAGCAGGCCGCAACAAGCAGCAGCGCCGAACTTAAAATAAATATATGTGGTTTGCTTCTGTTCATAATGGCAAGAATAAGATTTTTTCAGTAATTTCGTCTCTTATGTTCGACAAACAACTCTTTTCGCTTTTTATCCTACTCATGAGCTTAAGTGTCAAGGCTCAGACCAGCGGAAATTATCCGATGCTCAAGTTTGATATCGATACGGTAGATTTCGGAACAGTCAACCAAGGTGATACCGTCAGGTACGATTTCTGGTTCACCAATACCGGCACTGTGGATCTTGAGATTAAACAGGCCTATCCCCCTTGTGGTTGCACTTACCCAACCTATACACCCGGTGTGATTAAACCCGGCGAAAGGGGTAAAATACATGTTGAATTTTACAGCGCAGGATGGGGCGGGCATAATGTTGTTAAAGAAGTCATCATTATTCTCGTTAACGGACACGATAATTTCTATGCGCGTTTTAAAGCCAAAGTTGTAGACAAAGCTTTTCAGAATGAACTCGAACAATATAAAAAAGAGAATTCGTCTGCAGAAACTAAAAAAGAAAGCAAAAAGAAAAAGCGCAGAAAGTACAAAAGGGGACCTTCCGGAACACCCGATTTTTAGAAATCAATGAAGAAGAGAATACTGATAACAGGTGCCAATGGTCTGCTGGGGCAAAAATTAACAGACCTTTATTTGCAAAAACCGAATAAAGAAGTGATGCTGAGCGGTATCGGACCGAGCCGGCATCCTCAGAGCAGCAGTATTAATTATACCGAACTTGATATTACAGATCAAAAGTCTGTCGACCGTTTGTTCGATGAATTTAAACCGGATACGCTGATTCACACCGCAGCAATGACCAATGTGGACGCCTGCGAAACAGACCGCGAAGCTTGCGACAGGCTTAATGTGGATGCAGTCAGATTTCTCGCACTCGCATGCAGAAAACACGGAACCCACATGATACATGTTTCGACCGACTTTATTTTTAATGGAACTCATGGGCCTCTCGACGAAAATGAGATACCGGACCCGCTGAGTTATTACGGATTGTCCAAACTGAAGGGTGAACAAATAGTTCAGGAACTTGTACCTGTCTGGTCTATTCTGAGAACTGTTCTGGTTTATGGGGTTGTCAGTGATATGAGCAGAAGTAATATTGTACTTTGGGCAAAGGGCGCACTGGAAAAACAGCAGTCTATAAAAGTGGTCGACGATCAGTACAGAACTCCAACACTTGCTGAAGATCTTGCCATGGGTTGTTTTCTTGCAGAAAACCTCAATGCTAAAGGCATATTCAATATATCAGGGAAAGATTTCATGAGTATTTACGAATTGATTGAAAGGGTTGCAGCATTTTTCGGTTTGAAAACGGATAATGTGCAGAGAACGGATTCATCTACGCTCAGTCAAGCCGCCAGAAGACCACCTGTTACGGGTTTTATTATCGATAAGGCCAGAAGGGAATTGAACTATGAACCTCATAGTTTTGAAGAAGGACTTGCAATGGTCAAAACACAACTCAGCTTAGGTGCAAAATGAATTATCTCTATGTTTTTATTGGCGGGGGAATGGGAGCGCTTATGCGTTATATATGTCAGCTCTATATAGGTAAACCAGATGGAAACAGCTTTCCTTTTTCAACTTTTATAGTCAATATTACAGGTTGTTTTATAATAGGATTACTCGCTGCATTTGCATACAGACTAAAATGGAATGAAATGATTTCTCTGCTGATTTTTACCGGCATCCTTGGAGGTTTTACCACATTTTCGTCATTTTCTGTCGAATTCCTTAATCTGATGAAAAATAATCACAGCGGAACCGCGTTTTTGTATGTAGGTTTGAGTAACTTCGCAGGACTCGGACTATGCGCCCTTGGCTACTACATGGTAAAATGAAAAAAAGTATTAAGTTTTTAATTTGTGCACTGCTGTTTCTGTTGCCATTTAAGGGAGTGAAAGCGCTTCAAATTGTGCTGCCCATGAATGTGACTCAGAAAGATCACTTAAAGTCTTATGGCGTGGCTTACTGGGTGCTCAGCAAAGGCGGTGAAGTGGAGTGGCTGCTGAATTACGAGGGTGGCAGTTTTATGTTTGATTTTGATGTTGCCTACGAAAATGAATGTAAGATCAGAGGAATCAGTTATGATGTGATAACTGAAAGCAAGGCAAATTCTATTCACGCCGAGATCTCGAACCCTGAGGTCAATATGGAAACTGTCAAACTGCTTAAAGCGCCTAAGATTGCAGTTTATACGCCGAAAAATAAGCAACCCTGGGATGATGCAGTTACTATGGTTCTCGAATACGCCGAAATACCCTACGACAAGGTTTTTGATGACGAAGTACTAAGCGATAAACTGATTACTTACGACTGGCTGCATTTGCATCACGAAGATTTTACCGGCCAGTTTGGTAAATTCTGGTTCAGTCACCGCAATGCTACCTGGTATTTAAACGAAGTCAGTGAAAATGAAGCCTGTGCTGCTAAACACGGTTTTAGTAAAGTGTCGCAACTTAAACTTGCAGTTGCCAAAAAGATCAGGGATTTCTGTCTTGGCGGTGGATTTTTGTTTGCCATGTGCAGTGCCACCGATACCTATGATATTGCTCTGGCAGCTGATGGTGTTGATATTTGTGAAAGCATGTTCGACGGAGATGGTTCTGATTTCGATGCTCAGGATAAATTGAATTTCGCTAATACTTTTGCATTTAAGGATTTCATGATTGAGAAACGTCCTGAGGCATACGAACACGCCAGTATTGATAACACAATGGGTCATCAGTTTATGAATGAAGACAACGATTTGTTTACCCTGTTCGACTTCAGTGCCAAATGGGATGTCATTCCATCAATGCTCTGTCAGAATCACACCCAGACCATCAAAGGATTTATGGGTCAGACAACGGCATTTAAAAAACAATATATCAAAAGCGAAGTACTGATTATGGGTGAGAATAAATCGCTCGACGAAGCGAGATATATCCATGGTAGTATGGGTAAAGGTACCTGGACTTTTTACAGCGGCCATGATCCTGAAGACTATCAGCACCATATTGAAGAACCACCTACTAATCTGTCCTTGTTTCCGAATAGCCCGGGTTACAGACTTATACTCAATAACATACTGTTCCCAAGTGCTAAAAAGAAAAAACTGAAAACCTGAACGGTTTTTTATATTATCTTTGTATGATGCTTATTTTTAAATCAATTATCGAACAGACCGCCTATGGTGTCTGCACCAAGATAGGAGATAAAATAGGACTGAGTACGCGCAGGATCAGGCTGTTCTTTATATACAGCAGTTTTCTGACGCTTGGATCACCTGTTATTGTTTATATGATTCTTGCCTTCTGGATGAATATGAGGAAGTATGCAAGAGAGAGAAGAACGGCAGTCTGGGATCTATGAATCAACTTTAATTTTCTACAGGTTCAACCTTACTTATCCCGCTGACGCGGTATTCCTTGTTGCCGGGCTGTTCGAAACACTGATACCAGCTTCGCAATTTTTTACCCTTTCTGAATACACGTCCTGTTTCAAGTCTGAACAAACAGCCTTCAGGTAGTTGTTCGAGGAAAGATTTTTTGTCGCGGTCGTAATGGGCAAGCACTTTCATCAGGCTTTTATCGCTGCAACTGCTTGCCGCCGGATTATTCATGTATTGTTTCAGGGCCGACTGTATATCTTCAGGCAGCTGGTGGTGAAGCACAATTGGCTGTAACAGCTCCTTGAATTCATTTTTCCATTCGCGCCCATGAGGATCAATAGTATTTCTGTGTTTTTCGTAAGCGCATAAATGAGCTACCTCGTGCAAAAAAGTAATCAGGAAAGCGAATGGATTTAAATCTTTATTGACGGTAATTCTGTGATAGTTATCGCCTCGCATTGGCGAGCGGTAGTCGCCGTATTTACTTGCCCTGGGTTTGTTAAGTTTAAGCTGAACCTTGAATTTTACAAGTAAGTCTACCACATATTTCTCTGTTCCCGCAGGCAGATAATGTTTTATTCTGGTTTCTAATTCGGCTTTTGTCACTTAAATGCTGATAGTAAAAATCAATTCTCATCCGGAAATTGTTTCGAGAATTCGGTATACACTTCTTCAAGTTCGGTATACCAATTTTCACCGTACTTTCTGATCAAAGGCGCTTTAAGAAAACGAAAAACTGCGACATCCTTTTTTTCTCCCAGGGTGCAGGCAGCGCTGCAAATACTCCATTTGTGATAGTTAAGTGTATCGCTTCCACCCGCTTTGCCAATCCGTATCGGATATAAATGGCAGCTGATAGGTTTTAAGAAATCAGATTCACCGTTCAGATGTGCTTTTTCAATGGCACAGCCAAGTATCCCATTTTCGCGATAGGCAAATATGCATTCACCTCCGGGCAGGCAATTAGTGGCAGGGTCGTCTATTTCAATGCCCTCATGAAATCCTTCAAACTCAAGCAAAGCCTTGCTTTCTTCGCTCATATATTTCTTAATGGATTCTATGTTTTTGCTGATTGCTTCAATCTCGGCATTTTCGAGCGGTGCGCCGCGGTCACCTTCAACACAACAGGCACCTTTACATTTGTCTAAATCGCAGATAAAGCGCGAGGTAAAAATCTCGGATGAGATCAGTGTATCACCGAGTTCTATTATCATTGTTTGTCAAGAAACTTTTGATAACCTTTACTTTCAAGATCCATGGCCTTGCCGAGCACCTGATCTTCCATATTTTTCATGAATCTTATTATATCAGACCATAATTCCGGTTTTGAAACTGCTACTATTTTAGCTGCAAATATGCCTGCATTTCTTGCGCCATCAATAGCCATAGTAGCTACCGGAATTCCCGGAGGCATTTGTACTATGCTGTAAAGAGAATCAATGCCCGATAAACTCGCCGATTTAACCGGAACTCCTATAACCGGTAATTCTGTAATACTCGCAGTCATTCCCGGTAAATGAGCAGCACCGCCAGCACCTGCTATTATGCATTTATAACCATTTGAACGCGCAGATGCAGCCTGTTCGTACATCCGTTTTGGTGTGCGATGCGCACTTACTATAGTAAGGGTATATGAAATATTAAGACTATCGAGAACAGCTGCCGCTTCTTTCATTACAGGCAGATCACTGTCAGAACCCATTATGATTAATACATCCTTCATTTTAAATGCAAATTAAGTCCGGCAAAGATAAGTTATTTTAAACATACCGGATATAATCAGGAGAATAGCTTTCAGGCTGACTTAGTGTCTGCTGAAAGCGCTTTCATGCCGAGTAGATTCCTTACCTCCAGGGTTTTAATTTTTACCTCTTCCAGAGTGTTCCCTAAAATTGTAACATGACCCATTTTTCGCTTGGGTTTGGTTTCTGATTTGTTGTAAAGGTGAATATAAACACCTGGTATAGCAAGAATTTTATCCAGTCCGGTCATTTCGTAAGGACCACTGATACCTGCTGAACCCAGTATATTCAACATGGATGCAGGTTTAATCAGGTCAGTATTGCCCAAGGGCATATCAAGAAGAATTCTGTTGAGTTGTTCATACTGGCTGGTATAACAAGCCTCAATAGTATGATGCCCGCTGTTGTGGGGACGGGGTGCTATTTCGTTCACAAAAATATTACCGCTTTTATCCAGAAACATTTCAACTGCAAATATTCCGAATCCATTCATTTTTTTGATGCAATCCATTGCAATTTGTCCTGCCCTTGCTTCTGTTTCGGAGTTGATAACCGCCGGTGCGAAAAGGAATTCAACAAGATTGGCTTTTGGATCAAATTCCATTTCAACTGTTGGGAAAGTACAGATTTCGCCCGACAGATTTCTTGCTACAATGACAGAAAGTTCAACGGCATTTTCTATGAATTCTTCCAGAACCACTGCCTCGGAAAACGGAATATTGCCGGAGTCATTTGTGATATCAGTTTTATTTAGCAATTCAACACCACGACCGTCATACCCGCCTTTTCGCAACTTGGCAGCAACTCTTTCGCCTTTTAATTTTTTGAGTTTTTCGCCCCATTCCCCTGCATTGTCCGCCAGTTCAAATTCGCTGGTGGGAATCTGATTTTCGCGGAAGAAAATTTTCTGCAGGCCCTTATCCTGAATGACGGAGAGTATTGATGGTGAAGGTATAATGGTTTTCCCGTTTTTCTCTAGTTCGAAAAGTACTTCCGTATTGACGTGTTCTATTTCATAAGTGATCACATCAGAAATAGCGGCCAGCTCTCTTATTTTTACTGCATCCATCAAAGAGCCTACAATATGGATATCTGCAATGTCTGATGCCGGTGCACCCGAAGTCTCCAGAATGGCATATCGGATATTCCAGGGTTTGCCTGCTTCAATTAGCATTTTTCCAAGCTGACCACCGCCAATAATTCCGATTGTTTTTTTAGAAGGTAACATATTAAACGCCTGCAAAAATAAAGTTTTATTTCAAGGCCTGTAGCCTGTAAATATAATTTTTGCCATAGATGTTATCAAACGAATCTACTGCAGTTATTTCGATGTCTTTCGGTAAAATTAATTTGTTCTGGTTATTTAAAATTCCGCTGCGTGAGAATTTGGTTTCTTTATTTCCCAAATCGGTATAAATCTTAAAGCCTGATTTCAGATATTCCCGGATCACGGAGGTATCTGTATTTTCAGGTTTTAACAATTCAGGTCTTGCTACAAATCCAAAGTCGTAGCAGAGTTTGTTTTCTACCAGAGCTTTCTGCTGCCATATATAAACTGAAGATGAATCCGAACGGCTTAATCGGATTTGTGAGTCACAGCGGTTGATATTCAAGAAGGCCGCAGGTAATATGCCTGTATTCAGATTCCAGATAAAAATGGCAAGAACCGGCAGGAGACTCAGCGGTTTCAGATTAAACTTATAGCGCAGCGATACAAAAATTGTAGCCAGTACAGGCAGCATAACCATAAATTCAGCATTTCCGGATGAGAGCCAGGCAAAAATCAAATGCGAGAAGAATGCCATCAGAATAGCGAATGAATCTTGGCGCAGACTGACTGATTGTAATGTGATGCTGCCACGGGTCCGTTTTTTATAGGGGACGAAGATTAATGTCAGACAAAGCACAACTGTTGCAGATAAGAAAAGTGGTTTAGCCAGAAACAAAAAGTAGAAATTGCCGTGTACCTGAAGAACCGAACGAAACAGGTTAATGAAAGTCAGAGCAGTTCCTTTAGCGCTGATGATGATGGATGCATTTCCACCGGCATATTCGCCGATTATAAAGGATTGGAGATTTTGATGTCCTGTATATTGAAATGCAAAAAGGTAAGCCGCAGGTATCAACAGGAGTGGAATGCCGAAGCACAAAATATGCCTGACATTTAATGGTCTTTTCAGGAATAAAATGAAAAATAATGAAAGTGTCCACCAGATATGAAGTTGATGAAACAAAACTGCCATGGCAGAAAATATACCGGCTAAAATATATCCCCCGGTCTTGTTTTCAGACAGGTAAAAAAGCGTTGCAATCAGTGAACACATCAAAGGCAATATATAAGTTTCGGCATCACAGGCATATCTCATGAAACCGAAACCTGAAGCACAGAATAGAGTCAGTATCAGAGCACTTAGCTTGTCTTTTCCGTTTAACTGAAATATTCTGTATAAGACAAAAACAGAGATTCCTGCAGCAAGGGCATTTATAAAATTAAGTGTGGTAATGGCTTCAATTCCCGGGAATGGAATTTTCAGGATTAAAAATATTACACGACCAAATGCATTATAAAGTAAGTGATGGCTGTTAAATAGTTCATGTCCGTGTTTTACACAGGCAGCGTAATACCATGAATCTATATTGGCATTACTTGTAGCGCAAAGGATATAAGTTAATGTGAACAGTAAAAGGACTGCGTGCGCACTTTTAAAATTCAGTATTTTCATTCTGAATTAAACTTCAACTTTTACACCTATAGAATCTCTTGCTTTGCAAACTATACTGATAAGTTCTGTACTTTGCTCAACTCCGTTTCCTATGACAATGACATCAGCCCCGGCCTTATATAATTCCAGTGCAGTTTCTGCATTTCTTATTCCGCCGCCGATTATCAGTGGCAAACCCACCTGTCTTTTGACCTTTGTTACCATTTTGGCGCTGATACTGTGAAGAGCACCACTGCCGGCGTCCATATAAACGCATTGCATTCCCATCATTTTGCCGGCAAGGGCCGTAGCTGCGGCGATATCCGTTTTGTCTGACGGAATAGGTTTGGTATTGCTGATATAACTGACACTTGTTTCTTTACCACCGTCTATCAGCAGATAAGCTGTTGGAATGATTTCCAGATTGCCGGCAGCAAGAACCGGAGCGGCTACCACTTGTTTGCCTATAAGGTATTCTGCATTTCTTCCGCTTAACAAAGAGAGAAATAGAATACCATCAGCTGCTTCATCAACCATAAACTCATTTCCCGGGAAAATGTAAATCTTACCGCTGTAATTTTTTCTGATATTCTTCAGAGTGACGGATAAAATGCCACTGCTTACCAGACTGCCTCCGACAAAAATGAAATCGACCCTGCTGTTTTCACACTGCTGTGCAATTTTAACTACACTGTCTGCCGGCTGATCCGGGTCAATAAGCACTGCCAGAGCCTTTTTTTCTTCGTTTTTTTTTTCGTATATTCGTGAGAGAAAATCAGACATCTATCTTTATAAAATCCTTAATTTTACGAGGGTAAAGGTAGAGTAAAAATTTCAAAAGTCAAGTAAATATTGGATGATTTTTGTTTTCAACAATGCCGCTATCGAATGTCATAAGGGTTTTCCGTTTTATGTGGAAAAGTCCATTTTCGTATATGCTTTTGATAAGACTAGTTTTGAAGGACTTCTTTGCTAAAAAATGCACTGAAGTCTTTTTAATTTAAAGGGACAATCAACGTAAAAAACGACTATATTATATGCAGCAAAACCTAGACCAGATGAAGAAAGGCCTGAAGTTCACCAGGCTAAACACAAAGGATGATACGTCACCATACGATCAGTTTCAGTATGAGTACAGAACATCAGTAATTAAGAACCCGAACGGTGACGTTGTGTTCGAAATGAAAAATGTAGAAATCCCGGTTTCATGGAGTCAGGTTGCAACGGATATAGTTGCTCAGAAATATTTCAGAAAAGCCGGAGTACCTCAGGCAGATGGTTCGCTTGGAAGCGAAACCAGTGTTAAACAGGTGGCTCACCGTCTTGCTGATTGTTGGAAGCAATGGGGAGAAAAGTACGGATATTTCGCCTCTGCCCAGGATGCTCAGATTTTTTATGAAGAATTGGTTTACTCAATTCTCGCTCAGCAATCTGCTCCAAATTCACCGCAATGGTTCAATACCGGTCTGCATTCAGCTTATGGAATCACAGGTAAACCACAAGGTCACTACTACGTTGATCCCGAAACTGAAAAACTGATGCGTTCTACGTCTGCATACGAAAGACCGCAGCCTCACGCTTGTTTCATTCTTTCCGTTGACGACGATCTGGTAAACGAAGGTGGAATTATGGATCTCTGGGTTCGCGAAGCACGTATTTTCAAATACGGTAGTGGCGTTGGTACCAACTTCTCTAAAATTCGCGGTGGAGGTGAAAAACTTTCAGGTGGCGGAACCTCTTCAGGTCTGATGTCTTTCCTTAAAATTGGCGACAGAGCTGCCGGTGCAATCAAATCAGGCGGAACTACCCGCAGGGCAGCCAAAATGGTTTGTCTTGATCTCGATCACCCTGAAATAATGTCTTTCATCAACTGGAAGAAGAATGAAGAGAAAAAAGTTGCTGCCCTGATTGCTGCAGGTTACCCAAGCGATTATGAAGGCGAAGCTTATGCAACAGTATCAGGACAGAATTCAAATAATTCGGTTCGTATTCCAAATAAATTTTTTGAAGCACTGAAACAGAACGGCAACTGGGATCTTATCGGCCGCAGCAATGGTCAGGCTGTAAAATCAATTCCTGCTTCTGAAGTATGGGATGCCATAGGCGATGCAGCATGGGCCTGCGCAGACCCCGGTGTACAGTACGACGATACAATCAACGAATGGCATACTTGTCCTGAAGGCGGCAGAATCAATGCCTCCAATCCATGCTCAGAATACATGTTCCTGGATAACACAGCCTGTAATCTGGCTTCATTGAACCTGATGAAATTCTTTGATGCAGACAAACTGGAATTTGATATCGTTTCATACGAATACGCAATTCGTTTGTGGACTGTGGTACTCGAAATTTCTGTATTAATGGCTCAGTTTCCAAGCAAGGAAGTTGCTCAGCTGAGTTACGATTACCGCACACTCGGTCTTGGTTATGCCAACCTCGGCGCACTGCTGATGGTGTCAGGTATTCCTTACGACAGCCCTAAAGCAACTGCAATTTGCGGCGCTCTTACCTCTATTCTTACCGGTCAGTCTTATGCAACAAGCGCCGAAATGGCCGCAGCAAAAGGACCTTTCAGAATGTATGAGAAAAACAAAAAACACATGATGCGTGTCATGCGCAATCACAGATATGCCGCATACAACACTCCTCTGGCATACGAAAGCCTGAGTGTTCCTGCAGTTGGAATAGATCCTCAGTATTGCCCTGAAGATTTGCTGAGAGCCGCCTGCAACGCATGGGACAAAGCACTTACTTACGGTGAGAAATTCGGATACAGAAATGCTCAGTCTACTGTTATTGCCCCAACAGGTACCATTGGCCTGGTAATGGACTGTGATACAACCGGTATCGAACCCGACTTTGCACTTGTGAAATTCAAAAAACTAAGCGGTGGCGGGTACTTTAAAATTATCAATCAGGCGGTACCGGCAGCTCTTAAGACTCTTGGATATTCTAAAGAAGAATCTGAAGCCATAATCAATTATGCCAAAGGTTATGCTACTCTCAAAGATGCTCCGTTCATCAATGCAGAAACACTGAAAGCAAAAGGTTTCAGCGATGCAGATATCGATATTGTTGAAAAGCAACTTGAAAGAGCATTTGATATCGAGTTTGTTTTCAATGTGTTTACTCTTGGTGAAGATACCGTGAAAAGACTCGGATTTACAGAGGCTCAGTTCAATGATGTAAATTTCAACCTGCTTAAAGCACTTGGTTTTAAAGCCAGCGAAATAGAAGCCGCCAACGAATACGTGACCGGAACAATGACAATCGAAGGCGCACCTTTCCTCAAAACTGAGCATTATCCTGTATTTGACACTGCCAATAAGTGCGGAAACAAAGGCAGCAGATACCTGCACGCTCACTCACATATCCGCATGATGGCAGCCGCTCAACCTTTCATTTCCGGTGCAATTTCAAAAACCATCAATCTGCCAAACGAAGCAAGTGTTGATGATATCAAATCCTGCTATGAAATGAGCTGGAAACTCGGACTTAAAGCCAATGCGCTTTACAGAGACGGATGTAAATTGTCTCAGCCGCTTTCTAATAAATCTGACAAGAAAGTAGATGATACCGAAACAGTCAGCGACACTGTAGAAATGGTTGAGAAAGCAGTAGGGGTTAGCGCTTCCACCAGAGTCGAGGATCTGACACCTGAAATAGTGCTCGAGGCCGCCAGACTGATAATCAACAGCAGCAACAATGCAGCGTTTAAACAACAGCTCTCCAATATTGCCACAAGAAAAGTGCTTCCGAACAAACGCAAAGGGTTTACTCAAAAATCCAAGATTGACGGAAATACAGTATTTGTCAGAACAGGTGAATATGAAGATGGAACGCTTGGAGAAATATTTGTTGATATGCACAAGGAAGGCGCAAGTTTCCGTTCCCTTATGAACTGTTTCGCAATCGCTGTCTCTATCGGTCTGCAATACGGTGTGCCACTCGAAGAGTATTACGATAAATTTACATTCAGCCGCTTCGAACCAAGCGGAATGGTAGAAGGACATGCCAATATCAAATCTTCAACTTCAGTTGTTGATTATATCTTCAGACTTCTGGGCTTCGAATACCTCAACCGTCAGGAACAATTGCATATCAAACCAAAAATCACAGATGAAATCACACCTGTTGACAGCAATTACAACCTGGCACAAAATGAAATACAACCTAGTCTCGTAACTGAAAACAGTGTATCAAATTCAAATATTTCGGCCCCAAAGGCAGTAAAAAAACCTGGTATTACACCTCCAAGTATGGGTGATGCTCCTGCATGCAAAAGCTGTGGAAATATCACCGTCCGCTCCGGCACATGTTATACTTGCCTAACCTGTGGAACAACCAGCGGATGTAGCTAATGCAATTTTGATGATATAACAGAAAAAGGAATGCAGAAATGTATTCCTTTTTTATTTACACTTTAATTCCTGTTGTGCAAGAAATACCGGTTTGCAAAGATCCGCCAAGGTTTAACTTTCATACGACTTGCTTAAATTTGTAATGATTATGAAAAAACTATTACTTTTATCCTCCTTTGTAATTATTGCGCTTAATGTCAGAGCCATTCTGGTGCCTGTCGTAGATTCCATTCCGATGTCTGATGACCGCAAACTAGCAGCTGATATTTATATTCCTGCAGGTATGAGCAATGGACCGGTCATACTTATTCAGACACCCTATAACAGGCAGATCTCGAGAATAGCAGGCCTGCCCCTTGGTATTGGACAAAAACTCGATTCGTCTAAATATATATTTGTAATTACAGACTGGAGAGGTTTTTACGGATCCTTCAAGGCGGCTTATATCGGAAGTCCCGACCGAACAGACGATGGTTATTCGACTGTCGAATGGATAGCTTCTCAGTCATGGAGCAATGGCAAAGTTGGAACCTGGGGTCCGTCGGCACTGGGTAAAGTACAGTTTCAAACGGCGAAAAGAAACCCGCCTCATCTGGTATGCATCTGCCCTTCGGTAGCTGCACCCCAATTTGATTACAACGAATATTATCCGAATGGAGCTCTCAGAACAGAATATGTTGAACAACTGGATCAGTTGGAATTCGGTCTGGGTACATTTATACTGGCTCATCCGTTTAAGGATAACGCCTGGAATTTTGTTCAATCTGCCAACGATTATGCGGATAGCATAAAAGTACCCTGTTTTATGGTTGGGGGATGGTACGACCACAATACCCAGCTGATGCTGGACCATTTTGAACAACTGCGACTAAGATCATTTTTTACGGTTAGAAACAAACACAAGATTCTGATGGGACCTTGGGTGCATGGTGGAAATGGGGCAGCAAGAGTAGGAACGGCTGTTCAGGGAGAATTAAGTTATCCGAATGCCGAAAACAAAAACGACAGTATGTCTCTTCAGTTCTTCGATTTTTATCTCCGCAATATCAGTAATGGCTGGGACTCCAATAATTACTATATCTATTACCAGATGGGTGAGAACGTATGGCAACAAAGTGCAGTCTGGCCTCCTTCAGGAACAACAGCTGTAAAATTTTATCTGAACCGCGGAACTGTGAGTCTTACCAATTCACTGCCAGGCTCTGCAAGAGACAGTATTTCATATACTTACAACCCTGCCGATCCATCGCCAACGATTGGCGGTCCAACTCTCAGATCGGACCTTGATCAGGGGCCCTACGATCAGAGCAATGCTATTGAAAGCAGAAGCGACAATCTGAGTTTTACTTCAAGGGCATTTACACAAAATGTAGTTTTAAAGGGCAATATCAAAATTTACCTGAAAGTAAGTTCCGATAAACTTGATACAGATTTCGACATCCGGATATGCGATGTTTATCCCGACGGCAAATCTATGCTGGTAAACGACGGTGTTATGCGTATGCGTTTCAGAAACGGATTCACGGCTGCAGAAACTGCGATGATGGTGCCGGGACAGATTTACGATTGTGTTATCACCATGCCGGCTACTGCAATCACTTTCCTCAGTGGACACAGTATCCGCATCATTATATCTTCTTCAAATTACCCCCGTTTTAACCGCAATCAGAACAACGGCGGAGACATGTATCCCGGCAACAGCACCGATTCGCTCAATAATCCTCAGCAGGCAATTAACACCGTATTTCTTCATGCCGGCAATGCATCATATATTGAATTGCCATTGCTTAACTATACAAGCTCCGTTAACGATATAAATTCCACAAAATCAGACTTGTCATTGTATCCGAATCCGGCTGTCGATAGAATAGCTATTCATTCAAATATAGACAATTTAAATTCTGCCGGTATTCAAATTTCTGATTTGCAAGGCAGAGTATACAGGAATATCTTCTTTGATATAATGCCTTCCGAAATTGAAATTTCCGATTTGCCGGCCGGGATTTATATCTTCAGGCTGGAAAATTCCGGGATGTTTACTTACCGTCAGTTTATTGTAATTAGATAATTGAGCAAGAATTAAATTCCGGCGTATTCGTCTTCATCCTCCTGAATATCGTCTTCATTCCATTCGGTTTGCCTGTCGGGAAGTGGTCCCTGATGTCTGAATAAAAATGCCATTAAACTACCGCTTAGGGCGCCAAAAAGATGACTTTCCCAACTGACTTCATCGTCCATTGGAAAAATTCCCCACAACAATCCGCTTTGAAACACCAGAACCATAAGAGCAAATACCCTTAGTTTTTTGTTTCTGCGAATTATTCCGCTAACCAGAACAAATAATACGAGTGAGTATACCAATCCGCTGGCACCGATATGGAAAGCCGGTCTTGCAAATAACCAGATTAACAGGCCTGTTAGTAATATCGAAATGCTTAATACCTTGTTTGCCAGATCGCGATAGAAGAAATAAATTCCAAACAAACAGACAAACAAGGGGAGGCAATTGGAGCTGAAATGTTCCAGGTCCTTGTGAACAAAAATTGTTCCTACTATTCCACTAAGATAAGCGGGGTTTCTGGGATATAGTGCCAGCATTTGTTTAATTTCCGGATACAAAAATCCTGCGATAAACGAAAGCGGCATTAACACTAGAAAAAGAAGGGGTATGGCATACTGACTTTTAAACACCTGTGGCGAACAATTTATTGGCAATTTAAAATATATTTCTGAATATTGACAGTGTGAAAAATCCTGTTCATATAGTTCGGCCGCTTAATCTGATAATCATAGCCATTACCATGCTGGTTATACTGATTAAATACAGAGATGAACAAACCGCAGATTATGTTTTGAAGTCGGTTTTACTGATAATTCCCGCTATACTTACTGCGGCTGCCGGATATGTTATCAATGATATATTTGATATCAATACCGATAAAATCAATAAACCGGATGATTGTATAGTGGGTGTTAGTATGAGCAAAAAAAATGCAGTGATTCTGTATATCATACTCAATGTAATATCATTGTTGATTTCCTATTGGTTCAGCATGCAATATGCCGTTTTCAATGTGTGTATCATTGCATTGTTATACCTCTATTCAATGCAACTGAAAAGTATTCCTTTAATCGGCAATATGATAGTCGCCATGTGCAGCGCAGCTGTTATAGCCTGTTGCGTGTTGCTAATAGGATTCGAAACAAATGCCGGGATAATGAATTTTACAGGGTATATCGTATTTTCATTTCTGATAAGTCTTATCCGCGAACTGGTTAAAGATATGCAGGACATGGAAGGGGATCAGGCAGCCGGCATAAGAACCTATCCAATTGTTGCCGGAGTGAAAGGAGCCAAGATCATGATTTATGTGATAACAGGAATCGAAATAATTCTTTGCGGTTTATACAGTTTTCTGAGCTGGGGACTTGATATGTACGCAGCTTCAATTATTATGGGATTGATTACCTTTTCACTGCTGTACTTTATAAATCATTTAGCCCGGACCAGAAACAGGGATGACTACGGCTCTTCGAGCAAATTGCTGAAATTTATTATGCTGGCCGGTGTTATTAACCTGATTTTTGCATAATATGAAGGTATTTTTCCCGCATAAAATCCTGCTGGCATCTCAGAGTCCAAGACGCAGACAGTTACTTGCAGACAGTGGTTTTGAACTGGAGTTGGTAAATATTGATGTTGAGGAAGATTTTCACCCGCATCTCAAAGCTGAAAAGATACCTGAATACCTTGCCGAAAAAAAAAACCTGGCTTATAAAGCAGCCATTCCCGGCAATGCTTTGCTGGTTACTGCCGATACCATTGTCTGGCTGAAAGATGAGGTATTGAATAAGCCATTGAATATTGAAGAAGCCCGACTGATGCTGCAAAAATTATCAGGAAATATGCATACGGTTTATACCGGTGTCTGCGTAAGAAGTTCAGAAAAAAAAATATTGTTTTCCGAATCTACCAATGTGTATTTCAATGAGCTCAGCGATTCGATGATAGATCATTACCTGGCAGAATACAAGCCGCTCGACAAAGCCGGAGCTTACGGCATTCAGGAATTTATCGGTTATACAGGAATCAGCAGAATAAGTGGTTGCTATTACAATGTCATGGGATTTCCTGTTTCCAGATTCATTAAAGAAATTTCAGTATTTTGAAAAAATATAAAACTTCCGGCGTTTGGTATTATTTGAAAAACAGATATTTTTTAATTTTTCTATTAACAAACTGTCTGACGGATATAAAAGCAGATTTAATTTTAGGACTTCATGTTTCCGGTGACAGGCTGGTTTATGCGCATCAGAAAAAAATATGTCTGAAGTCTGTAAGCGCTGATACAATAGTTGCAGAGCGTGAACTGTGTAAAGATACAGGTATTACTATGCCGCTTTATCGCAAAGCCGTCAGATTGCATGGATTTAGTCATGATCAGGATAAAGACCAGTTAAAAAGTTCTGTTCAGGATTTCAGTTTTGTAAACCTTACTTTTTATAAGAATAAAATTTATGCCGGAATCAGGTATTATGCCGGAAAATCAATGAAGTCTGCAATACGCTATGCTATCCTCATTCTTGATGAAAATCTGAAAATAAGCAATTATTATCTGTTTAAATTTACACGGGCTCAGGCCTTTTCAATTCCACCTTATTTTCCTCTTGAAATAACAGATTCCAAGCATTTGATACTGCCGGATATTGACAGCGGTAAGATGCTTATAGGGAAATTTTACCTCAACGACAGTGTGCATGAGGTAAGCAGAGTGACAATAATCAAAAAAAATGTGCAGATCAGTCATTACAATCAGGTTAAATTCCCGGAGAATCTGATACTCGATCCCGTGCTTTTTTCAGTTTACGGATCGGCTTATCGATTCTATTTCCAGTTTCCCAAACCGGTAATTTTTATAAACGGCAAATCTAAATTGCTTGATCCGGGCGGACTTGGTAATGATATGAAATCGTACAGAGTCCCGGGTCTGGGAGACGGTACCCATCTGCTGTTTGAGCGTCAGATAAGGAGAGACAGTTCAGTCATACTGGCTACCTGTACACAGAATGATTCAATTTTTATGCTCAGCAGCAGTTTATTGCCGGGTTTTGTAGAATTATACAGGTGTGAATCAGGCACAGGCACCTATTCTCCAAGATGGATAAGAACGGAAACAATCGACAGGTATTTTATGCTTAACGAACGTCGCTTGATTATTTTTTACATCAAAGACGGTAAAACTAAGATTGAAGTAAAATCATACTGACAATTTGTTTCCGGAAATTGTTCATCTGTAGCATATAACAGTAAATTAATAAAGCAACAATTTCATTATTTTTGTTGTCTAGGAATTATGAAAAAAATCTACCTGATCTTGTTTTTTCTTGCGTTTGCAGGTTCTGCGGCAGCACAAACACCCTGTACCCTGTCGCTTGACAGTGTTTATCTTGACACAATTTTAAGCAATTGCAGTCATTTGTATTTTAAGTACAATGTTTCGGGAGGTACTGCCACATCATATAGCTGGACTTACGGCGACGGGAATTCATGCACCTGCATCAAACCGAAGAATTTTTATACATCCAACGGAACTTATCAGGTATGTGGCAGGATACAGGATGCCAATGGTTGCGCAGATTCTCTTTGCATAAGCGTCATTGTCAGTTGCAGCAATCCCTGTGATCTTAGTGAGATTGGCATTTATTCGGTCGATACATTAAGTTATTCATGCAATGAAATGGAGTTTATTACCATAACCAGCAGCAATGCCAGGAAAATAAGATGGGATTTTGGCGACGGCGACAGTTCGGATAATAAATACGAAATACATACCTATAAGCAAAACGGTACATACAATGTCAGACTAATCATAGAGGATTCGATTGCCTGTTCGGATACAGCGGATCTTAGAGTCGTTATCTATTGCGATGAAATTATACCGTGTAATCTCGAGATACAGGGCATTGATACTTTAAGTCAGGGCGACTGTTATACCAGGATGCTCACCCTTCATTCCAACAAAGGTTTGCTGAAAGTGAACTGGGATTTTGGCGACGGCGGAAGTTTGGTGAGCAACAAATCACAACTATGGCATTTTGCAGATACCGGTCTTTTCAGAGTTTGTGCGGTTGCAGAAGACAGTGCACAATGCAGGGATACATTTTGCAGATGGGTGAAAATAAGCTGCCCTGAACAAAGCGGTATCAATCAGCACACTTTTGCCGGGCTTAAGATTTATCCTTCGCCGTTCAGTAATTATTTCAACATTGAATTTGACTGCAATGCCGGGCTTCTTGTTCTTGACTGCAACATGCGCGAAGTTTATAAAACTGAAATGGAGGCCGGAACAAATGAAATCAAAATAAGTAGTTTGAACAGCGGATTGTATTTCATCATCATAGAAACAGAAGAAGGCCGGGGGATATTTAAAATCCTAAAAGAATAAATCAGATGACGTAGGGCACCCGACCTGTTAGTGATCTCCCAAGCGTAATTTCGTCGGTATATTCAAGTTCGCTGCCTATGGATATTCCCCTGCTGATGGTGCTGATCTGCAGACCGGG